>CAYXDS010000252.1:0-3673 GCA_964463805.1 uncultured Elusimicrobia bacterium | reverse complement strand
CTGGATCCCGGCTTACGTTGTTTCGAATGAGTTACACCCATTGCAAGGCCGGGATGACGACTACGAATTAAGCCGCTTTTTTCTTTTTAGGCGTGCCCGATTTATGAGGGGTCGTGGAGGAGGGCGTTTTGGTTTGTGCGGCGGCCGCTCGTTTTTTGACGGCCACGATCGCTTTTTGAAGTTGAGCGCGCGTGGCTTCGTCGGATTCTCCGTTCCACGCGTCTTTAAGTTCCTGCAAATCCTTCGAGTTGCCGTGATGTTGGAAATACAGCGCGGCGAATAACCGGACATCGGCATCGGTTGATTTCAATTGCGCGGCGACCGCGTTATTCTTACGGTTGACCACATCGAGTCCCGCGCTCGCGCGCTGTTGCACGTACGGATTCTCATCGCCCTTCATTTGTTCGAGCGCCTGCGAAAAATTGTTTTTCTTCGAATGAGAGGCGGCCATCGCGAGCGCGGCCGCGCCGCGCACTTCAGGCGTCGGATCGGCGGCCAATTGGGCCAGCACGGGGATCGCTTTATCATCCTGCAACAAACCGAGACCGATCGTGGCATTCTGACGCAGCGACAAAATCGGATCGCTTTGTGCGATCGAGGTGAACACGGGCAGCGCCGTTTTCGTGCGCAGTCGTGAAAGCGCATTCAACGATGCGGAGCGTACGAGCAATCCTTTATGCTTACATCCCTCAATGAGTGCGGGGGCCGCGCTCTTCGCTTCCAATTCACCGAGCGCCCACGCCGCGCGTTCTTTCACGCGGATGTTCGCGTCGGGATTTTTCAATGCTTGAACCAGTTCATTGACGACGGCCGCCGACGGTTTTCCGGTTTGCACGATCGTGTCGATGCGCGCGACCGCATCATTGGGATCATCCGTGACAAGAGAACAAAACGCGGGCGCCGCAACGAACAACGCGATCAGCGCGGCCCGCTTAAGCAAGCGTTTTTCTTCCTTCCAGCGCGCGCGCGAGCGTAAGCTCGTCCGCATATTCAAGCGCGACGCCGGACGGTAAGCCGTAGGCAAGCCGCGTTACTCTCTTTCCGAGCGGATGGATCAATTGGGACAAATAAGTGGCGGTCGCTTCTCCTTCGACGGTGGGATTCGTCGCGAGAATCACTTCTTCGACGCGCGGATCGTTCGCTTCAAGCCGTCTTATGAGCGGATCGATGCGCAATTGGCGTGGACCCACGCCATCCAGCGGCGACAACACGCCGCCGAGCAAATGATAGGTGCCGCGGAACGCGCCCGAACGTTCCATCGCTTCCATGTCGGCCATTTCTTCGACCACGCACAACATATGGCGGTCGCGTTGAGGATCAGAGCAACGTCCGCAAATCTCGTCTTCGGTATACATGCCGCACAGCGCGCAACGTTTCAAATTTTCTTTCGCGTCGGCGATCGTTCGTAAGATTTGTTCGGTGTCGGGCGAGCGCATCAAATGAAGCGCGATCCGCTCGGCCATCTTCGGCCCCACGCCCGGCAGTTTGCGCACCGCTAAAACCAAATTATGCCAGCGCTGCGACATCGGTTACTCAGGTTTCCGTTCGCGTTTGACGGTGCCGGGGAAATGCTTAAGCGCCTTCTGCACGTCGGAGGTCACTTTGTCGGGAGATACTTCTTCGAAATTGTCGTCGGCGATCACATGAACGGACGTCGGCGCGGGCCGGTGCATTTCGCTGACCGCGGGCGCCGCGGCCACTGCGACGGGAGCGGCCGGCTTTTCTAGTTTCATGTCGATGGGCGCCCACGCGCCGAACTTTGCGATGAAAACCGATTTGATCGTTTCAATCGAGCGGTTGGCCATGTCGTAATTAAAAGTTTTGTCGAACGTGAGCAGCAGCCGATCGCCGAATGATTGCAGAGATGCTTGCTCGAGCGCGGTCGCCAACGATCCGCGGACTTTCGCGAGATCGGCGAGGAATGAAGACCATCCGGCTAGCACGGTGTCGTTCGAAGGGGCCTCTGCTGATTTGGGGGCTGCCGGTGCTGATGTCGCCACAGGTTGCGAGGATGGCTGCAACCCCGCCCCCTGTGGGCGGGGGGAGGGGGCGGGCAGTCTTTCCGCAAGAGTTGGTGCGGATCTGACGGTCCTCTCCCTACCCTCTCCACCAAGTGGAGAGGAAAAAACGGCGGGAGACAACTGAATTCCTGATTTCTCAATCTTCTCCAACCGTTCGATCAACGCGCGCGCATCGACGGTTTTTTGGCCGAGCCGCATCGCGGCGATTTCGAAAATAGCGCGCGGCGTTTCGGAATGGCGCATGTCGTCGAGCATGCGCGACAGCAGACGGATGTTGCGTTCGAGCGTGGGGAAATCAAAGTCCGCCGCCGCTTGATCGAGCGTTTTCGAATCGACCTTAAACGCGTCTTCGACGCCCGCTTTCGCGAGCAATAAATTGTGGTAGTAACTTTGCAGATCCTTGCCGAGTTGCGTGAGATCGATGCCGTCTTTGATTGCGTCGTTCACCGATTTCAAAATCGCGGCCGGGTCCCCCGCTTGAATCGTCTTCGCAAAGCCCCGAATTACATCAATCGGCAGAAGTCCGAGCAAGTCGCGCACGGTGTTCGATGTAATGCCGTCCGGCGCGAACACGATCGCCTGATCGAGCAGCGACAGCGCATCGCGCATGCTGCCTTCGACGAACCGAACCACGTCGGCGAGCGCCTCATCGGCGACTTTGATCTTTTCTTTTTCGCAGATCGACTTCAGATGTTTGAAAACGTTTTGCGCGGAAATCGGCCGAAGGCTGAACCGTTGGCAGCGCGACAGGATTGGGGCCGGAATTTTTTGAACTTCGGTCGTGGCCATCATGAACACCACGTGCGGCGGCGGTTCTTCAAGCGTTTTCAGCAGCGCGCCGAACGCGTCTTTCGTGATTTGATGCGCTTCGTCGATGATGTAGATGCGGTAGCGGCTACGAGCCGGCGCGTATTTCGCACTTTCACGAAGCTCGCGGATCTGTTCAATGCCTCGGTTCGACGCGCCGTCAATTTCGAGCACGTCGTCGGTCGAATTGCTTTCGCTGATCGACACGCACGCGTCGCATTTGTTGCACGGCGTTTTCGTGGGGCCTTTTTCGCAGTTCAGGCACTTGGCGAGAATACGCGCGGTCGTGGTTTTGCCGACGCCGCGCGGTCCGGAGAACACGTACGCGTGCGCGACGCGGCCGGATGAAATCGCGTTCAGCAGTGTTTGGGAAACCGCATTTTGATCGACGACGTCTTCAAACGTTTGCGGCCGATATTTTCGAGCAAGAACCAGATACGACATGCGTCAATCGTATCACAATATCGACGAACGTCGTCTCAGAATGCATAGGGGCCGGCCTCCGTGCCGGCCCGACAGCACGGTTCTTTCGGTTGGCACATGGCGGCGGGCGGGCGCGGAGGCCCGCCCCTACGTCTTAATCGCCGCTATTTGTTTTACATTCAATGCTTGAACAGCACCATCACGCCGAAACCGACCGCGAGCAGCGCGATTTGGCCCAACGTCTGTTTGAATTCGACCTGTTCGTGCAATTGTGGGATCAAGTCGGCGAGCGCGATGTACAAGAAACCGCCGGCCGTAAACGGAACGAGCAGCGCCTGAAACAGCGGCGCCGCTTCGAGGAAAAAGTACGTGATGATTGCGCCAAGAATTGCGGTTGTCGCGGTCATCAGGTTAACGGTCAG
>CAYXDS010000251.1:0-3687 GCA_964463805.1 uncultured Elusimicrobia bacterium | reverse complement strand
GACCGCGCAAAAACGCTGCGGTCCGAAGCGCAATAAATGATTTAAGTCGTCTCCCCCGCGAAGGCGGGGGCCCAGCCACTTCAGGTGTCTGGATTCCCGCCTTCGCGGGAAAGACGGCAAGAAATAAAGTAATGGAGGCCTGACATGTTGAAAGAATTAGGATTCATGGGGATTTTGAAAGTAAACCCGGCGATCATCAGCACACTGTTGCTTTTCTCGGTGCTGTTGATGACGTTCCTTATGGAACGGCTGTGGTTCTACATGAGCCATTCAGGATGGAGCGATGAATTCTGGAACCGCATAAAAGCGAGTGTCGCCTCCGGACGAATGCACGAAGCGCGCGCGTTGTGCACACAAAGCAAGAACGTATTCGCGCAAGTGTTTCTTGTGGCGATTAGCTCAACGCATCTATCGCGTGCCGACAATGAAGATCTTGTGCAGATCGCCAAGGAAAATCAGCTCGAGCATTTGCGCAAGAGACTCGGATTATTTTCGACGTTGTCGTTCATCTCACCGTTGGTTGGATTGCTTGGAACCGTGACCGGTATCATGCAGGCGTTCAGCGACTTGGGACGTTCGGGATCGGGCGGCGCGAACATCGTGGCGGCCGGTATTTCAGAAGCGCTCGTGTCGACCGCGGCGGGCATCGTGGTGGCCGTTCCGGCGGCGCTCTTCTACAACTACTTCACGATCAAAATGCGCGGCATCGGTGTTCGCATGAACAACTACGCGCACGAGTTGATCATTCAAATCTATGGCGGCGAAGACGTCGGCGATCGTCCGGCGCAGCCGAAACCGAGCGAGATCCGTGCAAAATTCCGCTAATCAAAACGACGAAACCGAGCTGAACGAAGTCAACATCGTTCCGCTGGCCGACGTCACGCTGGTCTTGCTGATCATGCTAATGCTGCTGTCGCCGATGGCGCTGCAGTCGATGATCCAAGTCCAGGCCGCACAAGCAGTCGCGACGAAGTCTAAGCCGACGATCAGCGAGAAACCGATGTTCGTCGACATTCAAGCGAACGGCTTCACGTTGAACGGTCAGGCGGTTGCGACCGAGTATGAATTGTTCCGCATACTGCAGAAAAGCATGAGCGTCCGCCGAGATAAAACCGTATTGATCTCTTCGCAACCGGACGTGAAATACGAAAGCGTGGTCCGCGTGCTGGACATGGTTCGGCAAAGCGGCGCCGTGAGTTTATCGCTCGTACCCCGCAAGGAGGGAACAGCGTCATGAAACGCGTCACCGTGGTTGAAGAAGCGATTTCAGGTGTCAACATCATTCCGGTCATCGACGTGACGCTGGTGCTGCTCGTGATTTTGTTATTGATGAGCCCAATTTTGAATTTACCGAATATTCCGGTCCAGTTGCCGGAAGCCATGACCAAAGAAACAAAAGATCAAAATTTAACGGTGAGCCTTGGATCGGACGGAACCGTCTCGGTGGACACCGACGTCATCACTTTCCAAGAATTGCCGCGCGTGCTCACAAATAAGTTGCGGGACCGGAAAGACGACATCGTCGTTATTGTGCGCGCCGATAAAGGTTTACCTTACGGCAATGTCGAAAACTTTCTCCGCACCGTGAATAAATTCGTGGGGAATCGCGCGGTCGCCATTGCGACACAACAACGTTCGGGAAAATTGGAGCCGCATTCATGACGCAACAGCCTGTTCCAACAGCGTTTAAACTCGACTTCGGCGGACGCGACTTCGCTTGTCTCGCGTTCGCACTGGCCGTGCATTCGTTGTTGCTTCTTTGGAAGGGCGGGTTGTTGTCGTTGCCGGATGAACCGGGCGCCGGGCTCGGAGATATGATCGCTTCGGTTGATTTTCGAACGGACATCCCGAGTTATGAACCGCAAGGCGGCGGATCGGCGCCCAAAGCCGAAGGATTTTTAGCGCGCGTGAAATCGCTGATGAAAAGTCCGGCCGCCGAAAAATCGTCGGACATTGCGATGGGAAACACGGTCGCGCCGATTGAAACACCGAAATCAAACTGGGCCAAGACCGACGTATTTAAAGATAAACCGTTCGCCGAAAAGAAAGGGTTTGATGGTTTGATCAAAAAAGACGCTCTCGACATCGCTAAAGGACAAACGCAAGAAGTGGTCACGCGTCCGTCGGCCGGCAACTTCTCCAAAGCGGAACCGAATTTAAAGGAAAACAAATTTAAGCTCGCGCAGAAGGATGTGCCGTTTAAGATTCAGTCATCCGACGCAAAAGACCAACTTGTGAACGTGAATGCTGTGCAAGTGAACGTGGGCGAAAAAACATCGGCGTCCGTTCGGTCGCTTGATGGCGGCCCTGGATCCGGTCCCGCATTACAAACGAAAACGTTGGCGCCCAGAGGATCATCGTCGTTCGGCGGAGCCGGCTTTAGCGGATCCTCACCAGGGAAAAGCGGCGGCGCTGGCGGACTGGCGATGGGATCCAACGCAGCGCCGGCCGGTGCGGGCGGAATGACCACAGGTGGCGCCGGATTTGGCACGGGAACCGGTGTCGGATCAGGAACGGGACCCGGTAACGGATCGGGCCGAGGTAACGGAAACGGTGGTGGCAAATCGTGGGGAGGCGGGGGCACCGGCGCCGGATTCGGCGGCACCGGCTCACAAATGCAAACGCTCACACGTAATACAATTTCAGATGGCGGCGCCACTGGCGCCAAAGCGCCGTACAATGGCGGATTCAATATTACCGGCGCGCTCGCCAATCGGCCGATCATGCAGAAATATTTCGCGAAATATGAAATTGACGGACGCGTCTCGCTGCGTTTCCGCGTCGACTGGAGCGGCAAAGTGCTCGACGGCATCATCGTCGAAGTATCCTCAGGCAATCCGACATTTGACCAAAAAGTCGTCGCTTCGCTGCAACAATGGCTGTTCAGTAAATTGCCGCCGAGCCGTACGAACGAGATCCAAGAAGGCGTGGTCACGTTCGTGTTCAAAGGAGTTTAATCATGAAACGTTCGACACTTTTACTTTCGTTGATGTTCACCGCGAATCTTTACGCGGCCGACCAAGCGCCCGCTGATAAAGAGAGCATGGGATCGCAACCGCTATCCGAAACGGTCAAAGGGCAAGTGAAGGAACAACTCGACGTTCAAAAACCGGCGCCGACCATCGATTTGGACGTGAAGGAAATCGTCGAAAGCGGCACCGCCCAAACGGACAAAGTGCTGCAAGAAGCGAAGCCGATTCCAAGCAAAGAAGATTTCGACAACTACGCGCAATTGAATTCGAACCAGGCGCTGCACCCGTGGATGTCGCTCATTCCGGAACCGCCGCTCGTCACGTTTTATCCGGGCCTGTCGAAAGTAGCCGCCAAGCGTTGGGAATTCCGCGTGTCGGATCAAAATGGCGAGGTCGTTAAATTGATCAAGGGGAAAGGAATCCCTCCGCGCCAGATCGATTGGAACGGACTCAACGAACGCGGCCAATACATTACGGTCGGAACGCTTTATTCGTATCAATTCGTCACCTACGACGAACATGAAAATGCGAACACGTTCCCGGGTGAACCGTTTCAACTCGACGCGCTCATGTACAACCAAAACGGCAAGCTCTACATCGAATTTGCGAACAAACGTTTATTCCAAGACGACCAAGCGGTTTTTCGGGCGACGATGAAAAACATGTGGGAACGCGCGGTGGACGTGGTGCGCGAAAATTCGAATAAGCCGCTGAC
>CAYXDS010000250.1:0-3722 GCA_964463805.1 uncultured Elusimicrobia bacterium | reverse complement strand
GCAATTCGATATTCGCCGCCGAACAAGTCGTTCAGGAAATTCTCAACAAAACTCCCGTCCCCGTTTGAGCTGTCATTGCGAGGAGCGAAGCGACGCGGCAATCTCATGAATCGACCCACTGATGGAAGACGGCATTTATGAGATTGCCACGTCGCGAAAAGATGCTCCTCGCAATGACAGCATTTCGACGTTTCTTTCGTACGAAGCGCCCGTTTAAGCTCACCGGTCCCGGTTGGGTTTTCATTCTTTACACGATCGGCGTCGGCGCCGGAGCGATCAATACCGGCAACAACCTGCTTTATTTGGTGTTCGGTGTGTTCTTAGGCCTGTTGATCGCGTCCGGATTTCTTTCCGATTTGAGTTTGTGGGGACTCAACGTCGAGCCGCGTTTTCCGGTTTCCGCGGTGGTTGGCTCTCCCGTCTCGACGTTTTTGACGCTCACCAACGAGAAAAAACGTTTGCCGTCCTTGTGCGCGAACGTGACGCTCGAAGGTGTTTTGGGCGGTCAAACGGTGCAAATGCGCGTGTACACTCCGTTCATTGCACCGCGCGACGCGGGCACCTCGCGCGCCGAGTGGACGCCGTTGAGGCGAGGTCGATTCGAACTGCAGTCGATTCGTCTTTCCACCCGGTATCCGTTCGGTTTGCTCGAGAAATGGTGGCGGCTTCGTCTTGAGGCGGCGTCGTTCGACAGCGGTGTGTTCGTTACGCCACGCCTTTACGAGTTGGATCTCCGCAATATTGCTTTCCGTTCGTCCGGTGACGACGCGGTCCGTGAATCGCTCGAGCGCGGTGACGGTGCGACGATGCTCGGTTTGCGTACGTTCGCACCCGGTGATAATCCACGTCGCATTCATTGGCGTGCCAGCGCAAAGCGGGCTTTGGCGGCTGCGTCGTTTTCAACGCCTTGGCTTGTTAAGGAGATGGATAAGGATTTAAAGGATCGCGTGTTGTTTTTATGCCCATCCGTTGATGAGGCGGCGGCGTTGACCGCCGATCAATCGGAAGAGCTCGTGTCGTTTCTTGCGTCGGCCGTCGCTTGTTGCCGCGCGAACAACATCGAGCCGTTGATTGCGATTGCCGGCGTGTTGGTTGTTGATGAAACCGCGTTCTTTTCGCTGTGGCAACCGGCGCGGGGCGCTTCGCCCGAACTCATGCCGTACGTCGAAACGTTGCCGCAAGAAATCATCCGTCAAACGCGCCGGTCCGTGTTGGTCATGGAGGCGTTTCATGTCGCCGGCGCTCGTTAAGTCGATTCGTGCACTCGCCGCGCTCGGGGGGATTGCGCTCATAATGACGCGCGAATGCCAACCGCTTTTTGTGGCGGTGTTCGTTAGTTTCTTTGCGTTAGGTTTTTTTGTCGGGCGTTTCCCGTCGCTCGCAAAGGTTTTAAGCGCGGCGCAGCCGTATTTGGCGCTCGTTGTGTTTGCAATCGCCGTGGTCGATTTTCTTTATTTGTCGAATTCATTTTTGCTGACGGTCGCGCACTTTTTGTTGTCGCTGCAAGGACTGCGGTTGCTCGCGTTGCGCACGAACCGCGAATGTTTGGGCAGCTTGCTCGTGTCGTCGTTGATGATGCTGTCGGCGTCCACGCTGTCGGTCGAATGGACATATTTTGCGATGTTGATCGTATTTTTGTTGTGCGTGGTTTGGACGTTGATGCTGCTCACGTTGCTGCAGGAAGCCGATGCGGCCTCGCCGCGCGTCGAATTCAACGAACGTTCGCCGTTGTGGGCGCGCACGACGCCGGTGTTGCGCCATGCGGCGCTCGCCGCTTTTATGATCGCGGTCGCTTGTTGCGCGGTCGTGTTCGCGGTGTTTCCGCGGTTTAATCTGCAAGGGTTTCGCGGTCAATTCCTTCAACCCGTGCACAAGAGCGGGTTTTCATCGCAAGTCGACTTGGGGTCCGGAAAAATTTTCACCGATGACTCGATCGTGATGCGCGTCGAGTTGGCACCCGAAGATTTGCGGCTATGGACCGGTTACCTGCGGGGTCGGACGCTGGATTTGTTCGACGGGCAGACCTGGAAGAAAGCGCCGGCGCGCGCCGAGCGCGTGCATGCGACGCGACTCGCCGAAATTCGGCTTCCGATCTTTGATGAATCTCCGCGGGAGTTGTTGCGCCAAGTGATTTATCTCGAATCGATGGATTCGCCGGTGTTGTTTATGACCGCGCGGCCAGGTCTTGTGAAAATTGAACGGCTGTTTCTCGAAACGCTCGCCGACGGCACCGTTTTGCGCGGCAATGGCGATTCGTGGCGCGTTCGTTACGAAGTGAATTCGTATTTGTCGCAGCTGGACCCGGCGGTGGTCGCGAAAGCGCGTTTTGACCGGTTGTCGCCGTTGCGAGCGCGTTTGAAAACGCGCGTGTGGCCGCATATTGAAAACCAAAACCGGTCGGATCGCAGCAGCTTGCTTTTTGTTCCAAACGAACAACGGATCGCTGCGTTCACTTCCGGCGTCATTAAGGGAATCGGAGATCCGTTGCAGCAGGCGGCGCGCATCGAAGAATATTTGCGGCGTAATTTCACTTATTCGCTTGAAACGAAGCGGGCGGCGAAGAGCGAGAGCCCGCTCGAAAATTTTTTGTTCGAGACAAAGAAAGGCCATTGCGAATATTTCGCGGCCGCCATGTGTGTGATGTTGCGGTCTCGCGGCATTCCGGCCCGGCTTACCACCGGGTTCCTCTCGCGCGAGTGGAACCCGCGCGGTCACTATGTGGTCGTGCGCATGCGGCACGCGCACGCGTGGGTCGAGGCCTTTATTGAACCGTACGGTTGGCTTGGCTTCGACCCCTCTCCGCGCAACGACACCAAAAGCGAATCCGGCATGGAGTGGATGAAACAATGGTCGGAAAGCATGGACTATATCAACTTGCGTTGGAATCGATATATCTTGAGCTACGACCTCGAGCGGCAAGTGAACATTGTTCGCGGATTTACGCAGCAGTCCTCTCTAATTTCCACGCGGATCGAGCGTGTTCCTGGCTTGTCTCGTTTCATGCGTCTTTTTTCGGATTCGCGGTTTTCCGCTGGGGGCGCTGTGAACGGAGCACGCCGAACCGCAATAGAAATTATCGCTCCTTTTGTGTTTTTGATCGGTGTCGTTTGGGCGTTCATCGCCGTGGTTCGCTCGGCCCAACGTCGCCGATATCGCGATCGGGTCTGGTTCTATCGAACGTTGCTTCGCGCTCTTGAACGTAAGGCCGGCCCCAAGCCCGAAGCGCTCACGCTGCAGGAATTTTTTGCGTCCGCCGGGCCGAAACTGGGCCCCGGTTTGCCGTCCGCCGAGTTTCTTTTGCGCATGTATTACCGGTTGCGTTTCGACCCGTCTGCTGCCCTCTCCGCTCCGGAATCCGACGCGATTCGAGACAGCCTCAACCTGCTTAAAACGCGTTAACGCCCGGCCTTCCTCCGTCGTGCGAGGTGTGCTAATCTTCGGTCAACCTCTCCAACTGAAATAAATGGAGCAATCATGGATGTTGAAACACGAGAGGTATGGTTGTATGTCGCAGCCAATGGTAATACCCCGTTTGAGCTTTGGTTAAAGGGTCTCCGTAATGTTCAAGCTAGAGCGTTAATTCGTATAAAGATTCGACGTCTCGAGTTTGGATTATTTGGCGACTGGAAATCCATTGGAAATGGAGTTTTTGAGCTTAGGATTTTCCTTGGTCCCGGTTTTCGCGTTTATTTCGGTCTCGATGGTCCACATGTGATCATTTT
>CAYXDS010000249.1:0-3746 GCA_964463805.1 uncultured Elusimicrobia bacterium | reverse complement strand
TCGGTGAGCGGCGCCGTGCCGACGCCAAATTAAGAGAGGGAATCATGGAAAAGGACCAAGCGAAAAAAATCATCGAAGCGCTGCTGTATATGACCGATCATGCTCTTTCGGCCACCGAAATCTCTCAGGTGCTCGAATTGAAGAGTTACGATGATGAAACCGTGCGCGGCATCATCAATGAGATTTCTCAAGACTATGAAACAAACGGCTCTCCGATGCGTGTGGTTGAAGTTGCGGGCGGTTTTCAAGTGGCGACTCGACCCGACATGGCGCCTTGGATTCGACGTCTATATAAGGAAAGACTGACGGTCCGATTGTCGCCGTCATCGCTCGAAACGCTGGCCATCATCGGCTACAAGCAGCCGATCACGAAGGGCGAGATCGAACAGATTCGCGGCGTCGAAGCATCGGGCGTTATGGACACGTTGGTTGAACGTCGGCTCGTCAAAGTGGTCGGCCGCAAGGAAACGATCGGACGCCCTTTGTTGTATGGAACCACCGCTGATTTTTTGAGGCATTTTGGTTTGCGGCATTTATCCGAATTGCCGGACTTGAGTACATTGAATATTTCGCCGACCGCCGAAGCCGAGGTGGGGCAGCAAGAGTTGTCAATCGATCTCGAAAACGAGCCTTTGGCCGAGGAGTCGAATGTGGCCGTGGCCGAAGAAACACCTGTCGAAGCGCCGGCCGACGTGACGCCGGAATTGAACTGATATGCCCGAACTTCGACGCGATCCCGTTATCGGCCGTTGGGTCATCGTTTCCACATCGCGTGGAAAGCGGCCGAGCAACTTCGAGCCGGTTCAAGATTATCAAGAAGGGGGAACCTGTCCGTTTTGTCCAGGTTTCGAAGATAAAACGCCACCCGAGATCCTCGCCTATTACAACACCGGTCGCGAAAAGAACAAACCGGGATGGTGGGTGCGCGTGGTGCCCAACAAATTTCCGGCCTTGGAGATCGAAGGCGATTTGGACCGCGCCGGCGACGGCATGTACGACAAAATGAATGGTATGGGCGCGCATGAGGTGATCATCGAAACGCCGGTTCACGAGCAATCGGTTCACGAAATGGAACAGAAGAAGCTCGAAGACGTTTTCTGGGCGTTTCGCGACCGGATTCTCGATTTGTCGAAAGATCCGCGTCTCGAGTATGTACTCGTTTTCAAGAACCACGGTGCTGCCGCGGGCGCAAGCCTTAAACATTCGCATTCGCAATTGATGGCGTTGCCGATGACGCCGGTCCGCATCAAAGAACAAGCGGAAGGCGCGAAAAAATATTTCGACTATAAAGAGCGTTGCGTCTATTGCGACATCATTCGCCAGGAAGCGGCGCAGGGCACGCGCATCGTTTTAAAGAATAAGGATTTCATTGCGTTCGCGCCGTTCGCAAGCCGCTCGCCGTTTGAAACCTGGATCGTGCCGATGCTGCATTCATCCGATTTTCAGACGATTCAGAAAGCGGAGATCACGTCGTTGGCCGAGATGATGAAGCAAGTGCTTGGAAAACTTAACGCGGTGCTCGATAATCCGCCGTTCAATTACGTATTGCATACGGGACCTTTAAAATCTCAACATCAGCCGCACACACATTGGTACATTGAAATTATTCCGAAACTCACAAAGCAGGCCGGATTCGAACACGGCACCGGTTTCTACATCAATCCCATGCCGCCAGAGGAAGCCGCGAAACTGCTGCGCGAAGCGTCCATCTAAGGCGCTTCTGCTCTCGCTATGAAAATTCTCTTCGCGGCCAGCGAAGGGGTTCCTTTCTGTAAAACCGGCGGGCTTGCCGACGTCGTCGGCGCGTTGCCCGAAGCGCTTGCGGCTAAACGTCATTCGGTTCGCGTGGTGCTTCCTTATTACAGGACGATCCGTCAGCACTTCCCAAAAATCAAATTTACCGGGCGAACCGTTCATGTGATGTTTGAGGCGCGTAATGTACCAGTGCGGATCCTGCAGACCGATCTGAAGCCGACGCTGCGCGTTTATTTTCTCGATGAACCCGGTTTCTACGACCGTGTCGGACTTTACGGCGGCTCCCCAGGCACCATCTACGCGGACAATGACCGTCGCTACGCTTTCTTCTCGCGCGCGGCGCTTGAAGCGGTGAAGGCCATGGATTTTTGTCCGGACATTGTGCATGCGCATGATTGGCAGACGGGTCTTTTGCCCGCCTATTTAAGACTGATCTACCGCGAAGATCCTTACTTCGCGAAAACCCGCTCGGTGTTTACGATCCATAATTTGGCGTATCAAGGAAATTTCCCACCGTTGTCGTTCCATATGACCGGGCTTCCCGCGCATGCGTATCATCCGAAAGGGCTCGAATTTTATGGCCAGGTGAGTTTTTTAAAAGCGGGGCTCGTTTATGCGGACGCCGTAAACACGGTGAGCCCGACCTATGCGAAGGAAATCAGTACGGATCCGATGTTCGGTTGCGGGATGGAAGGCGTGCTCGTAGATCGGGGCTCCGACTTCCAAGGTATTCTCAACGGGTTGGACGTAAAGTTTTGGAATCCGCGGACCGATAAAATTTTGGCGCATTCCTTTGATAAGGAAGACCGTTCGGGGCGTGTCGCGTGCAAAGAGGATTTGCAGGCGATCACCGGGCTTACCGTGGATAAAGATATTCCTTTGCTCGCGTTCATCGGCCGTCTTGATTATCAAAAGGGAATCGATTTACTGATCGAAGGGTTGCCGTCTGTTCTCAAGGACGGCGTGCAATTCGTAAGCCTGGGCCAAGGCAACGTTCAATACACGAAAGATTTGCTGGGGCTTCAGCACCGCTCGCCCGCTCAAGTGCATGTGAAAACAGATTTCGCTGAGCCGTTTGCGCACAAAATCTACGCGGGCGCCGATATATTTTTAATGCCGTCCCGCTATGAACCGTGCGGGCTTGGTCAATTGATCGCCATGCGTTACGGTGCCGTGCCGGTGGTGAGGCCGACCGGCGGTTTGCTCGATACCGTGACGGACATGGTCCAAAACCCCGAGGGAACCGGTTTCGTGGCGGCCGATTTCACGACGGGCGCTTTTATGTCGGCCGTTCGCTCGGCGTTGCAAATGCGCAACGACCGGGCGGCGTGGGACGCTGTTCAACTTCGCGGTATGCAGAAAGATTTTTCTTGGCGATCCTCGGTTCGTGATTACTTGTTGCTTTACGAGAGTTTGATCGGATGAGGCGCGGTGCGTGGGTCGTCGCGGCCACCGCCGTCTTGTCATCGCAACTTTTTTTCGTTTGGCCCTCGCTGAAAGCGAAAATGGCGGCTCAGCAAGCTGATAAAAATGTGGCGATGGCCGTCGATTGGGAAGATGTGGTTGCGTTTGGCGTCGATCTTAAAGATTTGCCGGCGCGCGTCGTCGTTCTATCGGCCGCCCATGCAGCGGAGATTGACATCGCAGCGGTTCGCGCAAAAAATTGCCGCGTGCTTTGGCGGTTGGATGCCGACGTGTCTCCGCAACGTTTGCTCGATCATTTTCGTGAGCGCGACGGTATTTTTATCGCCGATGATCATGCGCTCGAGCATCCGGCGTTGTTCCGCGACCTTCCTGAAAAGATTCGATCCGACGGATTTTTAGCGCTGGTGGAATTCGTTCCCAACCGTTTGCTGCCCAGCCTTGCCAAGCGCGTGCCCGAAAGGTTGGTGAAAACGCATTCGTTGTCCACACGCGAAATGATTTTTCCGAAACCTCATTTATGGTCGCAACGGTTGCGACGCGCGGTGGAGGAGCGTTGGGTTCGTTTG
>CAYXDS010000248.1:0-3749 GCA_964463805.1 uncultured Elusimicrobia bacterium | reverse complement strand
TGCGTTAAGGAAGCGACGGCGACCGCGCCGTCCGCGAACAACCCGAATGATTTGTCGATCGCGTCATTTCAATGGATTCAATTGAAGGACCGCGCCACGCCCACCATTCCCGATTTTAACACCCTTGCGTTTGCCGACGGCCAAGACGACGTCGCCGTGCGCAAGCCTTCCGGTTATCATCTGTCCCAAGGTTCCGGCGGGTTTTTTCCACTGTTGGGGCCGGCAAATATGTATTTTGAGGCGAACTTCGCCGTTGCCGCCGCACAAACTCCCTACCAAACGTCCACGATGACGATAGAGTTCTACTTGCAATAAACCGTCGTCGTTCCGCTGTCTCCGCAGCATCATATTCGAGTCGTAGGCTTAGAGATGAATACCATGGCTTCACATACGAAAAAGAAAAAAAATCGGTACGAGAAGGTCGCGCTCGCACTTTTATTGCTTTTGATATTGATCGGTTCGCTCGGCATCTGGAATTGGAATCCGGAACTGGAACCATCGACGCCCGTTCGCCCTGCGCATCCCGCGCATTTTGCGCCGTTGACGCGCGCGCCGCTTCCGAAATCAATTGATCCTGATTACACAGCATTCGTGACCGACGTTTTGTCCGTCATCCAATCGAATATCAATCCTGAAACGCATCTCGCCTACAGTTTCACCGGCGATAAACGGCTTCAATATTGGAGCGTCGTCTACGACAATTGTATTCGCGCGCTCGTGCATTTGCGCACCGGACGTCCGGATCTTGCGAAAGCGGTGATCGATTATTTCATCGAGAACACGGCCGTTCATAAAGTCGGGTGGGTAATTAAAAACGAAAAGCTGATCCGACGTTCCGGTTGGATCGTCAACATCGTCGACGCGGCCGAGGGACGGTGGGGAGGGCGCGGCATCGAACACATCGCGCACACGGGCCCCAATTGTTATCTGGGGATAACGGCCGTCCATATTTTCCACGAGACCAACGATTCGAAATATCTGTTGTTTGCGCGCAAAGAATGGGAATTGATCAAAGACCTGCAGAACGAAAACCCGGAAGATCCGAATTACGGCGGCGTGCGCATGGGCCCGCTCGGCAACCCGCAGAATCCACGCGAGCAGAAGCTCGATTTCAAGATTGAAAATCCTTCCTTCTACGAGTTCTATAACGGCGAGCATGCGGCCGATTTCAAAGGCTTCTGCGATTTGATGGCCGAAGTCGACGTCGAAAAGAAGGATCGCTACGTTCAAGCCTCGAAGCTCATTGAAATATGGGATCACAAAATTTACGACAAGAACAAACATTTGTTTTTCATCGGTACGACCGAAAAACGTTATTTCGATCCGAACATCGGACAATGGGTCGAGCCCGGCGTCATTCCGATGATTCCACTCGATACGAATGCGTTGAAGCTGTCGGCGTACGGTGTCGACAAACTTGAGCAATTCGAACCGCACGCGGCCGAGAAAATCCGCAAAGCAATCGACGAACATTTCCGCGTGAACGTCGACATCGACGGGCCGAACGGCAAACCGGTGAAAGTGGCCGGTTATGATTTTGTTTGCAACGAAGATCGCGCGAAACTCATTCGATTCGTCGAGCTCGGAAAATACGGCGACCGAAAAGTTCAGCAAGGTCTCGGCCGCAAGCCGTTGTTGACCGACGAGTGGTCCAATTGGGTGGCGCTCGCCGATCTGCGGCTGGCCGATGATTTCGAGAAGAAAGGCGATCAACGCAAAGCGACCATGTATTTAAATTCTTACTATGAAAATGCGATCACCAACGGATTGCAAACCGCGATCAAGGTAAACGAAGGACTTGCCTATCCCTATTGTCATCCGCTGCAATACTCGTTGAATCAACCGGTCGGCTTTGGTTGGAATACGCATCATAAGCCGTACGCGTTGATCGGCGGCGCCGCGCGCATTCTCGGGCTTTTGAGGTTTGATCCTTACCGCGTTAACGGCGGTTCACGTTCTCTTCGGGCCAACATCCAGTTGAATCTTCTCGGTGAGGCCATTGAGAAACGTGACAAAACCGTGCTCTATACCGAAGCCGAATTGTATCTGCGCGACGCGTGGCGCGATATCCGCGTCGCTCAAATCAACGGACCGAACGCCGAAAAATATTGGCTGCGTTCGCTCGAGGCGGCCCAAAAAATGTTGATGGAACATAAGGATTGGATTGCCGTGGCGAAATCTCAAAACCGCAGTTTAAAATCGGCGGTCGAAAAATTTCCGTTGTCCGGCATCGGCAACGTTACCGTGCATGATCTGGAACCCGTTTACCGTAAGTATTGGGCGCTTTATCACATCGGCACGGCGGAGTTCATCGTCGTGATGGCGAATGCGAGCTTGCGTGATTTGGCCAAGGAGAGAGGGGACTTGGCGAATGCCGAAATCTTCAACACGCGGGCGGTCGGCGCCGCGGAGCGAATCCTCAATGATTTTACGTACGCGCAGTCTTACGATGAAAATGGTTGGTTGTGGCAGCCCGCGCAGGCGTTGCGCGAATACGTGGATATTGCCGGAAAAGCGGCGTCCTAGTCCTCAGCGTTGCGCGGTAGTTTCCGGCGGCATGTCCGGCAACAGGTTGTGTGCGCGACCGTACCAGTAAACGAACAGATAATCCGTTCCCGGATACTCTCTTTCAAAATCGCCGTCGAGGCGCCGCCCATTTCGTTGCCACAAGAACGAATCGCGCGGACGCAGGGCCACCGGCAGCGGCTCTCTTGAAAAATCGTCCTTTTCACCGCCGCCCCATTTGTCGGCGATAGATCGGCCGTGTTGTTGCCAGTAATTGCGGCCGAAACCGGTGGGATTTTCGGGAAACTGGCCGAGCGCCCTTAGAACTTCCGCGCGGTTGCCCGCCTTCCCTTTCGTCGCAACCAGTGTGAACGCGGACATCATCGGGTTATCTTCGTTTTTGTACGCGCTCCATTCTTTTTCAATGATTTGCCGGTAGCTTTCTTTGATCGTCGGATTTTGCTCGAGTGAATAAAGATTGATCGCCGCGAGCGTTCCCAGATAACCGCGTCGTTCCGTGTCGGCCGCTGAGTTGCCGCCGATCAGCCCTGTTAATTCGTCTTCCATGCCGTGCCAATCCAGCGCTGTTTTCAGCAATTCGTCCTGCGCGTATAAATTTTCCTTATAGTATTCGATGAATTGTGGCTTCTTCGTGATCACGGCGGCCGTTTTCACGATATGCAGCGATATCAACGCGTTCGATGCTAAAACTTTCAAGTCGGACGTGCGGTGAATGCGGAGCCCATCGTCATGTTTCGGGAATCTTTTTAAAACAGACGTGAGCGTGTTCGCCAATCGAATGCCCGGATAATCGGGATTGGAGAAGCGCTTCGGGAACAAATCGGCGCGGTATTGTTCGCGCAAGATGTCGCGTACGCGTTCGATGATTTGGAACGCGCCGTTTATCGTCGGTAGCACCAACTCAAAGCAGGCGCGCGCATCTTGTTTCTCGAGCGATTTAATCACTTGCTTCATGCCCGGCCAGAGTTCGCCGAACGGCAGGACTCGGCGTGAAAGCCGTAAATTGTGCGTCAATTGATTCAGTTGTTTTTTGTTGGTGAACAACTTAGCGATGCCGGATTTAATTTCATCGTCGGCCAAATACGGGACCAAGTTCACCACCGTCATGTCGCCGGTTCGAATCGAGAGCCCGTCTCTTAAAAATTTTGACGCGATACGTTCGATGTCTTCGCGCATCCGTTTCCTTAATGCTTCGTTTGTGATGTGCGGGTAGGCGGCCGAAT
>CAYXDS010000247.1:0-3760 GCA_964463805.1 uncultured Elusimicrobia bacterium | reverse complement strand
AATCCCGATCAATTCCAGTACTTCTTCCGATCTCAATTCTTTGGATACAAATAGCCCTGATGTTCCAAAAGATGTCCAGATTGCATTCGCTTAGCAACTTCTGATTGGAATTCATTTATGACACGAGTTCGATTGAACTTCCGACCAGAAAATCTAGCTCCATTTTGTTGAATATCGTTAAAGATGTCCGCTTCGAGGTGATCCTTCCTCTGCTTGATGAGATGTTCGACATATTGGCGAAGAAGGTTTTCTTTATCGGCTTTCTCATCGTCAATTTCTTTTTTCCGTTTCCAAATGAAGTCCCTAACCGTCATAGGCCCTTTAAAACCGACTCGACGAACTTGGGGTTGCATTAGAGGATTAAATCCTGATCCTTCCCACTCCGGGTATAAGGATTTAAAAACCCGATCTCCCTTCATGGTTGAGACAAATTTGTCTTCCGTTATTCTGGGGGTTAGATCCTTTGCAAAGGTTCGCTTCACGTATGCTTTGTAGATGTGTTTAAGAAAGCGGTCTGGGTCAGAATACTCATAGTCGTACCATCGAGACTGGCTAAGAAGGATGAAGCCATCAAGGCCGAAACCTATCCCCATCTCATTAATAATGGTGCTAACGAGAACATCACGTTTGAGGAGGCCTGTGAGTGGTACTGGAAGCAAATCACTCCCCATAAACGAGATCACAATGACGATAAGCTAATGCTAACGGGGATCATGAATTATTACGGAAAGGGAAAAATGATCAGGGATATCACTCCTGACGACATAAGGAACCTTCGGGTTCATCTCTCCAACCTTGTCAGTAAGCGAACAAAGAAGAATTATTCAGCCCAGAAGATTAATCATTACCATTCGATTCTAAAAGCCATGATAAACGCCTTAATCAAGCACGACAAATACAATGGTCGGAATCCTGCTGCAAAGGTGTCTATGCCGAGGCTACCTCGCAATAAGCCACGGTATATTGCGCCTAACGAAGAACAGATCATTCGAGCGGAAGTCATCAAGCATGACAAGCTATGGCCGTTCTATTACGTTGCTTTGCATACAGGCATGAGGCTAGGAGAAGTAGCTCATATCAAGGCAAGGGATGTTTCTCTCCATTCAAATACTATCTTTCTTCCTGAAACTAAGAACGGACGATCCAGACACGTTCCAATGTCTCCCAACTTGAAATCTTTTATCCGAGAACAAATGGAAGGAAAGAAAGCGGACGATTATGTTCTAGGGGATACAACGCATTGGACAGTTTCAGATTGGTTCTCTGAGATTACCCGTAACTTGGGATACCCTAATGTGACATTCCATTCGTTACGGCATACGTTTATTCAAAGGCTTCTAGCTGCAGGAGAGCCGATCTACAAGGTTTCTAAGCTGGTTGGACATTCATCGGTAGAAGTGACGGAAGGGACATATGGACATCTCTCGCAACAGGACCTGCAAGGCACCTTGAACCGCATAGACACTCTGATATAAGTCGTATTCGAGAGTCCTCGAAATATTTCGAAGTCTGCGAAATTCCTTTTGAAGTCGTTATGTAGTATTAATTCTTGCCGGTTTGGGATGAATCACGACATTTTGCGGGTTCTTTCGGGAGAATTTTGAAGTCTGAGGGAATCAAGAAAATCGGGGAAACATTGAAACATATTGAATTATCAATATTTTCAATCGAATGAGTTAAAATATCCCTCGATATTCGTAAGCGGCAGGTCGTCGGTTCGATCCCGATCCTCGGCTATTTTTTATGAAACGAACCGATTTAATCCCCATCGTTTTTATTTTGGCATTACTGCCAAGCTGTATCCGAAATCCCGCCACCCACAAGGTCCACACGCGGCTACTGTCGGCCGAATCCGAAAAGAAAATCGGTCTCGCGACCAAACAAAAAATTCTCGAAGAATATTCGGTGATCAAAAGCACCGAGATCAATACGTATGTAAATCGGGTCGGCCAGCGACTCGCGCGCGTGTGCGATCGGCCGACCGTCGATTACGATTTCACGGTTCTCGACAGCGATTTGATCAATGCGTTCGCAGTACCCGGCGGATTCATCTTCACCACGCGCGGCTTGCTTGAAGCGGTCAATGACGAAGCCGAGCTCGCGATGGTGCTCGGCCATGAAATCGGCCACGTGGCCGCGTTGCACGGCGTTCAGATGATCCAAAAAGAAATGGGCCAAAACGCTCTGACGATCCTCGGCACGATCGGCGCAGCGATTACCATGGGTCCAGAAGCCATGCTGATGGTGGCGAACACGGCCGACTTATTTACCTCCTTATATTTACTCGGCTACAGCCGAGAAAAAGAGTTGGAAGCCGATAATTTGGGCCTTCAATACATGATGCGCGCCGGTTACGATCCGCAAGGCGCGCTGCGTTTCATGCAAACGCTGCAAGGGCTCGACAGCAAAGAAGCGCAAGGTTGGGA
The DNA here is from genome assembly GCA_964463805.1 of uncultured Elusimicrobia bacterium. Taxonomy (GTDB): domain Bacteria; phylum Elusimicrobiota; class Elusimicrobia; order F11; family F11; genus JAJVIP01. Next base: position 1,334 of record CAYXDS010000247.1, on the reverse strand, counting down.
TCTTTATTTCCGCACGCACCCCTCCACCGAACAGCGTATCGCGATCATCGAAAGCATGATCGGACGGCCGTCGCTAGCGGACGCGAAAAAACCGCCCGAGGACGAATACAGCACGATCAAAACGTATTTACCTCGCGTCGAAAAGGCCAAACAAGGTGAAATCGACGGACAAACGTACACGAACAAATTTCATGAAGCGCATCTGACGGTGCCGTCGAATTGGAAGCTCGGCTTCTTTTATCCGCAAGCGCTGATCTCGTTCCATACGGTGGACAACGAAGGCGACGGCCGGTTGCAAACCGTGGAACTAAGCTCGATGACGATCACCGCGGAAAACGTCGCCTACAAATTCGCGAAAATTTCGGACTACCAATTTATCGGAGGCCGAAATATTCTCACACAAGCGGGCTACGGGTATTTAGGTCATTATTACGGGGTTTCAGGCGGCGGAAAGATGTTGGACATTAAATTGTTCGCGACGATACGGCGCAATCGAGGTTATGTGTTATTGTGCGGCGCGCCGCCCGAGAAATCCGACAGCTATGCGTTGGATCTCGAATCGATTTTAAGAAGTCTCTCTTTCAACTAGAATCCGACCGGTTGCGTCGGGCAGTTAGCTCAGCGGCAGAGCATCCCCTTTACACGGGGAGGGTCGGGGGTTCAAATCCCTCACTGCCCACTACGTTTTTTGGCACATCGGACAATAATGCGTTCCGCGGCTGGCGACGACGGTCTTTTTAATCGGCGTGCCGCAATTCGGGCAAGGCTTCTTCTGTTGGCCGTAAACAAACAACCTTCGTTTGAAATCTCCGCGCTTTCCTTCGGCGTTCACATAATCGCGAAATGTGGTTCCCCCCGCCTCAATCGACGCGGCCAATACGCGGCGCGCGGACGAACAAATGGTCTTTAAACGCTCATCGGAAATACGCTCGAGTTTCTTTTTCGGATGAACGCGCGCGCCGAACAGCGTCTCATCCACATAAATATTGCCGAGCCCGGCGATTACGTTTTGATTCATCAACGCATGCTTGATCATGCCTTTCTTCTTCCGGAGCGCCGCGTAAATCTTGTCTTCGGAAGAATTCCAAGCATCGGGCCCCCAGTTCTTTTCGAATGGTTGCGTCGCGAATGCGATGCGCCCGAATTGACGCACGTCGCGAAATGCCAAATCGAACTCAGGATGATTCAATTGGAAACGAACGCGTACGTAGGGATCCGTCGGCGCGTTTTTCTTACGGAACAACAATGCACCGGTCATCCCAAGGTGGATTTTGATGTGCGAACCGGCGTCGAACGTCCAGAAAAGGCATTTGCCGTGGCGGGAAATTTTCTCG
>CAYXDS010000246.1:0-3763 GCA_964463805.1 uncultured Elusimicrobia bacterium | reverse complement strand
TGTAGCGCGGCTCGCAAAGTCGCTGAATCCTGCACCGCTCGTGATCGCGGTCGTCACGCGTCCGTTCCAATTTGAGGGACTCGTGCGCGCAAATCAGGCCAGCGCCGGTATCGAAGAATTAAGGCCGTTTGTTGACACGCTGCTGGTAATCCCAAACGACAAGCTCTTTGAAATCATCGATGAAAAAACGCCCTCGCTCGAAGCGTTCCGCGTGGCCGACGACGTGTTGCGCCAAGCGATGCAAGCGATCGCCGATGTCATCACCACCCACGGTCTTGTGAACGTCGATTTCGCCGACGTTAAGACCATTATGTCCGGATCCGGCGAAGCGCTGATGGGCATAGGCTCATCGCTGGGCCCGGATCGCGCCGTGACCGCCGCGCGTCAAGCCGTGCAATCGCCGCTGCTTGAAAATTTGTCGATCGAGGGCGCGAAAGGCGTTCTCGTCAACATCACCGGCAACAAAAACGTAACGATGTTCGAAGTCCGCGAGGTTATGGATTTCGTCAGTTCGGCCACCGCAACCAGCTCACACGTGTTTTATGGGCAAGTTTTCGATGAAAGCCTGGAGGACAAGCTAAAGGTCACCGTCATTGCCACGGGCTTTCCTCCTCGTTCCTATAAAGACCGCGTCACCACCACAAAGAGGGGAATCATGGGAGCACCGATGGCATCAACGGCCGGCCTTCCCGCGCCGTCTCATATAGGAGCCGGTCCTTCCGAGGACGATCTACGCCGGCCAGCGTATTTGAGGTTGCGCAACCGCAAGCTAAAGTAAAAAACCGTTGCATTCAAACCGATCGGAATTTAAGCTTCGATCAACATGGATGCGGCCCAAAACACCAACAAGAAACCAGAAGATAAGGGAGCTCCAGACCTCATCCCGCTGTCCATCGATAAACCCGCCGAAATGTTACAAGAACTGTTGCGCGGCATGGTCGAAAAACGGGCGTCGGACCTCCATCTCCGCACTGGAACCGTGCCCATCTACCGAATCGACGGCAACCTTTATCCGATCAGCGACGCTCGCATCCTTCCGCAAACCGCTCTCAACCTTTTGTCTCAGATGCTGACGCCGAATCAAATGCGCGGTTTTGAGATGAACAGCGACGTTGATTTTTCCTATGCGTTTCAGGGCGTTGGCCGTTTTCGTGGGAATGCGTTCCGGCAACGCGGCTCCATTGCAATCGTGCTGCGGCAAATCCCGACCACCATTCCGAATTTCACCGAATTGCACCTGCCGAAAGTAATGCCCAAATTCTGCCAATTGTCGCGTGGCCTGGTGCTTGTTTGCGGCGTGACCGGCAGCGGCAAGTCGACGACATTGGCCGCGATGATCGACAGCATCAACACGGATCGGGCCGAACATATCGTAACGGTCGAGGATCCGATCGAATTCTTGTACAAAGACAAAAAATCCATTTTGAGCCAGCGTGAACTCGGAAGCGATACGCCGAATTTCGCCGAAGCGTTGCGGCACGTGTTGCGGCAAGATCCCGATGTTATTCTGCTCGGTGAAATGCGCGATCTCGAAACGACCTCTACGGCGATCACTGCCGCGCAGACCGGCCATTTGGTGCTTTCAACGCTGCACACGACCGACGCTGTTCAAACGATCAACCGCATCATCGATTTGTATCCGCCGCATCAACAAACACAAGTTCGGTATCAGCTCTCCGATGTATTGAAAGGCGTGATCTGCCAACGCCTGATTCCACGCGCTTCAGGCACCGGACGCGTTCCGGCCGTGGAAGTGCTGGTCGTGACCGCGCTCGTGCGCAAAGCGATTGCCGAAAATCAGATGCACGACGTGCAGGAAGCGATCCGCCAAGGCCAGTACTACGGCATGGAATCGTTCCACCAATCATTGCTGAAACTTTACCGCGAGGGACTCATCAAACTTGAAGACGCTCTCGAGGCGGCCAGCAATCCCGAAGAACTGATGATGGCCGTTCGCGGCATCACCACCGGCAGCGACACAGCCGCTTAAAAAAAAAGATAGATTCTGCTCATGTCGAGCAAACTAATCCTAACCGTTTTATCGTCGTTGTTTATTAGCGCAACCCTCCACGCCGTTGATATAGCTCACACGCATCCACCGGCAGAACTATTGGAATCGTTAAAGATCGATCTCGCAACCCGATTGAAGCGACCGATCGATGATGTGAAAGTGGAGGATGTCCGTCCCATGGCGTGGCCTGATCGATCGCTCGGATGTCCGCAACCCGGTATTCTGTACGGAATGGCCGTTACTCCCGGATACGTGGTCCAAGTGAACTCCGGCAACGATAGCTACGCCTACCACACCGATGAAGATAAAAAATTCGTGTTGTGCAACGCCGACGAATCCTCCTCGGGGGGGATCCGTTATGAAATGAGGACGGACCCCAAAACTAAAATTACGTTTCCTTGGCTAAAATACTATTCGGAACGCGACACTATGCTGCGTGTGAATGAACGCATTTCACAAATCATGTCGGGATTGCGTTGTGAAGACGAGGACGTCAACGAATCGGACTTTAAAGTCTATGCGGACGTTTCGTATGCGGAACGCGATATTTTCAGCGTCAATGCGACCGTACTCACCTATTGCGGCGGTTCCATTCCGACGGACAAGTCCAATATGTCGATCACCTTTGATATGACTCGTGGAAATGAAGTGAAATTCCAGACGCTGTTCCAGGATTACGAGAAGGACAAGGAAAAAATCTTGGGCATCATCTTCTCCGATAAAATCTCCGAAGCGAACATGCTGCAAGGATCACAGGACGGCGACGCCCGCAGCTGTGGCGGCAACGCCGCGTTGTACAGCCTGGAGAACCTGCTATCTTCGTCGTTCTCCTACAATTTCACCGTGAATGGGCTTCAAGTGCAGCCGGAGTGGCCCACCCGTATCGCCGTCTGCGCTCAGCGCGTGATCGTTCCTTACGAGAAGTTGCGAAGGTTTGGATGGTTTCGCGGGATGCTAGCCCGCGCCCGTTGAATTAGGCTACAATCCGCGCCTTATGGAAAAGAATCGCTCGCTTGAGCGCTTAAGGCGCCGTATCGACACGCTCGATGACAAACTAATGTCATTGCTTAGCGAACGTGGCCGCGTCGCCAAAGAAATAGGAAAAATCAAAGCGAAGAACGGCGAAACCGTGTTCGCTTCAGCACGTGAAACCGAAATTTTGAACCGCCTCGCCGAGAAAAACAAAGGGCCGATGTCCGATGAGGCGATCGGCGATATTTTCCAAAGAATTTTTGCTTCCTGCCGCGCGCTCCAAGCGCGCCTGAAAATCGCTTACTTCGGGCCCGAAGCCACGTTCACGCATCAATTGGCTATCAAACATTTTGGGCGCGACCGCGAATTCATTGCGGTCCCATCGATTTCCGACGTTTTCTTCGAAGTGGAACGCAAGCGCGCCGATTTCGGCGTGGTGCCGGTTGAGAACTCGACTGAAGGCGTGGTCAATCACACGCTCGATATGTTCGTCGAATCAAATCTACAGATCGTGGCCGAACGAGAAGAATCAATTTCGCAAAATCTTCTGTCGATTTCGGGAAAGCTCAAAGACATCAAAGCCGTCTACTCGCATCCGCAAGCCCTCGCGCAATGCCGCAAATGGCTCGACTCGCATCTGCCGGGCGTGGCGGTTCACAGTTCGGCGTCTACGTCCGATGCCGCCGTGCACGCGACACTCGACACGTCGAGTGCCGCGATCGCTTCGCTTTTGGCGGCCCAGATATATCACTTGCGGCCGGTCGCGCTCGATATCGAAGA
>CAYXDS010000245.1:0-3785 GCA_964463805.1 uncultured Elusimicrobia bacterium | reverse complement strand
GCCAACGCGCCGCCGGTCTCGGTCACTTTTTGCACGAAAATACGGCGATAGAACCGAATCTGTCCGACTGTAAGACTTTCCTGCGCGTAGTAACCAGAGTCGTAAGAGAAGCCGCCGAGACCGGTTTCGGTGGCGGCCACCGGCGCCGTGGTGACTTGCAAGCGGTAATAAGAAATGTTTTTTAGGTATTCGATTTTTTCCTGAGCGAGGTTGATCGCGAGCGTGCGCACTTTTGAAACGCGGATCGCTTTGCTGATGCCGCCCATCACGCCGATAAACGACAACACACCGGCCGTTAGAATAACCATGCCGATGACAATTTCCAATAACGTCAACCCGGCGTTTTGATGGCTTTTTCGTATGGAAATCATGCTAATGACAGCTTACCGTGATACATTCCGGTCGGGCCATATGTATTTGAAAGATTTTTTAATCAAGCGGGTTGCAAAATATCACGAACGGAGATAGCTTTAAGAAAATTCACGGGAGATAAAATGTCCGAAACAAACTCTGGAAGACCCAGCCGAATATTTGGCCAATACATCATCAAGTATTCTTTTCAGTTCAGATTTGCGCTCGCCGTATTGACCGTCATTGCAGCTTCGTGCCTAGTTCTATATCTGGAAGTGAATATGGCCATCGAACGGATTCTGACGAGCGGGATGATCGGCAGCGACGATGTAATCGCTCAATTGAATTTGATCACAGGAATCGTCGGGAAAACCGCGTTGCTGATCATTGTCGTCGACTTTGGGATCGCCTTGGTTTGTTCGCATTATATCGCGGGCCCTATTTATCGATTTGAACGCACGTTCCAAGAAATCAGTGAAGGCAATTTGGGGATGGTGGTGCGGTTGCGGCCGAAGGATGAATTCCAGGATACGGCGGTGCAGTTCAATCAAGCGCTGTCCGGGCTCCGAAACAAGCTGCAAAAAGACCGGGACGATGTGCTGAATTCGTTATCGACGATTGAGAAAGACCTCATCGCGGCCGGCCGGCCCGCTGAAGCGAAACTATTGAAGCAAGCGATCGACCGTATCCAAACGTCCTCCGCCGTAAAGTTTTCCCTTCCAAAATAAAAAGCCCCCGTTCGCCTAGGCGAACGGGGGCTTTATTATTCTAAAGATGAATTACCTGCGGACCATCTTCGCGCGGGAAACGTCGCCCTGCTTATCGAGGAAGTACAAGAAACCTTTTTCTTTTTTCAATCCGAGCTTCGTAATCTTTTGAGGTTTGCCGCCTTTTTTGCCGCCGCGGGCCATTTTTGCCCGAGAAATGTCACCTTGTTTGTCGATGAAATACAGGAATCCATCTTCCCGTTTCACTCCGGCTTTCGCCACTTTTTGCGCCATGTGTTAGGTCCTCCTTGCGATTTTTACATCGATTCCGTCGGAAAATATCGAATCAACGACGGAGAGAGTACATATGGCATAAATTCAAGTCAAGGAAAAATTCGAATTTTATCGTCGATAAATTTTTCATTACCGTCGAGTGGTATGATAGCGCTATGAAAGCGTTCATCGCATTCGGTGCGAATCTCGGCAAAACGGAACGAAATATCGCGGCCGCAATTTACGGTTTGGGTCGGTTCGCGCGCACGCGTGTAACGCGCGTGTCCCGTTTGTACAAAACGGAGGCGGTCGGCGGTCCGCGTCAGCCTGATTATCGAAACGGCGTCTTGGAGATTGAAACGGCGCTCACTCCGGCGGCGTTGATGCGCGTGCTGCTCATGCTGGAACGTTCGCTGGGCCGCATTCGCCGCGTTAAATGGGGGCCGCGCGTGATCGACCTCGACCTGATCGCATACGGCCGGCGCCGTATCCGTTCACGCGATTTGGTTGTTCCCCACCCTCGCTATCATCAACGGCGGTTTGTGCTTGCGCCGTTCTGCGACATCGCGCCGCGTTTCGTTCATCCGCGTCTGCGCAAGCAAAACCGAACGTTGTTACGGAAATTGACGCTCCCGGGTCAAAGAGTTACGATCGTTGCCCAGTGGAACGGAACACGATTTACGCCCTCCAAACAAAAAAGAAAGCAAAAATCCCGATCGTAGCGTTGACCTGTTATGACGCGGCTTCCGCCCGTTTGATCGATCAATCGGGGGTGGACGTCGCATTGGTCGGCGATTCGTTGGCCAATACGCGGCTCGGATACGCGAACACGCTGCCGGTCACATTGGACGAGATGGTCCATCATACGCGCGCCGCGGCGCGCGGCGTCACGCACGCGTTGTTGGTCGCCGACATGCCGTTCCATTCCTATGAGGCGGCGCCGTGGCAAGCCGCCGTGGCCGCGGGCCGGCTGATAAAGGAAGGCGGTGCTCAAGCGGTGAAGGTAGAAGGCGGACATCGTGTCATCGAGTCGATCCGCGCCATTCTAAAAGCGAACGTCCCGGTGATGGGACATTTGGGACTTACGCCGCAATCGGTCCATCAGATGGGCGGTTTCCGCGTGCAAGGCCGGCTTCCGAAACAAGCAACGCAATTAATAGAGGAAGCGCGGTTGCTCGCGAAAACCGGCGTTTTCGCAATTGTGCTGGAAGGTCTGCCGGCCGCGCTCGGGAAAAAAATCACGAAAGCAGTCTCTGTGCCGACGATCGGAATCGGCGCCGGCCCCGACTGCGACGGCCAGATTTTGGTGCTCGATGACGTGCTCGGTTTCACTGAAGGGCCGACCCCGAAATTCGTGGCCAAATACGCGAATGTCCGCTCAATCATGACGAAAGCACTGACGCACTACGCAAACGATGTCCGGGCGCGACGGTTTCCGACCGAGCGCGAATCTTACCGTTGAAAATCATTTCCTCCCCCCAGCAGTTTCAGAAATGGCGTGCATCGTTGTCCACGCGCGTGTCCGTCGGCTTCGTGCCAACGATGGGCGCTTTACATTTCGCGCATTTGTCGCTAGTTAAACGAGCCAAGCACGAAAACGACATAACTGTAGCCTCCATTTTCGTGAACCCGACTCAGTTTGGCCCGAAAGAAGACTTTAATCGTTACCCACGGCCGTTCGAAAATGACCGGCGGATGTTGACGCGCGAGCGAGTCGACGTTTTATTTGCGCCGTCAAAAGAACAAATGTATGGGAACATGCCTTTGACCGAGGTTTCCGTGAAAACCATCACTGACACGTTGTGCGGCGCGCCCTCTGCGCGCGGTCCGCAGCATTTTGTCGGCGTCGCCACTGTTGTCGCAAAACTGTTCAATATCGTCCGCCCGACGCGCGCCTATTTTGGAATGAAGGATTTTCAGCAAATTCGCGTGATCGAACAAATGAACGACGATCTGAACATGGGTGTGTCTATCGTTCGGTGCCCGACCGTGAGGGAACCCGACGGACTGGCGATGTCGAGCCGAAACGCCTACTTATCTCCCGCGGAACGCGCGCAGGCTCCGCGGCTTTACCAAGCTTTACAGGCCGGGAGAAAACTCTTAAGATCCCGCTCACGCATGAGCCCTCGGGCCGTTTGCCATAAAGTGAAATCCATCCTTGTTTCCCATCCTTCATTCAAAATCGATTACATCGAATTGGTTGATCCGGTGACGTTGAAACGACGGACGGAATCAAAGCGGCCCGTATTGCTCGCAGCGGCGGTATTTTTAGGTCGAACCCGGTTGATCGATAATATTTTGGTCCGTTAATGCGAAAAAAACTTCTCGTTAAACCATCGTTGCAACTCAAACACCTGGCGCTGACGCTCGTGGTCGTCACGATCTCATTCTTGGCGTGTTACATCCTTTTTGAGATGCAAGTGGCTTCCGCTGTTTCCAACGGCGCGTTGGACC
>CAYXDS010000244.1:0-3788 GCA_964463805.1 uncultured Elusimicrobia bacterium | reverse complement strand
AACAGGTAAGTTCTTAGGGTACGAGGTTCGGCGCGCGGCCATTGCGCGGGCGACGGATCGAGTTGAAGACGAAGTGGCCGCCGTTCGCATTACAAACACATACGAAGCGGTCGAAATTGGAGACTTGGTTCGTAAGGAGCAGTGATACGCGTAAATTTTTAATTTTCGTGTTGGTGGTGGTCGGCGTCGGTAAGTACTCGTACGACTACATCCTTTCCGACAAATTTGAAGAATACGCAAACCGTTCGAAAGAGCCTCTCACGTGTCACGTTGAAAACACCATCGGATTCGTTCATATGATGATGAACCATTACGATAAAGGTTATTACCGCTTTTCCCATACAATTGATCGTTGCCCCGATACGCCGATGGCCGAAACCGCTGAGTTCAATATTGCGCGTTGTCTCGAAGCCACAGGTCGCCGTCACGAGGCGTTCGATCGATATATGGCTTTCGCTCAAAAATACAAAACGTCGCCTCGTGCGAAACTCGCGGATCGTTCCGCGGAAGTTCTCCACGGAAGTTAAATAATTCATCACTCGCACCCCTCCGCAAGGTTGTTCCCCAAGGAGGGGTTATGTCCGAAAAAGAAGTACTCGCCTCGCTGCATTTAAATTCGATTAAAGATATCGGTCCTGCGCGCTTCCAGGCGCTGATGAGAAAATATTCCACGGCTGTTTCCGCAATAGCAAACGGCGTGAACGACTGGTCGGACGTTCCTTTTTTTGACGGCGACACATTGTCTTCGATCAAAAATGATTTTGACGCCGCTCGCCGCCGTGCGGAACAGGATTTTTCCTCGTGCGCAAAATGGGCCGTTCGCACGTATCTGTGGCAACAAGGTTCTTATCCGGCGTTGTTGAAGCAAATCGTTTATCCGCCGCCGGTTTTGTACGTGATGGGCGACGACATTTGTTTGCCAGCGCCCGCAATCGCCATCGTGGGAAGCCGTCGTTGCAGTTATTACGGGGAAAACATGGCGCGTCGTTTGTCCTCCGATCTCGCGGCGGCGGGGGTGACGACGATCAGCGGGCTCGCTCGCGGCATCGATACTCATGTTCATCATTCGACAATTCAAGCCGGTGGAAAAACGTGGGCGGTGATCGGTTCCGGTTTGTCGCATCAGTATCCACCCGAAAACAAGCGGTTGGCACAGCTGATCGCGAAAAAAGGCGCGATCGTCAGTGAGTTTCCGATGGCGACGCGGCCGTTCCCGGCGAATTTTCCGAGACGAAACCGTATCATCGCCGGATTGTCGTTGGGAACCGTCGTTGTTGAAGGCAGCGAAAAAAGCGGGTCTTTGATCACGGCGCGGCTTGCAGCCGAAGAAGGTCGGGACGTCTTCGCCGTGCCGGGGCCGGCGACATCTGAACTTAGCGTGGCGCCTCATCGGTTGTTGCAAATGGGAGCCATGATGGTCGAGCGAGCGAACGATATCTTGCAGTCGATCGGTTTACCGGCGACGGCCGGCGTCGGCAAAAAGGAATCAGCGCGCAGCGACGCGCGTCCGGGAATCTACAACGACGTGCTCGCGTTCTTATCGGCGGAACCGGTGCCAAAAGAAATTTTGGCACAGAGGTTGAACAAAGACGCGCGCCTGTTATCCTCCTTACTATTAGAGATGGAGTTGAAAGGACTTATTCGCTCCGTTCCCGGCGGAGGCGTGCTTAAAACTTGACGCAGGTGTTACAATGCCCAACTTAAATATGGATGCTCTCGTAATAGTCGAATCACCAACAAAAGAACGAACGATCGGAAAATTTTTGTCGAAAAAATTTCTCGTGAAGAGTTCGTACGGCCACGTTCGCGATTTGCCGCAACGAAAACTCGGCGTCGACATTGATCACGAATTTGAACCGAGTTACGTGATCTTGCCGCGCGCGAAAAAATTCCTGCCCGAATTAAACAAAGCGGCCAAGCAAGCAAAAACCATTTACCTGGCGACGGACTACGACCGTGAAGGTGAAGCGATCGCCTGGCATCTCGCGCAGTTATTGAAGGCATCGCCTGAAAAATTAAAACGCATCACGTTCCATGAAATTACTCCGGACGCAATCAAAGCCGCTCTGGCCGAGCCGCGCGCGCTGGACCCACATTTGGTGGACGCGCAAGTCGCGCGCCGCGTTTTGGACCGGCTCGTCGGTTACAAACTTTCTCCGTTGCTGTGGCGAAAAGTAAAGCGCGGGCTTTCGGCCGGGCGCGTGCAATCGGTGGCCGTTCGCATCATTTGCCAGCGTGAAAGTGAAATCGAAAAATTCGTACCGCAAGAATATTGGACGCTTGCGGTCCAGCTGGAAAAAGCCGGACATTCGGCGTTCTGGGCAAACATTTACGCGAAAGGCACCCACAAATTCAATCGTCTCGAGTTGAGTTCAAAGGCGACTGTCGACGAAATAATTTCCGATTTGTCGGCGGCGAAGTATGAAGTTTCAAAAATCGAGGCGAAAGAACGTCGCCGTCAACCTTCAGCGCCGTTCACAACGGCGTCGCTGCAACAAGAGGCGTCTCATAAACTCGGTTTTCGCGCGCAGCGAACGATGATCGTTGCGCAACAACTGTATGAAGGTATCGCGCTTGCGGGTGACGATACGATCGGTTTGATCACATATATGCGAACCGACTCGACGTTCGTCGCGCAAGTGGCCCAGGCGGAAGCCGCAAAATACATCGAAGAAAAATTCGGGAAGGATTTATTGCCACCGAAAACGCGCGTGTTCAAAACGAAATCAAAAGGCGCACAAGAAGCGCACGAAGCGATTCGTCCGACGTCCGTCATGCGCGACCCGGATTACGTGAAATCCTATCTCTCCCCCGAACAATTTAAGCTGTACAAGTTGATTTGGGATCGATTTGTCGCCAGTCAAATGGCGGACGCCATTTACGATACGATGACCGTCGATATTGCGGCAAACCCAACGCCGTATGTTTTTCGCGCCAGCGGCCGCACATTGAAATTTCCTGGGTTCCTAACGTTGCAAGGGAAAGAAGCTGTGGCGGCGGACGCGGAGCCAAAAGAAGGCGATGATTCGGAAAAAATTGAAACGTTGCCGCCGTTGACGGTCGGCGACGCGCTCGCAAAGAAAGCGTTGAAGCCGGATCAGCACTTTACGGAACCGCCGCCGCGTTTCAACGAAGCGAGTCTCGTTAAGACGATGGAAGAACTTGGGATTGGGCGGCCGTCAACCTATGCACCGATCATCCAAACAATTTTAGGGCGCGGTTATGTGCGCTTTGAAGAGCGCCGCTTTATTCCAACCGAACTCGGAAAAACAGTTGATCAGCAATTGGTCGAAAATTTTTCGGAAATCGTCGATGTGAATTTTACGGCCGGAATGGAGACGATGCTCGACAACGTCGCCGACGGCAAAGCCAAATGGCAATCCGTGATTCGGAATTTTTGGAATCCGTTCAGTAAAAAATTAGAGACGGCTGAAACGGATATGAAGGTGTCCAAGCCTAAGCCGCAGGAAACCGATATTAAATGTGACAAATGCGGCTCCATGATGGTGATTCGGGAGAGTCGGTTCGGAAAGTTTTTGGCTTGCTCGACCTATCCCACTTGTAATTTTAAAGCTTCGATCGATAAACAAGGCAACGTCGTTAAACCTGAAGCGACAGGTGAAATGTGCCCGCAATGCAGCAAACCCATTATTATGCGGATGGGGCGTCGCGGAAAATTTCTCGCTTGCTCGGGCTATCCGGATTGCAAGTACACAAAGTCGATCGTTGGTGACAAAACTCCGGCCGCACCGACCGGAGAGAAGTGCGACAATTGCGGCAAAGACATG
>CAYXDS010000243.1:0-3802 GCA_964463805.1 uncultured Elusimicrobia bacterium | reverse complement strand
CGGTAAACGATTAAGAATATAAAGATAGACCATCTCCGAATTCGCCGGAAAGTAAGAGTAGAGATTGAATGGAACGTCAATCATTGCCCCGACATGGCTATAAAGGGCGGGTAACGCTAAATGATAAACGAGCGAGTCGTAATAGGTAATCGGAGAAAAACAACTAACGAAGACTGTAAACGCTCCGGCAAAAGCCAAAGCTAAACATGCCGAATCCATAGCTCCAAAAATCGGAAAAGTCGTCGGCCGACTCACACAATCAGCAATTTTTTTCGCGTTGCCCGCGATAAAAAAAACGAGCAGTACGCTCACCCCCGTTAGCTTTACATTCAACTTTCCTGGAAAGATCCAGGATAATACGAATGTGCAAAGCGCGACTATGCCGTAACCGGCGAATACGGCTGCAACGTTTCGGAACCAAAAAGGCGTTTCTTCTAAAAGACCAAGAGAGCGACCCACGCTCCAACTACCGGTGAATAGAAATAAGGCGGCTGTCAGCGCGCTGACTTTGGGGACGAATTCAGGCAGCGGAAACGATTGGAAATAGGACGGCAAAACAACCGTCAATAATGCTGCATAGAGGCCTAACAAAACCGACGGTCGGATATTTCGAAACAATTATCCGCGTCCGGCCAAGCTTCCGAGTTCGAACATCGGTAAGAACATCGCGATGACGATGAAGCCGATCACGAGACCCATGACCACAATGATGATCGGTTCGATCATCGACGTGAGTCCTTTAACGGCCGTGTCGACTTCCTGGTCGTAAAAATCGGCGATCTTGTTCAGCATCGTGTCGAGATTACCGGTTTCTTCTCCAATCGCCACCATTTGAATGACCATCGGAGGAAAAATGTTCGCCTTTTTCAGTTGGATCGCAATCCGTTCTCCTTCTTTGACCGATTCGCGAGCCGTCATGATCGCGATTTCGATCATTTTGTTACCGGAGGTTTTCGCGACGGTTTCCAACGCTTGCAAGATCGGAACGCCTGATTTAATCAGCGTGCCGAGCGTGCGTGTAAATTTAGCGACGGCCACTTTTTTAAGCAAAATTCCAAACACCGGAAGTTTTAATGCGATCGCATCCATATTCCGCTGGCCCAACTCGGTTTTCCGATATTGTTTCAAAGCAAAAATGAGGGCCACCGGAGTGCCGATAACGATAAACCAAAATTTGCGCAGGAAAAATGAGACGTCGATCAAAAATTGGGTAATAAAAGGCAGTTCCGCGCCAAATCCGGCAAAGATCGTTGAAAACGTCGGAATGACCCCCATCAATAGAAATAACGTAACGGCGGTCGCGATCACACTGACGACGATCGGATACATGAGCGCGCCTTTTACTTTCGATTTCAACGCTTCTGCCGATTCCAAATAGGCGGACAGGCGTTCGAGAATAACGTCAAGAATACCGCCGACTTCGCCGGCTTTGATCATTGACACGTAAAGTTCCTCGAAGGCATTCGGGTGTTTTCGCAACGCGTCGGTGATGGATTGTCCGGCCTCGATATCGTCTTTGATCGCGTGCACGATGCTCTTGAAAAGTTTGCTCTCAACTTGTTCTTCAAGAATCGTCAACCCTTGAACCAACGGCACACCGGCGGAAACCAACGTTGAAAGCTGACGAGAAAAAAGCACGAGCTCTTTTGCCTTTACACTCGGTTTAAACGGAAGAAAAACGGCGAGCTTTTCAAAAAACGGCGGGGCGGATTCGACAATTTCAAGCGGAACTAGCTTTTGTCCGCGAAGCTGATCGACGGCGGCTTTTTGGTCGGCAGCTTCAATCGTGCCTTCCGTCAGTCCACCGGTGAGCATCTTCGCTTTGTAGGCAAATGCTGGCATAAAATCTCCTAGGGACGGCTGCCGACTCTTTGGCTGATTAATTTAACAAGTTCTTCCGGATCAGAGGAATGCTCGATCGCTTGTTTTTGCGTAACTTTTCGTTTGACGACCAAATCCGACAGCGATTGATTGAGCGTCTGCATACCAAACTTTCCGCCCGTTTGCATCAACATCGGTATTTGTTCGACTTTGCCCTCGCGGATGAGATTTTCGATGGCTGCCGTTACGATCAAAATTTCGGCGGCAAGAACGCGACCCGTTCCGTTCGAATGCGGGATCAAGGATTGAGTAAACACGGCCTTCAACACGAGCGACAATTGGTTGCGGACCTGCGGTTGTTGATGCGAAGGAAAGACGTCGATGATGCGGTTGATCGTAGATTTGGCGTCGTTCGTATGAAGCGTAGCGAACACCAAGTGTCCGGTCTCGGCAATCGTAATTGCGGCTTGGACGGTTTCGAGATCGCGCATTTCACCGATGAGAATGATATCCGGATCTTGACGCAAAACATATTTGAGCGCAGCGCCAAAGCTGGCCGTATCCTGGCCGATTTCACGTTGGTTGACGATGCACTTCTTATGGTGATGAATGTATTCGATCGGGTCTTCAATCGTAATAATGTGTCCGTTACGGTTCTCGTTGAGATAATCGATCATCGACGCCAACGTCGTTGATTTACCGGAACCGGTCGGCCCCGTCACGAGGACCATTCCTCTGGGGCGGCCCACCACTTCATACACCACTTCCGATAAGCCCAGCTCTTCAAACGACATAAAAGTGGAAGGAATTGAGCGCAACGCAGCGCCCACGCTGCCGCGTTGACGAAACACGTTCATACGAACGCGGCCCACGCCTTTAATTCCGAAAGATAAGTCGAGTTCACTCTTGGCTTCAAAAACTTGCCGTTGTTGGTCTGTCAGCAACGAATAGATCAATCTTTGACATATATCCGGCGTCAGTTTTTCAAACGGAGTCGGCGTTACCTGTCCGTCGATACGAAGCATCGGCGCGGTTCCGGAAGTTAAATGCAAATCGGACGCGCGTTTTTGAACCATCATCAACAACAAATCACTCATATTTAACATGGTTTACTCCGAGTTGCTTTCAGCGACGGTAACACGAACCACTTCATCGATCGTGGTATGTCCCATCATCATTTTTTTTAGCGCCACTTCGCGCAAAGATTCGACACCGGTCCGGGAGGCGGCGGTACGGATTTCAGACGGCGGCGCGCGCCGGACGACGAGTTGCTTCATTTCCTCGCTCATCTCCATGACTTCATAGACGCCGACGCGGCCTTTGTATCCCGATCCATGACAAACGTCGCAGCCTGCGCCCTTCCATAATGTTATTTGAGCCGACGTCGCAACGCTGGTATTCACACCAAGTGCGGCCAGTTCGCCGCCGGTGATTTGATATTCCTTTTTACATTGGGAGCAAATGCGTCGAAGCAAGCGTTGCGCGATGATCATTCGTAACGTCGCGGCGATCAGGACCGGTTCGATTCCCATGTTTAATAATCGGATGACCGTACTAGGCGCGTCGTTGGTGTGAAGCGTGGCCAGAACCAAGTGGCCGGTTAATGCGGCGTTGCCGGCGATTTCGCCTGTTTCTTTATCGCGAATTTCTCCGACCATGATGACGTCCGGGTCTTGTCGTAAAAACGCGCGGAGTCCGTTCGCGAACGTGAGACCGATATCGGGCTTTGCTTGTACTTGGTTGATGCCGGGCAGAATGTATTCGACCGGGTCTTCGATGGTGACGATGTTCGTATCGGGCTCATTTAAGATCGAGAGTCCCGAATAAAGTGTGGTGGATTTACCAGAACCGGTCGGGCCGGTCACAAGGATCATTCCATTGGCTGCATGGATGTTTCGCGTAAAGACGGTCAACTCGCGTTGATCGAAACCCAATTGGCTCAAATCCAACTGCAACCCTTGGGGATCGAGCAGACGCATCA
>CAYXDS010000242.1:0-3806 GCA_964463805.1 uncultured Elusimicrobia bacterium | reverse complement strand
GGCCTCGATATGGAGCGAAAGCGGCAATTCACCAAGGCAGCCGCCGTTTATGACCACATCGCAATTGTAGATGCCGGCTACAAAGACATCAAAGAGAAGATTGAACTACTGAAAAAAGCGGGAGAAGGCGCGGTTTTTGGCGGAATTGGCAAAAAAGGAAGCGATGCGACCGTTGTCGTTCAAGGATTGGGACAAAATACCACGCTCGGCCGGTATGAAGTTATGAAGGAATTGGGTCGTGGCGCGATGGGTATTGTCTACCTTGGAAAAGACCCGAAGATTAACCGACAGGTAGCCATAAAAACGCTTCGTTTCGAAGAAGATATGGATGAAACCCAGACAAAATCTATAAAAGAACGGTTCTTCCGCGAGGCTGAATCGGCCGGAAATTTAACGCATCCGAACATCATCCGAATCTTCGATGCCGGAGAAGATCAGGATGTTGCGTATATCGCTATGGAATTATTGGATGGACAGGACCTGAAGAACCACTGCGAGAAGAGCAATCTATTGCCGCTTAATCGGGCTGTGGAAATCACCATGCAAGTGGCGAACGGGCTGGATTACGCGCATAAGCAAGGCGTGGTTCACCGGGACATCAAACCGGCCAATATCATGTTGTTGAAAGACGGCTCTCTGCGTATTACGGATTTCGGTATCGCGCGCATTCAAGCCACCTCCAAAACAGCCACCGGCGCGGTGCTGGGAACCCCCGCTTACATGAGCCCCGAACAGGTTAACAACACGAAGAAAGTCGATGGTCGCGCCGATATTTTCTCACTTGGCGTCACCTTTTATGAGTTGTTGACCGGTGAAAAACCGTTCGCGGCCGACAGCATTGCGGCGTTGCTGTACCGAATCGCCAATGTCGAACACCCGGATCCCCGCGAATTTAACCCCCAAACACCCCCGGAACTGATCCCCATTTTGAGTAAAGCGATGGCCAAAGATCCCGCGGCCCGATACCAAACTGCCGCGGAGATGGCCCAGGATCTGAAGACATTCCTCGAGAATCCCTCGGCGCTGCCGAAACCCATAGTAAAGAAGGCCAGCATACCCGCTGAACCGGTGGTGGCGGCCGAAGCGCCTGCCGCCGTAACGCCTCCCCCGGTGGAGAAAACCCCTGATCCAACAAAGGATGTTTTCCTTTCCGATCTCGAACAAACATTTAACACCTTGAAACCCGTGGAAGAAGAAAAGGTCGAACCACTTGAGTTGATTCCGAAAGGCACGCCGGATGGACGGGACACCGTCATCCTTCAACCGGAAAGTCTTATTGAGAAAACCGTCATCATGGAGCCGAACTCAATCAAGAAAGATGTGCCCTTGGCGCCCGGAATTGCCGGAAACTTCCAGCCGCCGCAGCCGACGGATAAAGATCAGGATATGGGGCAAGAGAGAAAAGCAGTGTGAGGGATAACCTAACTGACATGAGGTCTCGATTGAAAATATCAGGAAAGACGGACAAAGGGCGAAGACGGAGCAAAAACGAGGATTGTTTCCACGTGGAACCGAATCTTGGGTTTATGGTCGTCGCCGATGGAATGGGCGGCCATGCCTCAGGTGAAATCGCCAGCCAATTGGCTACAAAACTGTGCACCGAACAGCTTAAAATTTCATTGAAGACCGGACATGTGCCTATTTTCAATCCCATCAAATCGAATCTTGATCTCGATAAACGCACGGTTCTCCTCGGCGACTGCATAAAATTTTCGAATCAAGCAGTCTATGAGGCCGCGCAAAATGACCCCAAAAACCACAACATGGGAACCACGATTGTCGCCGCGCTATGGCTCGACGATAAATTAGCGGTGGCTCACGTCGGAGACAGCCGCTTGTACGTGATGAGCTCAGGTCAACTTAAGCAATACACGATCGACCATAGCTTTGTTCAAGAACAAATCGACAAAGGTTTTATTACGCCTGAAGATGCCGAGAAATCGGAGTTGAGGAATATGCTCACGCGTTCCATCGGCATCAAAGACGACGTGCAAGTGGATCTGCAGGAGGTAACGGTCGCCGATGGCGATTACATTTTGTTGTGCTCGGACGGATTAACGAAGATGCTCGACGACGAACAGATTGAAGCCGTGTTTAAAAATAAGACCGAACCGGACGCCATCGTCGATCAATTGATTGAACGTGCCAACGAGGCGGGCGGTGGAGACAACATAACGGTGATCGTCGGCAAACTGGAACCACTTTCGAATTGGGAATCTCTCGCAGAAAGCGTGAAAGACGTGTTGGTTCGAAACGTGGAGAAAAAATAGTCATGGCTAAAGTTTATATTAAGTTCAATTCTGCGGTGATTAAAGAGATCAAGCTCGAAAAAGACGAGACGACCATTGGACGTAAACCGAGCAACGATATTATGATCGATCATCCCACCATTTCCGGGTTTCATGCCAAGATTCGAAAAAAGGAAAACGCATTTTTCATCGAAGATCTGAACAGCACGAACGGCACATTTTTGAACGGAAAACGAACCCAATCGCACGAAGTCAAAGACAAAGACCAAATCGGCATCGCCGGTCACATCCTTGAATTTCACAGTCACGACGTGAGCATGCCGACCGATGCGCAGCCGACGCAAATACCGAACCCCGAGGTAGAAAAACAGAAGGAAATGCTGAAGAAAAGCCTCGGACTTGGCGACGATGGCAAACCGGAACGCGTATTGGAGCCGGCCACAAAAATTCCCCCCTCCGAACCGGCCAACGGTACGAAAGAGAAAATGTCGGATCAAGTGACCGCGTTCATTCGAATTATCGCTGGTGGCGTCAATGGCCAATCGGAAGTCCAATTAAAAGAATTGGTCACGTATATCGGCACCACCGATCAAGCGAGCATAAAAATTAAAGGTTTTCTTGCGCCAAGTTTAGCCGCCGCGATCAGCCGCCGGCCGGACGGTTTTTTCTTAAAAGCGGTGAAAGCTGGTTACCCGAAAGTGAACGGCA
This sequence comes from uncultured Elusimicrobia bacterium, assembly GCA_964463805.1. Lineage (GTDB taxonomy): Bacteria > Elusimicrobiota > Elusimicrobia > F11 > F11 > JAJVIP01. The sequence continues at coordinate 849 of CAYXDS010000242.1, read as the reverse complement.
TTGCCGTGCAAGAACAGGTTTTCTTGGAAAACGGAGCGCTGATCGAAACCGGTGGCACCAACATGGTTTTTTATCGCAGCGACGCTAAAAAAGCACCGGAAGAAAAGAAATGATAAATTGGAATAGGGTAATTATTTGAATAAAAACTGGATTAAAAACCTTCTTTCTTATCGGTTTACCTTCATGCTCGTTCCACATGGAGGCAGCCGCCCGCGTCAAATCAACATCCATTTCTCCATTATTCTTTTAGTAGCGCTCACGTGGACCGGCATCACATTCTGGGGTTCCTATTTATCGGCGCAACATGTCGATTATTGGCGGACCCAAATTTCGAATCAAGCGATGAAACTGAAAATCCGCTATTTGATGGCGCAACTCGATGAATCTCGCCAATACATGGATGAAGTAAAAACGGTCGACGCGCAGCTGCGACAGTTGTTGCTCTATCAGAACGAAGCGTCGCTCATCAAGAATGACAAACCGCTGGTGCATCCTTCCAACAACAGCACGAATCAAGCGCCGGCGGCGACCGGCGGCCCGAGCCTCGTGGATGCAAACGATTTAACGCGTGCGCTGCAAGCGGCCGAACCCGACATGTCGTGGCCTCACCTCGTGCAAAAAGTCGGCCTTATGAAAAACGAAGCGAAAGACCGGCTTAGCAGCTACAACGAACTCACGAATTGGATCGAAGCGCAGCGTCGACTCTTTCATGCGACTCCGCGTGGATTACCATGCAGAGGTCCTCTTACCTCACGTTATGGTCAACGCCATTCACCGTTTGACGGAAGCGAGGAATTTCACCCGGGCATCGACATCAGCGGATCGTTGGGCGCCGGGTCGGCCGCCGAG
>CAYXDS010000241.1:0-3811 GCA_964463805.1 uncultured Elusimicrobia bacterium | reverse complement strand
TACATTAGTCCGTTGCGTGCGTTGGTGGAAGACGGTCAACTGCATCCCGAACGTTATTCGACGTCGGTGCTGCACTATTTTTATCCAGGACCCTTTCAGGTGAGCGCCTATCAACAACTGAACGGGCACGCGCTCGACGCATGGATCGAAGTGTTCGCTCAGCGCTTCGGTTTAAAATACTACCAGGGGCTCGGCGGCGTTTTTAAGGTGTACCTTTTCCCGGAGGTCGGAGAGGCCGGGGAAGCGTTAAAGTTTCCAAATGTTCCCACTCAAGCGCATTTCAACATGTATGTTGCGGATCCCGTATCGATGGTCTTGGAACGGCTCGCTCACGTGTTTGTGCCGACGGCGCTCTTACGTTTAAATGACGGACGACTGGAACCCGCGACGTTTTCATCGAACGCTCGAATCATCGTCCAAAAAATGGCGCCGGAAACGACGTATGAATCGCTGCTCGCGCGCATCTTCGAGGACAAAACATCCAACGCGGCGCATTTACGGAAAACTTTGACCGATTTCGCAACGTTCATCAGGCATCTGGTGAACGCGGGTGTTTTCGACGGCGACGTGCGCCGACTCTTCCAAAACATTCACGTGAACGCGAAGTTGGTCGGCGTCGACATTAGTCATCTAGGAAAATTATCAAACGCCGCCGCCTATCTTTCGGAACTCATGCGAAAACTAGATGCGGAACTGGCCGACCTGCAAAAAAGATTCGGTCGTTCCGACCTGGACGAAGTCATAAACACATTCGATTTGAGCGAAAAAGTCGGAACCGTCGACGCGACCACGGCGGAATTTCATCCGATGGCGCCATGGGATTCGAAACTCGCCGCGCTAAGTCAAACTCCATTGACGTTGTATTCCACTTACGAAAAATTTTGGAACGACTCGCGCGTGATCGAGATCCGCCGGGACCACGGAGCCGCCGCCGCGCGCCGATACATCGAAACGGAACTCGCGCCGTTCTATTGGAAAGAAATCGCCGCGTCGCTGCTGCTGCCGAATTTCGTTTCGCTTCACGATAACTTAACGAAAGATCAGTTGAATGCACGGTTATTCGGCCATTTCCTGATCGCATTTCCGTTCTGGTGTGTGTCAGTGGTTTACATCGTGTCGCCGTTCATCGGCCTTCAAATTACATTTACGAATTTTCTGATCAGCGTAACGATCACGATCGTTTGGAACGTTTACGCGCACCAGTGGTATAACTATCGTCACGCGGGCGCGCCGTTGACAATGGCCAGCCGAAATTTTGATTCGGACCCACAACGCACCTCGGGTGCGCCCACCGACCTTGTTTTACCCGCGTCTGCGGTCGACACATTTTTCCTAACCGTGCAGCGGTTGAACGTGAAGATTCAGCGAGTTCGTGCGGGAACGGGAAAAAACGGAAGTGTATTGTTGTCGACCAGAATTTCCGATCTGGTCGCCTATCTGGTCGAAAATTTGGACGAAGATGTCGTCGCATTTGTTCAGAGCGAACCGTTTTATCGTAGTCATATGCTGACGTTGTTGCGTGGTTTGTATATAGATAAGGCCACGACCCCGGAGTCCCGTCGAGATTTAATAACGGTCATGGCGCGGTTCGACGATAAATACATGTACGCGTTTTTAATTTCACAGTTGGAGCGCGTTATGGTGATGCAAGGGTTTGCGTTGGACCTACCGCCTCGCAAGGCCTATGCGTTCTTCGCGAAATCTTTTCATGCGTCGGCGGATTCGCATCATTCCACGCGCGTGTTCGATCGGCTCATTGATCGGCGAAGGAAATTGGCGTTGCTCGAGAAAACGCCGACCGTTTTGCTGATGCTTCAAGAGTACGATTCATTTTTTGCGGTTCTCAAATTGCCGAAAACTTCGATCGTAACTGCGCCGCCGCGTGTGGGACCTGTGGCTGTACCGTTGATTGACCGCGAGCGCGTCGGCATCTTGGCCGATCTTGCCCATAAAATTGAACGTGCGCTCTTGGAAACTTTTCGCTATCCGGGAACCGAGAGTGAGCAAAAGAAAGATGTTTTCAGCGCCGGCCGTGACGTTTACGAAAAATACGAACCGTTGCTTGATGCGGCCGAACGGAAAATGTTTGAACGTGGGTTTCTTCGTTTGCGGCAGGATATCCAAACCGCCTCCCGACTATTGGCCCTTGCCGACAATGTCGCCGGTGGTTCGCAGTGGGGAGTCGCTTCTTTCATCAGATTCAATGAGAGGGAAAATCGAAACGAGCGTCAATCGAAATTTCTGATTTCCATCCTGGGTTTCGAACCGATGGGGCCGGTTGCATTTGAGTTTTCACCTTTTAGCGTGAACATAGATTTGGAAAGTGAAGATTATCGCCGTGTTTTCTTTCAAGTGGCCCAAGGCTTTACGAACGAAGCGGCTGCATTATCGATGGAAGAGATCGACATCCTTTGGCCGTTTCAAAGCGGCGGGTTTTATTCGCCCTCATGGCCGGTCCGCGTAGAGGGAATTCATGCGACCGGGCTATTCACTTTCAAGCCGCGATCAAGTTCGTTTGCCTTCATTCGTCACGAACGCGCGCATCTCCGACTCGAACGTTATTTTATGGGCAAAGCGTTATTGCGATCCCTGAGAAATAAACCGGATGCCGATACGGAAAACCGTCTTGAAGCAATCGAGGAAAAGTTGATTTTGAGCGGGCTCAGGGATCCGGAATTGGCGGAGAAGTTGTCTATTGCGCTGCAATTGTTTCTCCACGTGTTTCAAAATGAATGGAGTTCCCTTTTGGCGGAAGCAACGAGATGTCGATTGCCCTCAATATCTAGAAAAGCATTCGACGATTGGTTTAATTTTTATTTTCAATATTCGAAGGGAGTTCTTTTGGATACGCTCGGCAGCGCGTATGCGATCGGCGCGGGGGAATTGCTTGAGAACGAGATGGCCCAGCTTGCGCGCAAGTTGGTCAATAACAGCGGTCAATATTTCACGCAGGCGATTGAAACGGTGTTTGATATGCCGCAACGGGAGAGTTTGGCCCACATATGGTCATGGGCAAGTTTTCTCGTGTTGTTCGCCGGCCCATTTTCTCACCCCGATCGCTTCAAAGATCTAGCGAATTTTGTTTCGCAGACCGCCCCAACTCGCCAAAAGCCGACGATGATTCAACTGTTGGTTCAATCGGTCGAGCAAATTCAAGGTCCCATCGCTTTGAAGAACGTGGGTGAAACGTTTACGGCGGAACGATTGCATGGATTGAGTGAAGCCGACCTCTCATTTTTGGTCGAGCAAACGTTAGCTCTTGGTGACGCTCATGTTCAGAAGAATGCATTGATCATCGGCACCGAACAAACGCTGAAAAACATTCCGTCACTGGCAAACGCGGATATGGTTTTTGTTGACGAGCGTACGCCGATTTTCAAAATCGAAGAGCAAGTGCGCGAGTGGCTCATTCGAAATAAGAAAATGTTGATTGATGTGAATCTTTACGTGGCGAAACGAAAGGGCGTGCCGTTGAGGTGGGATGTGGGCGCCGATTCAATGCTCGCCCGGGCGAAGCTTCTGATCGTCGATCCGGATTCAAAGACTGTGTTGACGTTGGCCGGCGGTCTGGCTGATTACGCGAAAATCATTCGACTCGCTCTATTGATCGCGCGGCAAGCCTAAATATAAAGTGCTACGATACGGAACTTCAAAATAATTCCGGCGTATAACTACTCACATGGATGAAATCGTCGTTCGTGGGGCCCGCACCCACAACCTAAAAAATCTTACATTCCGAATTCCGCGCAACAAGCTCGTGGTGTTCACCGGTCTGTCCGGTTCGGGCAAATCATCGCTCGCGTTCGACACG
>CAYXDS010000240.1:0-3818 GCA_964463805.1 uncultured Elusimicrobia bacterium | reverse complement strand
GATACGCCTTCAACCATGTCGGCTTTATTCATAATGTAATTCCCTCCATCTCGGCTCCCACGTTTCGTGCCATCAAGTCTTTAATCGACTCGCGCGGAGCTTTGTTCTCAAACAGAATTTTGTACATCTCGTTTACGATTGGCATCTCAACTCGTTTGGTCTTTGCCAAATTAAATGCAGCCTCCGTGGTTTTCACGCCTTCGGCCACCATCGTCATTTCGGACAACGCTTGCTTGAGCGTCTTGCCGGAGCCTATCTTCTCCCCCACAAGCCGGTTGCGCGAATGCCGGGACCCGCAGGTCACAATTAAATCTCCGAGCCCTGAAAGACCGAAAAAAGTGACCGTTTGTGCGCCCATCTCGGCGCCAAGCCGCGACATTTCGGCCAAGCCGCGCGTCATCAGCGCCGCTTTCGTATTGTCGCCGAGGCCAAGGCCGTCCACTATCCCGCAGGCCACCGCGTAAACGTTTTTCAAAGAACCGCCCAATTCCGCCCCAAGGGAATCGGATCCCGTATAAATCCGGAATGTCTCCGAACTGAACATATCTCTCACGCGTTCGGCCGCCTTCTGCGAAGACGAGGCCGCTACCAATGCGACCGGCTGCTGCTGCGCCACTTCTTCGGCGTGACTGGGCCCGGTAAGAATAACAAGTTCTCCGACATCTGGGAATATTTCATAAATAATCTGGCTCATTGTTGAAAAAGATCCGTTCTCAATACCTTTGGTGGCGCTGATTACGAGTGCGCCTTTCGCTAACGCGTGTTTCGCGCTCGCCGCTTCAAATGTAGAGCGAACCGCATGGGACGGCGTCACCGAAAGGATCACATCGCGTGCTTTGAGCGCTTCAGCGATTTCATTTGAAATCTGAATTTCTGCGGGCAATTTCAACTGCGGCAACGTTTTTAGCGATCGTTCCTTTTTTAAATATTCGGCCACTTGCGGCGAGTATTCCCAGATCATCACATCGTGACCTTGTTTGGACAAATGGGCGGCCAATGTGGCGCCCCACGAACCGCCGCCCAATACGCAGACTTTTTCTTTTTTCATCGGAAATTCACCTTTGGTTCTTCCCCTTTTGCGAGCCGTTTCATGTTCGGCACATGTTTGACCACGATCATGATGGCGGCCGCTCCTATTAGCCATCGCAGCATCGGCGGCGTATCAATAATAAAGGTGCTGATCAAAAGCGCGGTCGCGCCGCACACCGACCCCACCGAGACGTGCCGCGTGGTTAAAAAGAAAATAAGAAACGAAATAAGCGCGATCAACCCTTGCAGCGGCACCAGCGCCAAAAACACGCCCGCCGAGGTCGCCACGCCTTTGCCGCCCGATCCCATCAAAAATAGGCTCCAGTTGTGCCCGATGATCGCCGCGAGTCCCGCAACGAGCGCGAGCGAGGGCGTTTCGGAACCGATTCGTTTAGCGACGAGCACGGGAATAACGCCTTTCAACGCATCGAGCAGCAATGTTGTTATGCCCGGTTTACGGCCGAGCACGCGCCATCCGTTAGTCGCGCCCGTATTTCGTGATCCATGTTGCCGGATATCCGTGTGATAGAACACGCGCGCGATGATCACACCAAACGGAATCGCGCCCATTAAATAGGATCCGATCAGTACCGCCGCGGTTTTCATCACATCCATACGCCGAGTTTCTTCTCGCCGATGATGATGTAGTCGACCGATGAAACAATCGTTGCGAGCGTGGTGATCCACAGCAAAAATCTCAATACCGGATAAGGCGCCGGAACAAGGCACAGCAAGGCCGTCAGCATTTGGATGGACGTGCTGATTTTACCGAGCAGACGCGGTTTGATTTCAGACGAGCCGGTGAGAATGTGGATGACCGACCAGCCAATCACGATCAGAAGGTCGCGCGAGAAAATCACCACGAAAATCCACATCGGCACTTGGCGCAAGTAAGCGAGCACCATGAACATCGACGTGAGCAGTAATTTGTCGGCAAGCGGATCGATGAACGCGCCCACTTTCGTTTGTTCGCCGCGGTGCCGCGCGACCAGCCCGTCGAGAATGTCCGTTACCATGCACAGAATCAAAAGCGGATAAACGATCCACTTCTGCTGTTCGAGCAGCGCGATCACGATGATTGGAATCGTGACGAGTCGTCCGACCGTTATTTTATTGGCTAAGGTCATGGTTTATTTTCCGCCAGTTTGCCGCGTCGATTTTCAACCGTAACTTCGTTCCGGTTGCCGTCGCGCTTTGATCGAGAATGTGCGCGGTTCGGTAAATAGCGGTCATCACCGCTTGTTTGTCGTGCGGCACGTGCAACGAGACTTCGACCAAATTATCGTCCAATTTCTTTTCAATTCCCACCAGCAATTCCTTAAGGCCCAGGCCGGTTTTTCCCGAAATTCCATAATTATCTTTTCGTTTGATGAACGATCGTTCTTTTTCGGGAAGTAAATCTATTTTGTTGAACACGGTGATCAGCGGAATGTTTTCCGCTTTTAGATCCTTTATGACCTCTATAACGGTCCGTTGCTGGTCTTGTGCATCTTCAGCGGAGGCATCCACGACGTGCACGAGCAAGGAGGCTTCGGTCACTTCCTCGAGCGTCGCGCGGAACGCGGCCACGAGTTCGGTGGGCAGTTTTTGGATGAACCCGACGGTGTCGGTAAAAAGAACGGTCCGCCCCGCGGGAAGCTTCACGCGGCGTGTGGTTGGATCCAACGTGGCAAACAGTTTGTCGTCGGCGTACACCTCATTCGCTTTCCCTATTAAAGAGTTCAGCAGCGTAGATTTTCCAACGTTCGTGTATCCGACGAGAGCGATTTGCGGAATCGGCACGCTCTGTCGTCCGAGGCGCGCGCGGTCGCGGTGATTGCGCACGTCCTCGAGTTCTTTTTTTAAGCGTTTGATGCGTTCGCGCACATAGCGGCGTTCGATTTCGATCTTCCGTTCGCCGGGGCCTCTCATGCCGATACCGCCCATCTGTTGCGAAAATCCGCGCCACGAACCGGTCAGTCTCGGAACCAGGTAATTCAATTGAGCGAGTTCGATTTGCAACTGTCCTTCGCGCGTGCGCGCGCGTTGCGCGAAAATATCGAGAATCAATCGCGTGCGGTCGACCACTTTCGCGTGCAGAATCTTTTCGATGTTCTTTTGTTGGGCGGCGGTGAGATCATCGTCGAAAATGACGGTTTTTATTTTCGTGCCCTTGATGCTTTCTTGTACTTCGGCGATCTTGCCCTTGCCGACGAGGGTGGCCGGATCAAGTTTCGCGCGTTCCTGGGAAAATTCTTTGACGACGGTCCCCCCCGCGGTTTCAACAAGTCGACGGAGTTCTCCCATTAATGAATTGAAGCGGGATGCCGGTTGGCGCGGTTGGCGAATTCCTACAGTGGCGACTTGTTCGTTCATGCGCGAGGAGTATAACAAAAGGCCTTCATTTTCACGGCGATCTGCTGATTATCTGATGAATTATCGCAAGCGAACCAGGACGGCTTTACTTGCGTGCGGAACCAGGTGCGCTGGCGTTTCGCATAGGCTTTGGTTCCCTTGATCAGCAGCGGCAGAAATTCGTAGCGCGGCAGCTTTCCTTGAATCACCTGCACCGCCTCGCGGTAGCCGAAACTGGCCAGCGCGTGGCAATCGGGCGAATAGCCTTTGTTGAGCACCGCTTCGGTTTCTTCAATCATTCCGTGTTCGAACATATGGCGTGACCGCTCTTCAATACGTTTCTCAAGCAAATTTTTATCGTACTGAAGTCCCATCACGACAAATTTGTATTTGGAGGGCGCTTCCGGCCGCCATTTCCAATTCGACAGCGGCAAACCGGTCAAATGGCGCACTTC
>CAYXDS010000239.1:0-3820 GCA_964463805.1 uncultured Elusimicrobia bacterium | reverse complement strand
CGGAAGAGGAAGGCTTAGAGGAAAACTAAGCGTATTTCTGGAGGATGATCGCGCCGCCGAGCCCGCCGGCCGCGCACGCGGTCGCAAGGCCGAGTTTCGCATCCGGATTTTCTTTCATCGCATAGAGCAAGTTGATGACGATGCGCGTGCCCGTCGCGGCCAACGGATGGCCGAGCGGGATGCTTCCGCCGTGCGGGTTCAATCGTTTTTTATCCCACAGCATTTTCCAATCATGGTTGTACTTTTTCTTTCCGACTTCAAAGATCGACAAGCACGTCGCCGCGAACGCTTCATGCAGTTCGATGTTGTCGATGTCGCTGAATTTTAACCCCGCTTTATCAAGCGCCGTTTGCGTCGCATAAACGGGCGCGATGCCCATATGGGCCGGATCGATTCCGTAGTACGCCCATGATTTGATCTCGCCAAGGATTTCGAGGCCCAATTTTTTCGCAAAATCTTCGGAAGTTACGATCACCGCCGCCGCTCCGTCGGAACGCGCGCACGAGTTGAACAACGTAACGCTCGCCTTTACGTCGGGCGTGTAACTTTTTCCTTTGATGTGCTCGCCGAACTTCTCATAAAAATCTTTCATCGTGAATGCCTCGCTATCGAAAAGCAAAGGCGCCTTCTTGATCATCTCCGGTTTTTGAACCAAATTTTTGCGCAGCATCACGTATTCGTCTTGTTCGAGAACGACCTGTCCTTCATCGTGAACGGGCATCACGTGGGATTTATAAAAACCATTGGTTTGGGACTCAAGGCAGCGTTTGAAGGTTTCATACGCGTACGCATCCTGCATTTCGCGTGTGACGCCGAACATTTGCGCACAGACTTCGGCTGTGGCGGCCATATTCAGATGGCGAATCGGGTCGGTTAAACCCTCTTCCATCGTGTCGGTAATTACCACTTCGGGATCGTTCCACAGATTGTTCCAATTCTCCTTGACCGATTCGATCGAACGCAGCGCTTTGGCCGACCGAGGGCCACGGATCGCATAGGGGAATGTCGACATGGACTCGGTGCCGCCCGCGATATACAGTTTTCCTTCGCCCATGACGATGTGGCTGGCTGCCGACGAGATCGCTTCCATGCCGGAGACGCAGTTCTCTTGAATCGTCATTGCGTGCGCGCTTTCGGGGAGGCGGCCCGCTTTTAGCGCGGCGATGCGCGCGATGTTCGGGGCGTGGGAACCTTGGCCGACCCATCCGACGATGACGCCGTCCACGTATTTCGGGTCCAAATTCGAGCGTTTGATGAGTTCGCGGATGGCGGACCCCATCAAATCTTCAGGGGCAACTTTGGCCAAGCTTTTCGAAAGGTGTCCGATGGCGGTTCGGACGCCGGAGCAAATCACGATTTTCTTCGATTGTATGTTCATATGCGCTCCCTTCGAATGAACAATCTGTTAATGAATACGGTTCCGAATTGTTTTCATCGCGCGTTCAAACGCGGCGGCCAATTCTTGAAACTCATCGAGTCGACGCAGCTTATATTCAACGTTCATATTTCCCGCGGCAATTTGATCGAACACGCGTTCAAGTTTATAAATCGGGCCGGCAATTGAATGCGAAAAGAAAATACTGATTCCATAGATGAAGACCAATCCCAGCGCCGATGATTTCGCGATAATGTTATTCAAAATTCTGAGTTGAACCAGGAATTGATCGTTTGTGACGAGTCCCATTTGAACCATGTGTTTGATCGTCCAATCACCAACCAGCCAATTTACATAGCACATACACCCGAAAAGAAACAGCAATAACAGGCTGAACCGCATTTGCAACGGTTTGTTGACGATTCGTTTGCCAAATAGTCGACTTCGATGGTGTCGTTGAGGTTGGGGGGTGTTCATTGGGGCCGGCATGTTCATGGCCCCATTTTTGTTCGAAAATAATCATAAAACAAGACTTGTTTTTAAATCGGCGGACCCTATATATTTTTATTCATGTTTGGATTGTTTCACTCGCATCGCATTTCACGCCTATCGTATCGTCGCGGCCGGCGACGCCTGCTTCGAGAAATTAAATCGGCGATTCCGGCGATCTGTATCCCGGTCGTGATCGTTTCATACGCGCTTTACGCGATGAAAATTTTTCCGAATTTTTCCGGAATTCTTGATCATATCCTCTATGTGTTGATTTGCTACTTGACGTTCGATTTGTTGCTGGAAATCCCCAACCATTCTTTGCGAATTTTGGCCACATTTGGGTTCACGATGGCGATATCGGTTTTTTATTTGGGCAATTCGCTCTACTACAATTTCTTTGAAACGTGGGGGCAATTGGACACCTTGAAGCAATGGAATGATATGCCGGCCTTGTGGCAGGGAATTATTTCATTGTCGAATCCGTTGGATTTGCTTTTTCACTTTTTAATCCCGTTGGCGTTGTGGCACTCGAGTCTTCGCCATGCGTTGGCGGCGCCTCTGAAGTTGAAGGCCATGGCCGTTTTCGTTTGCGTTCTTTTGTTCGCCGGACATTGGGCAATCGCCGGAAATTCGATGAGTTACTTGGAGAGCAACCCGTTTTTTTTCATGCTTCGCGCGAAACGATTGAGCATGAGTTTATCGAGCCCCGACAAGATGAACATACAGATAACGAAAGAGTTGTCGCGTTATCAGATGATCAATTCGACGTTGTACGAGCATTCGAACAACGATGCATTACCGTTTTTTAAAACACCGAAACCGGGCGCGTCGGCGCTGTCTTTCGCGTTGAAGAGCAAGCCCAACGTCATCTTGATTCTCGCCGAATCTTTCCGCGCGTATGAAATGGGCGCTTACGGATCAAAGCCGTCTTATACGCCGAACATCGACCGACTGGCGCATGAGGGGCTTTTCTTTAAAAATTATTACTCGGTCGCCAACCAAACCATCCGCGCGGAATTTTCGATTCTCGCTTCTTATCATCCGGACGCTTTGGGGGGGCCGGTGTACGTGAACAATCCGGACCTGGCCGTCATGACCTTGCCCGGCGTGCTTCAAGACAACGGCTACTCCACCCATTGGATTGAAGCCGATTGCGGCTCATTCGTCCAACGGAAAATAAACTTTCTTATGTCGCGCGGCATCGATCATTTTCATGTCGATGTTCCGAAAGTTCATCCGGCGATCGGATTGGGGGCCGCCGACGAAGATACATTCGATTATGCACTGAACATTTTTTTAAATGAGAAGAAACCGTTTTTCGCCGAAATCATGACGTTGAGTAATCATTGGCCGTGGAATTGTTCGTATCCGACGGCCGGAGAGACGCCGCCGGCTCAAGGCGATGCCACTTACGTTAACTACACGCACGGCATTTATTACACCGATTATCAGATCGGACGGTTTTTAAAGAAACTGCAGGCGAGTCCGCTCGCTTCGAACACGGTTGTGATCATTACCGGTGACCACGGCGTTTCGTTTTTCCCGGACAAGGTCTCCACCACCAATATGCTGTGGAAACGTGAAATTTCGACGCGGTGTCCGTTGTTGATTTGGTCTCCAAAGTTAATAAAGCCGGCCGTCATCGATCGTCTTGGCAGTCACCTGGATATTACGCCGACCACTCTGGACTTGTTGGATATTCGGTGCGCCAACTCATTTATGGGTACCAGTCTTCTTCGCGACGACGTCAGGAAACGTTCGGTGATGACGATTCAGGATGGACGGTGGAATTATCGCGAAGAAAACAATTATTTAATAGATGCAGGGCCCGAAACGCATTTGAATACCCCGCCGTTTAATTTAAAGGAACACATGGAGCGATCGATCGCCACCAAGGCAACTCACGCGGCATTTCACACAGAGACCGACATTCTGCAGTCTTGGCCCGCCGAA
>CAYXDS010000238.1:0-3852 GCA_964463805.1 uncultured Elusimicrobia bacterium | reverse complement strand
GGTTGTTCTTGCGAAACAACTTGGCATCTTGCCGGTCAGCGGAGATTTCACGTCGGTGAATATGTGGTTGGACCGCAACGCGACGGCGTCGCTCGAAGATATCGAAGGTCGTTTGCGTTCGGCGCTGGGGCCGGACGCGATCTCACGCATGAAAGAAGGGGAATTCGAAAGCATCGTCGAATTCTTGAATACATTGGTCGCGCGTCGCGACATGATCGCCGTGCACGTGGCCGCGATGGCGCGCGTCGCGCGTGAGCAGCAAGGAAACGCCGATGATTCGACTCTTCGTTGGTTGTGGACCGGCGCGCTGAACCGCGTGCGCGCGAAAGTCGGCAACTACAGTTACGCGGAAGCGGCAATGTTGTCGGCGAAAGCAGACAAGTTGGTCAAGATTATGTCGATTGAAGACGACGCGGTCGAGTTGGTTGCGAGCAAGATTCGTTGGTCCTCTTATATTTGGCTGAACTGGGCATTTGCGAAAGCGTTGTTCGCCGAATTGGCGAACATGCAGTTGGCCTACATGTTGATCAATTCGATGTGGGGTATGGCCACGCTCGACGCCGAAATCTCGACGGTGATCCAAGGCGCCGAAGATATCGGTTGGGGTGCCGGTTTGGTTTTCGGAAACAGCGATTACGGCGCGCGCGCCGGAAAATATTACGCGGAGTTGTTCGAAGGACACAACAAAGAAGGCGAACCGAAAACGTCGGCGATGGAATTGATGGGCGCCTGGCAGTCGTCGGTGATGTTGGTCCGGGCGGCGATGTTCTCGCCGCGCGAGATGGCCGCGTTTCGAGCGCGCGAGACCGAAATGCGCGCGCGCGAACGCGAGAGAAATTTGGCCGAATTGAGACGCGACGCAGCTCTGCGAACTCAGCGCACGGTGGCGGGGAGAAGCGCGCCGGATGCGGTGCGCACGGGCGGCGCCGGTGGAGATGGCGGCGACGATGACCTTTTGGATCGTGGTAACCTGGAAACCAGATATCCGGTAGCGGCGCCTCCTTCGGCCGATCCGCGCAAAGCGCAGATTGAAATGTTGAAGGCGGAACGCACTCAATTAAACGCCGACGTGACGAAACTCGCCGCTGAAATTGAAACGCTGACGAAATCGATGAAGGGTCGCGAACAAAGCTTGCGCGACGAAGAACGGAAAACGCCGCCGCGCGCGCTTGTGTTGAGCGAACTGCGTTTGATCGACGATGTAAGCGCCGACGAAAAAACGGCGGTCCCGTCCGACGCGACGCCGACCACGGTTTTAAAACGCGTAGTCAGCCAAGACGGCGCCGTAAAATTCGAAAAGATCAACCTCACGCCGACTCAGTTCAACTCGTACATGAACTATTTGCGTTCCACGCGTTCGATTCTGCCCGACGCGGCGCGCGCCGAATTGGACCACTTGGATCGTCAGCGCGCGGTCACGAAATGGTGGCGCGATTGGGCCGATAAGAAAGGCACGATGAAAGAATTGGTCGAGACTCTCGACCAACAGGGAATTGTACTCTTCCGGTTCAAGGAAGCGGACGGATCCGTGAGCCAGCGCTATCTAAAGATTCCGGCCGAAGTTCTTAAAGGAATGAAATGGACCGAAGCGCAACGTTCGTTCACGATCGAAGCGACTGATCCGTTGATCAGCGGCTACATCCCGGGTGCAATGACCGACAAGCCGGTCCAATTGATTTTGGGCGACGCCACGCTGAAGACGCTTCGCGATCAACAACGCTCGTCGACCGCCGACGCCTCGAAAGAACGCGAGCGGTTGTTGGATCAAATCGTTCGTCTGACGCCGCTCGATCGTCTCGCGCCGGTCGAAAGAATGCGCAGGCTTATTCAGGAAAGAAAAGGCGAATTAATGAGGTTACAGGCTGAAATAGCTCGCGTAGAAAATTCATTGGCAAGTCTTGAAACAAAGCCGGCAAAAAAAGAAGAGGCTCCAGCCAAAGTCGAAAATTTCAGTCCAAACAAAACGCTGACGCCGGATGAGCAGCGTCTTGCAAAACAATTGTTCGATCATTTGCGCGCGTCAAAAGCCGCAAACAACGCTGACCTTCGCTCCAATACGGGTCTCGCTTTCTCGAATGTTGGTGATCCAGCGATTAAGGACGTTATCTTCTTGTATGACGCAGTGCGCGAAATTCAATTATTGACGCGCCAAGGTGATGTTCGCGAGGCAAAGCGTCTGATGACACTGATCTCATTGGTGTGGCCGCGCACAGAGACCGGCGGTCTTGCAATTTCATTGCGCGCTGATCCTGCCACGCCGACAGCCTTTGAATGGAAGGACACGAACGGTGTGAAATTATCGTTTGCACATACGGCATTGTTGTTGTGGGCGAAGGATGGCGGCAAAGACAATGATCTATTTTTAACCGCAAAGACCGCGCTCGACCAGGCGATGCGCACACAAACGCGTTCGGGTGGAATTCCTTATGGGCCACGTGGCCGCGGTCAAACGTTTGCTGACGGCGTTCCCTTCTCTGACGTGTTTGCTCCTGAGTTCCAAGTTCGTTTTTACGAACCGGCGATGGCCATGTATGCAATTACGAAAGATGTCCGCTATAAAGAAGCGGCTGAAAAAGCGGCTGATTTCCTCGTAAAGCGCCACTACGACGCAAAAACGGGTTCGTTCATTGCGCGCAATTCACTGGGTCGCATCGCAAAAACACCTGATGTCGCAGGTCTCGCTTTGACCATGATCGGTGGCGCCGAGCTCGAAAGACGAGGCGTGAACATCATTAAAATGATGCAAGAATTATCGACGCCATTGTCATTGATGAAACTGGACTGGCAGTTGAACCGAAGCGAAGGTCTTGAAACAGGAATTGCCTATTTACGAGCGACGGGACGAGAAACGGCGGCAGCCTCGTTTGAAGTTCGGCTTCAAGATCAGAGAAAGATTTATTCGTTGTTGCCGAGAACGCCGGAAGGTGGATTTTTCGATGCGTATCGGATCAATGATGGGAAAATTACGCCGGCCGAAAAAGTCGACACCGAATGGGGACACGAGACGCAAAAAGGAACCGCGCGTATTTCGGCAATTGAATATTTATTGTTCCTAGCGGGTGCTCGCGAGAGAATAGATTGGGCAAAGTTGATTGCACCTCCATATCCAGCGGAGCCACGCAGAAGCGGACCGGAAACGCCGGATCCTGTCGAGCGATTTGGCGGAGTCGATGAAGTAGGCGCTGGACCGCTCTCAAAGGCCCGTCGTGACTATCGTAGCGCACGCGCCGTCGCTGAAGCGGCGCGCGCGGTTCGCAATGGTGTCGGCGGCGAAGAAGTGTTCGCATTGTACGATCTACGCCGCGGGTATTTGGGAGGACAACGGTCGATGCGAAGCCTTGTCAGACCCGAGTCCGGCTCGTTCTACAGCCAAGTGAATAATTGGCATGGATTAAAAGAAACGAATTGGCTCGAAACCGGTGGGCAGGTTCTCATCGGCGGCGATATTCGAGGCCTCGATGTCCGGTTTAATCGACCGGGAACGCCGAAAGTTGTGCTAGTCGATGAACAAAAAGGAGAAATCGTTCAAGAATTCCGAACGATGGATGCGTTTAATGCGGCGCGATTGAAAGTTTATAACCGTTCCCCAATCAGCGTTCCAGCGTACGAGAGGCTGAGACATTTTTCCTCCGCCGAACAAGCGCGCATGGGAATTCGCGGTTTCTCCCGTGATGCTAGCGGACAAATTTTCATGGACCGGCTGCCGGGCAATCAATTCCTCGAAGTGGGAACGATGTACGCCGAGAAAGATGGAAGGCTGCTTCGAATGATTATTGGTCCAACGTCGGCGCGTCAAGGTGCCGGATGGACCGACACCGAACTATTGAAAGTTGCCGAGATCAATTTGTTGTT
>CAYXDS010000237.1:0-3855 GCA_964463805.1 uncultured Elusimicrobia bacterium | reverse complement strand
CCGACGGTCACGAGCGCGTCGGGCGTGTTGCAAACGAGGATCGGCGCGCTGTCTTGCATTCGGAAAATTTCGTTCGACTCAAGCACGCGCGCTTTTTCGATCAACGCTTTCTTCGCGCGATAGTGCGTGACCGTCGAGTCAAACCAATTGCCGACCCACAAATCGCGACCTTCCCACTGGATTCCCGACAACGTGGCCGACGCGAGATTCAGCGCCGGCGCGGGCGGGCCATCCCAGCGCGACGTCACGCCTTTCACGAGTACAACCGCCGCCAACAAAATGAATCCAATGGTGGGCCATGGTGTTTTGTCACGTTTCACTTTCGCGCCGAACAACGTGCGACCGTTCGCGAGCGCCGCGCGTTTCGAGACAGCGAGTACACTGAAACGCGAATAGGGTTTCGGCAGGCAATCGTAAGCGCCGGCATTCATCGCCTCCAACGCGGTCGCCGCCACGGTTTCGCGCAACATCACCACGAAGGGCGTGGCCGGCGCGCTGGCAGCCAATACCGCCTTCAACGCCTGCAGCGATTCGATGCGATCGGGATTCGGCGTCACGATCAGCGTCGGTGGATCCGCCGGTATTTTTTCGACGGCCGTATCGAATTCAGCAATCACGTCGCAGGTGACGCCGACCGTTCGGTAATACGTCTCAAACTTTTTAACGTCCGCTTTATCGAGACCCACCAGCATCACGCGCGACATATCAACTTCCCTTGTTCGCGACGAGCGGAACGGAACGGCTCAACCGCGCCGCGTCCGGACGCAATGGCAACTCGATTTGGAACATGGTTCCTTTTTCGCCGGTGCTCACGAGCTCGAGCGTGCCCGCATGAAGTTCAACGTAGCGTTTCGCGCGACTCAAACTCAATCCTTGACGGTGTTCCTTCGTGGAGAAGAAAGGCTGAAACAGACGAGGAGCCAAATGTTCGGGGATGCCGGGACCCGAATCGCGGATCAACATTTGAACGACGCCCAAGTCGCTGCGGTTCTTTAACGCGATCGTGATTTGCCCCATTTCGCCCGGCAGCGCCTCCAATGCGTTTTTCAACAACTCATGGATGACGAAGCGCAACAGCGAGGCGTCGCCGGGAACGTCCGGCAATGGATCGTCGGATAAAAATTCGACCGACAGCGTCGGGCGACGGTCGACGAAAAGTTCGGCCATTTCAGCCTGAACGACTTGTTTCAGCGACACCGGAAGCGACGAGATTTCTCGGCGATTGGTCAAATGTAAATAATCGTCTAGCGCCGCGGTCACATCTTGCAGCTGGGATTGAACCGAGCGAAAGTTATCGCTGAGTTCCTGCGCGCCGTTCACGAGCAGACGAAGCCGCGCTTTCCAAAACGTTTCGGTGTGATTTTGCGGATCGAGCAAACCCAACCGTTCGAGCGTCAGCAGAAGTTGCCCTTGCGCGGACACAAGCGTCGTGCGAACGCGCTGCGCGACGCCTTTCGCGAACATTTCCTCTTCGCTCCACGACAGTTCCTGTTTGCGGCGCAGCGTCGTAGCCATCTCTTCGACGAGTTTTTTCTGAAGCAAGGAAATCTCTTCCTGTTTCTCAGTCACTAGTTTTGTGTTTGTATCAGCGAACAACGCTCGCAGGTTTGTGATGCGCGATTCCAAATCCTTCACTTGCGTTTTAAGACTGTCCTGACTCTCGGCAAAGAACTTGATGTCGTTTTCGCGCAGCCGCAATTGCTGCAGCCGGAATTGTTCGGATTGCTGTTCGAATTCATGCAATCGTTTGCGCAGCATCTCGTTCTCTGCTTCGAGTTCGCTCACGCGACCGCGCAACGTGGTCGATTCTTCCGACAACGACGCGGTCTGTTCCTCAAGCCCTTTTTGCTGCTGCGCCATCTTCAGCGCGTTTAATTTCAATTCGTCTTCGGAAACGCCGAGCAACGAACGCAGCAATTCATTTTCGTCCTTGGAGACCGTTTCTTCGGCCTGCATGGATTGAGAAAACGCGACCATTTTCTTTTCGAATTCGTCGAGATCGGACAAGTATTCCCTGAACACCATTTCCTTCTCGGTTTCGGTTACCGTCGGAAGCGCCCACAACCGTTTGGCGAGCTTTTCCTTAAACGCGCGCAGTTCCGATGGCCAGTCGCTCACGGAATCACCAGCGTGGAACCCGTTCTCGGCAGACCGCGCTCGATCTTATCGGGGTTCGCGTTGTAGATTTTTTTCCATTGGTTCGGATCGCCGTAATATTCGCGCGCGATGCTTTGCAGCGTCTCCCCGGGCGTCACGCGGTGCGTGCGCACCGACGATTGTTTCTCTCGGATCGCGCGCAGCGTGCCGCGTTCGGAACTTAAATTGCCTTCAAGATCGCGAATCCGCGCTTTCAAATCACGGATCGTCGTATCGCGTTCGCCGAGAAGATCCTTGTTCTTCAACGCCTCGATACGCGCTTTCGCGTTCGCGAGTTCGTCGATGGCGAGCCGTTTCTTTTGTTCGAGTTCGGCCAACGACGCCTTCAGCTCCGCTTCTTTCGTGGTCATCGTCAGCACGTTCTGATCGAGTTGGCTCGCCTGTTCGAGCGCGCGGTCGAAATAAATCTCCGAGAATTGCGGGCGACCAAACCGGTAGCTGAACGACGCGCGGAATTGTCCGGCATTGTCATTCACCGTTTTGACCGGGATCAAATATGAAATGTCGATCTGCATCGGTGACACGTAAAAACCGACGCCGGTCGCGACAGTTTCGATTCCTCCGTTGTCGCGAAAGCCCCATCCGAGCCGAGGCCGCAACACGCCGCGCGCGAGCAACCACTCAAGGCCCGGCCGCACGCGCCAGATTCCGCCGCTCGCGTATTCAATGTCGCCAATCATCTGAAGATAATCCGCATAGTGATAAGTCATTCCAGCCGTCAGCGACGGACCGTCCGTATCGGCCCCTGGGTTGAACAAACGCAGCAACGCTACACCCGCCTGCAATTTGCGATTGATCGGAAAGATGAAACCACCCGACAGCCCAAGACCCAACGAGGATTCTCCCACGCGATCCGAAACTTCGTTGCCGTGTTGCTGTCGTATTGTGGCTGCGACCCCGACTTTCGCTGGAAACTTTAAAATTCCTCTGGTCCATTGTTCGAGCGGCGCGTCTCCGGCCGTGCCGGCCGTGAGGTCGAAGATATGCGCACCGGGCGCTGGATGTTCCAAGTACATGCCGACAGCGACCGGATAGTTCTTATCGCGGAACCGATAAGGCGTCGCATACATGAAATTGAAATCGGAGCGGGCGGACTCGCCTTCGCTGTACGAACGGCCGTAGTCCATCGTAAAATCTTCTTGATTGATCTCGAAGAGACCGGCTGGATTGTAGTTCAGAGCATAGGTGTCCCCCGAAACGGCGGTGTATCCGTTGCCCAGAGCGATCGGCCGCGCGCCGCGGCTCGGCGGCGGAGACGCATGGGACAACAACGCCAATGTGGCGACCAACACCAGCGCAAACACGAGCGCCGGCAGCCATCGACTATAGGCAGGCTCTTTACGCCAGATGGGTTTCGGTGGGGTTAGTTTGATGAAGCCAATCCGTCCCCGCTGAGGGCGGAATGGGATTAAAGAAGGCTTGTTTTGTTGTTCCGAGCGACGCATAGGATCAAAGACGGCAATGTTGTTGCCGATTTGATTCTAAGCGTAGGGGGTTTGACTCGGAAATTCAATCCGTATTTTAGGAATGTGCGGCGGATGGAGCGGGCGCTACACCCTTCTTAATTTTGCCCTCGGCGATCAATTGCGCTTTCTTCCGCTTCGCGCGGCGCTTCCAGTATTGTTTGCTTTTATGACGTTTACGTTTTTGTCCCCTTTTTGTGCGATGACTCATTTAAAAGACTCTCCAATTTCTGAA
>CAYXDS010000236.1:0-3896 GCA_964463805.1 uncultured Elusimicrobia bacterium | reverse complement strand
ACTCGTGCCGACGCAATATGAGGTCGGGACTAGAAAAAGCGGGAGAGGAAACCGGCCGCAGGCGGTGGCCGAGCGTCTCATCGCCGATTTTCAATCGTTGCCTGCGCACATCATCGATGGGCGCACAAGTATTGCTGCCGCGGATTTTTATGGCGGCGATGGACATTGGCGACCGTCCGGACATAAGAAAATAGCGGAAAAAATAATTCGTGAAACTCTTTAGAGGGAATTCGACGAGAACTTTGCTGCTTAACGTTCGTAGGGTCATTGTCGCGATTTGATCGGAGGCCCCTATGAAAAGATTTTCTCCCGCGCTGTTGTCGCTCGTGTTGACTGGTTTTTTTTCAGGTTGTGAGAGCATGCGGAAGTTAACGGACGAAGGGGGATCTTCACCCGCGCAAGCGGCCCACGAAGGACATGATCATGGTTCGGAACCGGAACCAACTCCCGCACCGACGCCACCGCCCAGCGCCTCCATCTATGAGATTTATAGCGACCAAGTGCCGTACAACGACCCGCGGTTTAAGCTTGTGGCCGGTGGAACCAATGGAACCATCAACGAAGTGATCGAAGGAGTCTGCAAAGCGCCGGAAGGCGCGCGTTACGCGGCCATCGCGCCGGATTTTCATTTTGGATTTACGGTGAGCGTTCCGCCGACCGATCTGTCCGCATTTTACGGCGGAACGGTGCGTTTCTTTTTGCGGTTAAAACGGCCACTCACCGCCGGCGAAGATTTGCTGCTGTCGATCGCGCATTACGACGGCGGAGAACCGTATCCACCGTTTTCATCGCAGCATGGATTCAATCCGTCGTCGACCGAATGGCAGGAAATTTCGGTGCCGCTCAACTTCTATACGCAAGATCAGTTCAAACGCATCGTGATGCCGTTCGGATTGGTCACCTTCGGCGCGCAATCCGCGCTAGGGTATGATATTGATGCCGTTCGTTGGACGAAATAGAATGGTGCATGCTTGCTTGTTTTCGATCAATCATCGAACAGGACTGGGGTGACATCGACCTTATCCAACGGAAAAGTTATCCGCTCGACGCACAAGAGAATATCGACGCGATGCGATGTCATTGGCGTTTGTCGCCCGATACGTGTCGGGTCGCTGAGCGGGACTGCCAAATAATTGGATACGCGCTTTCTCATCCTTGGACGCTCCGGCGTCCGCCGGCGATCAATGTCATCTACGATTCTCTGTCGTCCGCTCCCGATAGTCTTTATCTGCATGATGTGGCATTGAGTCCCCATGCGCGTGGAACCGGTCTTGCGACCATGCTCGTGAATCAGGTGCTGGCAATCGCCGATCATCGAGGTCTCAACGCGTGCGCGTTAATTTCGGTTCAAAAAAGCCGGCGCTTTTGGGAACGGTTTGGATTTCAGGTCGAATCGAATTTACCTTCCGATTTTTTCGATGCCGCGCACACGCATTATCGTGATCCGGATTGTATGTATATGATCCGTCTTCGATGATCGAACAGGAAGGCCGATCGGACCGGATTTTTTTAACGGGAGTTGTTGCGGCGGGCCTTGCGCTGCGTCTTTTCCACCTTTCCTTGCACGGTTTTTTGCCGGACGAAGCCGTGCTTTGGTATGGGTGTTTGAACCCAACTGAGGCGTTCGGAAGTGCCCAGTTAGCGGTGTGGATTTTCGGTTCGTTTATGGCGTTGTTTAAGAACCGCGGAGAACTGATATTTCATTTGCCGGCCGTTCTCTTCGGTGCCTTGTGCATTCCGGCCGCCTACCGGTTGGCGCGTGTTGTCGCTGGTCGGTCCACCGCACGAATCGCCGCCGTACTGACCGCATTGTCTCCGATTGCGCTTAACTACTCGCAAGAGGCGCGGCCTTACTCCCTTCTGATGTTTCTGTCGACGCTTTTTCTCGCTGAAGTGATCATTTATGTTGAACGGCCGACACGCTCGATTTTTTTTAGAGTCTTAGTTCTTGGGAGCCTGCTATTTCTTTCGCACCGCTTATCTGTCGCAATCATCGTTCCAACATTCGTCTTTCTCATCTGTCGATTTGTTCGGGCATGGCATCGAGCGCTGATTCTCATGCTCGCGTTCGGCTACGTGCTATTCAGGATTGTCCCGACGATACCCGAGCCGATGAACGGTCTTTATCGTTGTCAAAATTCTTTTTTTCTCCATACCGTTGCAATGACGTTGGGTCCTGTGTTGTTGTATCCAACAAAAATCTCGCTCTGGGATATGTTGGCTGCCGTATTTTTGGCGCTTGCCGTTATCGGAGCGTTCCGCCTAAAAGAAAAAGGGAATTCTTGGATCGTATTGTTTTTCCTGATTATGTTTTTAGTTACTTTCGCCGGGCTCTATGCCACGCTCGGTATTCGGGGAACATGGCCATGGGCGCGTTATATGATTCATTTGGTGATTCCTTACCTTGTATTGATTGCTGCCGGATGCCATCAGTTGATGGGTCGACGACGGGGGGTGCCAGTTCTGTTTGCAGGGATGATGATGGCTCCTGGGGCGATCAAATGGGCCGCTCATCTTGCGCAGGAAGTTGATCCACGTGAACACGCTATCGCGAGTGCCCTTGTAAGGAATATGGCGGAGTTTAATGGCGTCATACTCGATTCAACATACAAAGTTAATATGCCACTGCGAACGGTGGTCACGTTCTGGGTTTATCGACGAGACACTCTTCCGGTTTATATCCGCCAAAATGATACGTACATACGAGTCAATGCGATTCCCGATCGTTTGGGATTGGGAACAATTCCGATTCTGGCCGATCAAGTCACGACGCTTTTTCCATCGGGGGACTACGTTTTTTTTTACGATCGAAGAACAAATGTGGAATGCAGCCAGCTTCGCACGTTGGATGGCGTTGTATGGACCGCGGTTTCGGTTCCGACATCTTATCCATTTAAAGTTTGTCGAATAAACGAATGATTCGCTCAGGAGGAAAATTATGAAACGCACTCGCACATCATTCTTATTTTTTCCGTTGTTTGTATTTTCAGTCGCGGCGGTTTTCGCGGGGCCCGGGCATGATATGGGTGATTACAAAGGATCGAAAGAATTTGAGCAATTGAAATCGTTGGCCGGGCGGTGGGAAGGCACGACCACGGAAATGGCGCCGGACTCATCGAAGCCGATGCCGATCGCAACCGAATTTCGCGTGACGTCGGGCGGTAGCGCCGTGCTCGAAACTCTTTTCCCGGGCACGCCGCATGAAATGGTGAACATTTACACAGAGGAAGACGGGAAACTTGCGGTTACGCATTACTGCATGATGCGCAATCAACCGCATATGAAGATGACGAAGTCGACTCCGACGACCATCGCTTTTGAAGTGCCGTCCAACGATCCAAGCGTAGCTCCCAACGCGGCGGCGATGCGTGCGCTTACTTTGGATATCACCGCGCCGAACCAACTGAAACAAACGTGGGTTTCCTACGAGGGCGCGAAAGCGAAGCCGGCCAGCACGTTCGTGTTTACGCGGAAGAACTAACTAAAAATTGTAAATTTATCCTCTCTCGAAATTCGGTTCCTCGCCGAGTTAAATCCGCACCCCTTCACGGATTCTTCTTATAGGAGATTATCGTGAATAAAAGTGAAGTTCAGATTCGTCGCGTCGAACAGAAAATATATTTGATCCGTGGGCATAAAGTCATGTTGGATAGTCATTTAGCCGGGCTGTATGAAGTTGAAACGAAAGTTTTGCTGCAGGCAGTGAGGCGCAACATTGAACGATTCCCAGCTGATTTCATGTTTCAACTTACTGTAAGTGAATACACAAACTTGAGGTCACAAATTGTGACCTCAAGTTTCAATTATGGCGGTCGCCGTTATCTGCCGTATGCATTTACGGAAAATGGCGTCGCGATGTTGAGTTCTGTTTTGAATAGCAAAAGGGCAATTCGGGT
>CAYXDS010000235.1:0-3928 GCA_964463805.1 uncultured Elusimicrobia bacterium | reverse complement strand
GAGCCGTGTTGATAAGCAAACGAGGCATCTCAAGATGGCTGATGAATTGACTCGACGACACGGTGGTATCGAATCTGTCGTTGCGTTCAAACTGACTTTCGAGCGTCGCCTGCGAGAATTGATACGTCAAACCGGCCGCCGACTTAAGTCCGCGCTGTTGGTTTTCGACGAACACTTGATTTCCGGCATCGCTGAAGTTGTTGCCGAAGGTCTGGTCGCTCTTCAAGTCGATTTTCGAGTTCAGCGATAATCTCCGCGTCAACTTTTGATAATGATCCCACAGCATCGTGTATCGTCTCGATTGAGGCTGCGGATCCGGATTGATGTCGCGGATGTAATACGAGTCGAACCGGCCATGAATGGTCGGCGCGTTGTAAATATGTTCGAGTCCGAATCCGTCGCCGGTCCGCTGCAAAAAATCCCATCTGAAATTCGTCCACGTATTTTTTGAGAACGGATAACCGAGTTGGGTCTTCGTGATGAAACCGTCGCGGCTCGTTTGCCCCGGTTCGATTCGGAGCCGCCATTTCTTCGGAATCAATGACTTCGAATACATGGGCGTGTAAAAAGTGGGCGTTTCATCCGGCGTCATCACCGCATTATAAAGCGTGATGCGCTTTCCGCGACGTAACTTTCCGCTCGTTGAAACAACCTTATAGTGCGGCGGGTCCGCATCGCAGGTCGTAAACTCGACGTCTTCCATCCAATACACATTCGGCGATATTTGCTCCAAATGCTTCGCTTTAAAGCGGTACGGCGGATTGACGCCTTCCGCATCATGAATGGTGCCCGTTTCAGCTTCCCAAGAATAATCGGCGGAACTGCCGGTCAACGTGCCGGAAGACGTCGTCTGCTCGAGGATCACGTTCCCCTGGGCTTGTCCCTTCTTGGTTTGAGTGTTCAACGTAATTTTGTCGGCTTTTAATGTGGCCGTGGTATCGTAGACCACCGCATTGCCTTCGATAATCGCAACGCCGGTCACGTTGTCATAAAAAATTGAGTTGCCGGTGGCGGTTGAGTATTCGATGTCGGATTTTGGAGCGACGATAGTCGGAGTAGACTTTTTGACGGCGGCGGCCATCGCCATTGAACACACCGTCGGCGCCGCCCAAGAAATTGATGGAAATAAAAATAATGCCGTCATTCCCGCGAAGGCGGGAATCCAGCCACCGAAAGTGTCTGGGCCCCCGCCTTCGCGGGGGAGACGATGAAAAAACTTCCCCATTTAGAGCAGCGACGCTCCTATCACGCCGATGTGCGCGGCGTTTTTTGCGACTTTGATCTTCACCGCGTGCACCGGCGTTTTGAACGTGCGCTTCTCGAGCGTTTCCCACAACGGCTTTAAAATAAGATCGCCGGCCTGAGCGATGCCGCCCGTGAAATAAATCATCTGCGGATTTAAAACATATACGAGATCGCCGATCGCCAGCCCCAGCGCTCGGCCCACGCCGGCCCAAATGGAGAGCGCGAACGCATCGCCGGCATCGGCCGCTCTCGCAAGCAGAAGCGGAGTAATCGAATCCGGATCGGCTTTGAACGCATCTTGCAGCGAACTTTTTTGTCCGGACGACAGCGCGGCCTTCGCGCGTTTGACGAGGTGCGGGCCGCCCACATATGTTTCAAGACAACCGCGATTGCCGCAGTTGCACAAGTGCCCATTCTCTTCGATGTTCATATGTCCCACTTCGCCGGCGCTGCCGGTCGCGCCGCGATGCAATTTCCCATCGATGATGATGCCGCCGCCGACGCCGGTGCCGAGCGTCATTACGATCACATCCGTCGCATTCGCGGGCGCTTGTATTTTATAGAGCCCCCACGCGGCCGCGTTCGCATCGTTCTCAACGATGACCGCGCACTTAAATTCGGCTTGAATCAATTTTTTCAAACCCAAATTTTTCCATCCGAGATTCGGAGAAATCCGAATCACGCCGGCCTTCGAATCGATGTCGCCGGCGACGCCGACGCCGATATGCGTGGGCTTTTTTCCTTTCAACATTTCGCGAATCGCCTCGGCCATTTTTTTCACGAGCGCCTTCGCATCCGGGAAACCGCCGGTCGACACCGACACGTCCTTCAAAATTTTCTTCGACGGCGACACCCATGCGATCTTTGCCGACGTCCCGCCCAAATCAATTCCGACTCGCACGCTCATAAAAATCTCCTCCGAATTTCCCCCACCAAGTAAAGCGAACCGGCCACCACGATCGGCCGACGGTCGCTCAACGACAAAATATATTTCCACGCGTCTTTGGTTGACGTCGCCGCCTTGGCGCGACCCTTCCACGCGGGAATCGCCGCGACGGTCGCCGCATCGGCGCTGCGATCGGATGACACCGGCGCAACCACCACGCACTTCGTCACGACGGAAAGAATCTTCGTCATACGCGAGATTTCTTTATCGCGCAGCACGCCAAACAGCAAATGAACCGGCGCGAGCTTGCGACGCTTCAATTCGGCGGCCAAAATACGGCAACCGGCCGCGTTATGAGCGCCGTCCAAGATCACGATTTGCTTCGTTGGGCGTGATGCTAGCAAGAAAACTTCAAAACGCCCCGGCCAATGCGCGCTCGAAACACCGTCGCGGATGGCGCGGTCGGTCAAAGCGCGAAAATGAGACTGCAGTTGATGCAACAATGCCACGGCGACCGCCGCATTTTTCCGCTGATGCTCGCCTTGAAGCGCCAACTTCAAACGACCGGATGACACGGCCCGCACCAATGGCGCCCGATGCCGGCGCGCTTTCGCTTTAATCACGCCAAGCGCGGCCCCCGACGCACCGGTCACGACGGGCACGCGCGGTTTAATGATTCCGGCTTTTTCAGCGGCGATTTTCTCAAGCGTGTTCCCCAACCAATTCATGTGATCGTAATCGATGTTTGTAATCGCGCAAGCAAACACACGCGTGACGATGTTTGTCGCATCAAGTCGGCCGCCAAGACCGGTTTCAAGCACCGCCACATCCACGCGTTGCTCGGCGAACCAAGCGAAAGCGATCACAGTCAAGAATTCGAATTGAGTGAGATGTGGAAATTTTCGGATGAACCGGCGCGAAAGCCGGTCGAGGTCTTTATCGGCGATCATACGCCCATTGATCTGAAACCGTTCGTTGACCTTTTCCAAATGAGGAGAGGTGTACATACCCACGCGCAACCCGGCCAATCGCAGCGCATTCGCGGTCATCGCGACCACCGATCCTTTGCCGTTCGTACCGGCAATATGCACGGAAGGAAATTTATTTTGCGGATTCCCCAACGAGCGCATTACGCGGCGTATGCGCGCCAGGTCGAACTTCATGATGGAAGGTTTTAAGGAATCGATTATCGGATGCGAAGACATCGTCGTCCCGGCCATCAAAAGAATACGGCCCATAAGAAAGCTGTAAGCCGGGACCTCTCTGTCTCTGAGCGCAGCGTTCCTGGTCGAGGTCCCGGCTTACATTGTTTCGTAGGAACCGTATTCACTACAGGACCGGGACGACGAATCAGACTCGGGGCAGGAGAAAAGACAGCGTGCGCGCGATTTCCTTTTTTAACTCGGCGCGCGGGATGATGCGATCGACCATGCCGTGCTTGAGCAAGAATTCGGAACGCTGAAAACCATCGGGTAACGTTTGACGGATCGTCTGTTCGATCACACGCGGCCCCGCGAAACCGATCAACGCTCCCGGTTCCGCGTAAATCACGTCGCCGAGCATCGCAAAACTCGCGGTCACGCCGCCCGTGGTCGGGTCGGCCAATATGGAAATGAAAGGAAGCCCCGCGTCTTTCAGTCGCGCGAGCACCGCACTGACTTTCGCCATTTGCATCAGCGACAAAATACCTTCGTGCATGCGCGCACCGCCGGACGTCGAAACGATGATCAACGGAATTCGCTCTTCTAGCGCGCGTTCGGCGACTCGGGTCAAACGTTCGCCGACAACACTGCCCAT
>CAYXDS010000234.1:0-3938 GCA_964463805.1 uncultured Elusimicrobia bacterium | reverse complement strand
TTCAAGAATTGCATACTTGACCACTCTGATTTTGTGCAACAGATAACGAAACAGCGTCCACATTGTCGAGAAACCGTAAACAACGCTGCGGCGAAAACTGATCGAAGACGCTTCTTTGAAGTAACGCGTCGGAACCGGAATTTCTCCCATGCGAAAACCGAAGTGCACGATTTGCGTGATCGCGTGTTGATCGAAAACGAAATCATCCGAATTCTTTTCAAATGGAATCTTCGAAAGCACGGCACGGCTGTACGCACGGTAACCGGTATGCGTCTCGGAAACCGCGATGCCGAACACGAGATTTTCCATGAGCGTGAGCAAACGATTCATCACGTACTTGTAAAACGGCATGCCGCCGGCCAACGCTTCACGCCGCGTGCGGATACGACTGCCGAGGATCACATCGCACACATTATCGCGAATAAGGCCGGTCATATAGGGAATGAGTCGCGCATCGTATTGAAAATCCGGGTGAAGCATCACGACGATGTCGGCGCCGCGCTCAAGCGCGGTGCGGTAACACGTCTTTTGATTGCCGCCGTAACCGAGGTTTTTCTCATGCACGACCGTGTGCAGCCCCAACTTCCGCGCAAGCGCGACCGTACCGTCGCGCGACGCGTCGTCGACGAGAATAATATCATCGAACGAATTCGATGGGATATCCGCCAATGTGCGTTCAAGAGTGAGTTCTGCATTGTACGCAGGCATCACGATCGCTATTTTCGGTTTTTTCTTTTCCACTGAAGTATCAAATTGAACATTTTAAAATGATTTTTTATTTCGCGAAGCACGTTGATCTTTGAGACGCCGTGCATGCGTTTCCCAAGCGTCACAGGAATTTCGACAACCTGTCCGCCACCGGCCAAGATCTTAAATAAAATTTCGGCGTTGATATCGAACGATTGACACTGCAACGACAATGACTTGAGCGTTGAAGCGCGATATAAACGAAAGATGGAACTCGCCGACGTCACGTTTGCGCCGAGAAGAGCGCTATAAATTTTATTCACAATCGAACTCAAAACCCACCGAAATGGATTTACGTCTTCGGTCTTTCCTTCAAATGGAGAGCCCAACACGCAATCGATCCCATCATCGTAGGCCTCGATCATCGCAACGCCGTCGCTTGGCGGAAACGTGAGATCGGCGTCCAGCGTGAGGATCGCGTCACCGGTGGCGTTCGCAAACCCCGTCCGAAGCGCGATGCCCAAACCGCGATTATGTTCGTGCCGACAAATGACGGTGGACGGGAACTTACGCTTGATTTGCTCCATCGCCGCAACAGAACCGTCGTTGGAACCATCATCGACGAACACAAGCTCCAACGATGCGCAGGCCGGCGCGAGCACCGGGATTACTTCGGATTCAAAACGGTGGAGGTTTTTCTCTTCGTTTAAGCAAGCGACGACGACACTTAGCTTCAAGCGAACAAAATCCGACTCAGGCGGGAACTCTGACGCGTGAAGCGGAAGCCGAAGCAGCCGACACCGACGCGCGCCCAATCGAATGATAGACGAATCCGAGCTTCGACATTTCAGTGGGATCGAAAAGGTTGCGGCCATCGACGACCACCGGCGTGGCCATGGCTGACTTTACTTTCTTTAAGTTGAGCTTGCGGAATTCGGGCCACTCGGTCACCACGAGCAATCCGTGCGCGCCAACCGCAACCTCCGCGGCCGTACCACAATACTCGATTGAGGGAAAAATCGCTTTCATTTTTTCGGCCGCCACCGGGTCGAACGCCTTCACGACGGCGCCGCGGGAGAGCAATTCTTGAATGATGTCTTTGGCCGGGGCGTTGCGCAAATCGTCGGTGTTCGGCTTGAACGCAAGTCCCAACACGCCGATCGTTTTCCCTTTTAATGTCCACAACGCGCTTTCCAGTTTTTTGACCACGAGTGAACGTTGTTCATTGTTAATGCGCTCGGTGTCTTTCAACAAAGTGAAATCGTAACCGTTCGACTCGGCGATTTTTATGAACGCCGAGACGTCTTTCGGAAAACACGATCCGCCGTAACCGATACCCGCGCTAAGGAACGATTTCCCGATTCGAGCATCAAGCCCCATCCCTTCG
The DNA here is from genome assembly GCA_964463805.1 of uncultured Elusimicrobia bacterium. Lineage (GTDB taxonomy): Bacteria > Elusimicrobiota > Elusimicrobia > F11 > F11 > JAJVIP01. The sequence continues at coordinate 1,864 of CAYXDS010000234.1, read as the reverse complement.
GCCACGCGCGCCACGTCGGCGCCGACTTTTTCGCAAATTTGCGAGATCGCGTTGATGTAGGAGATTTTCACGGCGAGGAATGAGTTCGATGCGTGCTTGATCAATTCGGCGCTATTGATATCGGTAACGACCATCGGCGCTTTGATCTTTGCATACAATTCACGCAACAGCTTCTCGGATTTTTTCGATTGAACGCCGATCACGATGCGATCCGGCTTTAAGAAATCTTGAATCGCGGAGCCTTCGCGTAGGAACTCAGGATTGGAGGCGACTTCAATTGAACCGTTCGACAACGTCATATGCACGAGCGTTTGCTTGATGCGTTCACCGGTCTGGACAGGCACCGTCGATTTTTCAACGAGCAATTTACTGCCGTTTGCGCATTCGGCCACCTCACGCGTACATGCTTCCACAAAACTGAGATCGGCGCCCCCATCCGGTAACGGAGGCGTGTTGACGGCGATAAAAATGATTTCGGACGCCTGCACGCCTTCGCGAATGCTCGTCGTAAAACGGATGCGTTTGTTCGCGCGATGTTTCTTTAAGAGCTCTTTAAGTCCGGGTTCGTAAATCGGCACTTCACCGGCGTTCAGCGTGTCGATTTTGGATTTGTCTTTGTCCACGCATATGACCTGGTGACCCAATTCGGCGAAGCACGTGCCCGTTACGAGCCCCACGTAACCGGTGCCAATCATGCAGACTTTTTTCACAAATCCTCCCTGTGTTTTTTTCGCGCGTAGTGTAACAAATTCGCTCTATGGAGCCGTTGACTTCACTGGCGCAACCGTTGTCGCCGGCGTGGGCGCCGCTACCGGATCCGGGAACAACTGCATGACGTCAGGCCCATCGTTGCGCGTCGATGTGGCGTTTGATTTATCGTTCATGAATACGTTTTTCGCAACGCTGGCGCTGGCTTTCAAGTCGATGTAAAAAGACGCTTCGGTCACGCCGGGTCGAGACGAGAATTCGCCGCGGATAAGCCAGCAGTGCAAATCTCGTACGACGCGCAGCGTTTTCTCAATCGGAAATACCTTGCTGTAGTTAAGTTTGCTTTCCCCCACCGCGCGATAACTGATCAGTGCGTCGAGGTACCAACGGGGCGTTAAGAAAAACCGGATTTTATTGTTGAGGAACAACTGTGACTCTTCGCCGAAGCTTTTTTTGCTGTAACTGAATCCCTGCGAGAAGAATGTCTTGCCGCCGGCCTCGCCGAGCTGAATTTCGCCGGACGTGTTGATCGGGGTTGAGATCGGCGTTTTCGTGCGCGAATCAAAAATCCCGTACGTTTCGCGAAAGAACATGTTCACCTTCGGTTTCACTTCCCACTGGATGTCCAACGACGGAGGCACTACGCGCTCGCTCACGTGCGTATATTTGTCGGGCTGATCGCGCGGCGCTCTTCGGTAATCGTATCCGGACGCCAACGTCATTAAGCTCGAACGACCGACGCGAATCGACAACGAATACAACATCTGATTGGTTTCAACGCCGTAATCGACCGACTCGATGTCTTGCAGCGTCTGATTGTGGCGGTTGCGCGCCGTGTAGCGATACTCGGCTTTCGCATCCAAATAATTTTTGAAAAAACGTCGACGGACATCCACTCCGCCCGTATATCGCCCTACGTATTGATCTTCTTCGGTGATGACGCCTGTGGAGCTCAGCACGCGGTTGTCCCACGATTCCGAATAACCGAGCAGCGGCGTGATCGTCAACTTTTTCCGTATGCGGATATCGCGCTTGATCTCGGTGGCGGCCCTCGCGTTTCGTTTGAAATGCAGAGGCGTCAGCGGTGAGTCCCGATCCAACGTGTCGACCGTGTAAGAACCGTTGAAGCTCGTATAAAATGGAATCACATTCGTTT
>CAYXDS010000233.1:0-3948 GCA_964463805.1 uncultured Elusimicrobia bacterium | reverse complement strand
TTTTATTCGGATCATTGAGACGGCTCTTGTAATGCGTGCTGATCCACCTCCATGCACTTGCGCACTTCTTTAAATGGGTGATTTGTTCCGGTGTAATACCTGTTAAAGGTGCTTTAACCGCAGGAACCTGTTTCGATACCGCGCCGACAGTCGTCTCCGTCTCGGCCAATTCCTTTTTCACCAAAACGATGCGGTACCCCGTCGAGGTTCGCTCCATCTTATGAGACCAATCCTGTTGGATTGACGACAGAAATTCTCCCACTGCTTTTTGAATTTTTGGTTTTGCATCGGGCCATTGAAATTCCGGTCCCGGGTAAAAACGGAAACTGTTTCCTTTGTCATCCACTTTCATCTTAAGCGCGGTCAATTTCAAGTAAAGCGGAGAAACGGCGGATACGTTCGGCAACCGTGGCTGAAATTCGACGACGATCTCGGCTTTAACCTCAGGTTCCTTCCCGCCATTCTCACCGGGCGCCACAACACCGAGCGAGAAAAACGGAAGTACGAATGTTGCAATGAAAGACGACGCCGCTTGTCCGAGGAAAGCGACGACCCACCAAAACGCGGGCAGCATGCGCGCGATAAACATCGCTTCGCGCTTTTCGCGTTCGCTCACGAGCCCCGTCATATATTGGAAACTGCCGCTGATGATTTGAATTCGGGTCGGCGCTTCGCCTTCAGCGCCTTTGACATACAAATACACACCTTCGGCTTCCGGAACCACCAAGCGACCGCCGACATTTAATTGAGCGACGAACCGCTCCACATCTTCTTTCTCCGCGGTGGCGCTGACGAGAATACGGTCCGCGCCCAATGCGTTCGGAAAACCGTCGCGAACATCGGCGATCGTGTAGTCGATGTTTGTATGGCCGAGTGCACGGGATACGTTTGCCGCGTTATCGACAAGCGCTTCATCGACATCATAGGCGTAAACATGGCCAACGGGCCCCGCCAAATCGGCAAGAATGTTCGTGGTCCAAGCGCTGCCGAAGCCAATGTCGTACACCTGATGACCAAGCTTCACATCCAACGCAGACAACATAAGCGCCACATAAAAAGGGTTTGAATTGTTCGTAGAGCGCGCCACCGCGATCGGATGTCGAGCGATGCTCATTTGTTTGAGGAACGGCGGTAAATGCAACATGCGCGGGTTTCGCCACATCGCTTTCATGATCGGATCGATGAAAGTCAGATAAAACCGAGCATTGCCTTGCAACTCCTCGTTGTTTTTCAGCGCGTTCACGATTTCGAGGAATGTTTCGTGAACCACTTTTTTATTAAGCGGGTCTTCACGGTACCGATCCAAATTTTCGCTATCGATACTCCAACGGTTATGCGCGATGAAATCTTTATCGCCGAAAAGCTTGTAGTACGGTGCAAATGAAAGTGAAACTTCAAGACCGGTCGGATTCGTCGAGATCGCGAACATCCCTTTGAATTTCAAAAACTCCTTCAACATTGAACCATTACCATTCCCGTTCATGTTCGCGACGGAAAGCGCAGCCAGAAATGCCATCAACGTATAGTGTTTCTGCTCTTCATCAAGGTGAGAGAGACGAATATTCTCCACGAACGTACGGAACGGCGAAACCCATTCGCCGAGATCTTCACGGAAAACGGCATTAAGAACATAATTAAAGAAGTCACCGCGAGCCATATGCGCTTTCACGCCGTCATTGTCGTACATCATCACAAACGGCCATGCGTAGATGAGTCCCCATACGCCGGGCGCCGTATGCGAGTTGATGCCGTCCGGTCGAAAGATGAAACCTTGTTGGCCCGGTGCGCCTTTAAAAAGCAGGTCGCGCTGCTGCGGCGAAAGTTTTTTCAATGCATCGAAAACATTGTCGTCCGAAGAAGCGGACGAGGTGTCAACCATCAAGACAAGAATCGCCAACATCGCGACGACGACTGCGACACCGATAACCCACGCCGGCGGAGCGCGGAGACCCAATACGCCAAAAACGATTAAGGCGGGCGACAACATTCCATTGTTATGCGACGAGCGAACGCGCCGCTTCACGTCGGCGGCCCAACGACGAGCCATGAATTTCAATAAATCAAACAACGAGGCGTTCGACGGATTCACATAGCGACGCACGCGCCAGAAAATACCGCGCGCATTAGAAACCAAAAACAGAGAGCCGCCGAGCACAATCAGAACGGACGAAACCAAAGGTGACAATTCCCGGCGCATGATCACGACCAAGCGTTTGAATCTTTCACTTTGCTCAGTCAACCGTTTCTCAATCGGCGGATGTAAAAAGGCTATCGACTCGACGTCCAGTTGGTGCGCGAGACTCGAAAACTCTTCTTCGGTCAACGCCGGCTGCGGCAATCCCTCATCGAGATAATGAGGCAAACGTACGATCGGGATAGGCCGCCCCATGGCGGTCTCCAAGGCCGCATGCTCCGCGCGCGATCCGATCACGACAATTCTTCGACGCGGAACTTCGTCGTAGGCGGAACCAACCACATGAGAGCCGCGCGTACCATCTCGCCGAGGAACGCGAACCGGTTTATTTAAAGCGAGTTGATCCACGGCCGTTGCCAAACGGCCGTTTTGAAAACGGATATGCAAGGTTTTCGGATGATTCGGGACCACTTTCGCCAACGAACGCTTCTCATAAAAATCACCGGCAAAAAGACACGTCATCCCATGGCGCTCCAGCTCTTCGCGAATTTGGACCAGTCGAGCATGCACGCCTTCCGTGTCGCCGTTATTACCAAGAATGATTTCTCGGCGCGCGCCTTGCACATTCAAGAACACGACGGGATTTTCATCGGCGACCAAGTTGAATTCCGTAGCGGAAGGAAAACTTCCCAATCGTTTTTGATGATCGGCGATCTGTTTCTCAACAAGAACGCGAAGAGGCACGGAAGAAAGATATTTCGCCAACATATCAAGGCAGTCGATAGAAAAATCGATGAGACGATCGTTCTTCCAATACCCGGTCCCCTTAAAATGCTCTCCACGCACGAATTCCAGTAAAAACTTCGCGAGGGTTTCCAATCGATCGTTGGATCCGTCCGTAATACTCTGTCGAACGTAGACGCGCAAACCCGTGGCTTGAATTGACGTATTCGCTTCGATGCTGAGCAGTTTCTCCAATCGAGTAAATACTTCCGGTTCGATGTGACGTACGTGCGCCAAAACCCGCAACGCGCGAACGCGAACGGTGATATCGTTGTTGCGATCCTCAGCGTAAGCGATTAATAAACTGCAAAAGGCTAGAGAATTCGCCTTAAGATTGTTCGGGTATTCGATCAATAAATTTTCGAGCGCTTCAAGCAACGTGGTTTTAATCCAATAGAGATCGTATTTCGAATAGGACGAGAGCTTGGGTTTCGAAAGAAGTTGAATAATTTCCGGAATCGCTTCGGGCAGGTGGATATAATTCAAACTCCGCGCAAGGCTCGCGATGCATTGAGGATTTTCTTGTTTGTCGATGGCATCAACAATTGATTCTAAAACGCGGTTGCGAAAACCGTCATCGTTGAACCCGGTCTTCGTCTTTTCGTCCATGTACAAAACGATTTGCGTAAGTCCTCGTCCGGCCGCGCTGACGACTTGCTGTTCCCTATCCATAAGCCGCTGCTTAAGAAATTCGATGATTTCATCGTCCTGCGGATCGCGCACGTGTCCCTTTAATTTAACCATCGAATACAAAAAGTCAGCCAACGGATCGATCAAACGTTCGAGTTCGCCCACGTGGTTGAAAGTGGACACGTCATGTTCCGCCTCAGGATGCAACAGCTGAGCGGCCAATTTCTCCTTGTAACTTTCCATCGCTGATCTGGCCCAAATATATCCGCCGCGATGGAATAAAAAGTAGGTGCGCATGATACGGCGCCTTTCATCGCGCGATTGCGCCTTGCGCAGACGCAAACGCAACGCCTCAACCACGGCGACGCGTCCCTTCAGCGTGTCCGGCATCGACTTCAACC
>CAYXDS010000232.1:0-3982 GCA_964463805.1 uncultured Elusimicrobia bacterium | reverse complement strand
GATTCAGCATTTGACCGAAGGCGCGAAAGCGATCGGCGAAGGTCAGTGGGATACGCATATTCCGGTCGAAAGCGCCGACGAATTGGGCTTTCTCGCGCATGAGTTCAATTTGATGGCGGTGAAGTTGAAGGAATTTGACCAATTGAAGGAAGATTTCGTTTCGAGCGTGTCGCACGAGTTGCGCTCACCGTTGGCTGCGATCTCCGGTTACGCGGAGTTTTTGCAAAGTAAACCGCTCGATCAAATCACAGCGGAGAAAAGAGATAAGGCGCTTTCCATTATTCAGGAGAGCACGGAACGACTCACGCATTTCATCAACGACATTTTGGATTTGGCCAAATTAAAGTCGGGTCACATAGAAGTTCGGCACAAACCGTTGGATTTGCATAGAATGACGGAACAGATCACCGGGTTGTTTCATCCGTTGCTTGAAAAGAAAGAAATTCAGTGTGTGGTTGATATTCCACATTCGGTGCCAATTTTCTACGCGGATGAGGAAAAAGTGCGTCAAGTGATTACGAATCTTCTGTCGAATGCCTTGAAATTTACGCCTTCTCAAGGCAGAATCAGAATAGTTGCGAGAAATCAGGACGAATTTATTTTGATTTCGGTGGAAGACACGGGACAAGGGATTCCGGACGATCAAAAGGAAGCCGTGTTCGAAAGATTTCGCCAGGTAAAAAGTGCGGGACAGTTCCCGGTGGCGCAAAAAGGAACCGGTCTTGGGTTGGCCATCGCGAAAGGAAACGTGGAAGCGCATGGCGGACGGATTTGGATTGAGTCGGAATTGGGCAAAGGAACGAAAGTTCACTTTACGTTGCCGGCCCATCGCGCGGAAGAGCATCGCGCCGAGGCGTTGGGATAGTCTGTTGATCAAAGGAGTTTAGGTGGCCAAAAAAAGAATTCTCATCATCGACGACGAAGTGCAGATTTGTCAGCTCGTCAAAGACATCCTCGAAGAAAACGGATACACGGCGACGACCGCCTATTCCACCGACGAAGCCTTCCAGAAAATTAAATTAACGCTTCCCGATATGATTTTGCTCGACGTGCGCTTGCCGACGATCGGCGGCCTCGAGTTCTGCCGCCAGGTCAAGCAAGACGTTCGTACGAAACGCGTTCCGATCATCATGTTGACCGTTCAAGATACCGAAACCGACAAGGTCATCGGGCTCGAAGTGGGCGCCGACGATTATTTGACCAAACCGTTCGGAAACCGTGAATTGCTCGCGCGCATCAAAGCGGTGTTCCGCCGCGTCGAGATGGGAAAATCCGACGAGAGTTCGGTGCTGAAAATCGGACCGATGGAAATCGATTTGGATATGCACGAAGTGAAGTACAAAGGTAAAGATTTGATGTTGACTCCGAAAGAGTTCGAGTTACTGGTCGCGCTCGCGAAAAACAAGAACAAAGCGTTGCGGCGCGAAGCGTTGATGTCGGCCGTTTGGGGCTACGATTATCCGGGCACGCTCGGCACCATCGACGTTCACATTCGTCACCTGCGGAAAAAACTGGGGGAAGCCGGCCGGTATATCAAGACGCTGATCGGCGTCGGTTACCGTCTGGATGAAAAACTCTAAGCCGTCCGACGCGCATTCCGAACCCTCAAAAAATCCGAACCCCCTACACGATAATCGCATCCTCATTGTCGACGACGAACCGCCGTCGCGCGATCTTTGCCGTCTGTTTCTCGAGTCCGACGGCTACCAAGTCGAAACGTGCGATCGCGCCGATAAAGCCATCGAACTCCTATCGAAGCAGAAATTCGATTTGGTGCTGACCGATCTGTCGATGCCCGACTTGGACGGCGTGCAGTTGGTCAAGCAGGTTAAATACCGTTATCCGTCGACGAACGTCATCATCATGACCGCGTTCGGCTCAGTCTCGTCGGCGGTGGAGTCCATGAAAGCCGGCGCTTATGATTACATCACGAAACCGTTTCCTCGTGAATTACTCTTGGCCACTATTCGTCGTTGTCTCGAAAGCCACCATTTGCGCCGGGAGATTTCAAAGATGCAGACCCAATTGCTTCAGAAGGAACGTTTGGCCGCGGTCGGTTCGATGGCCGGCGCGATCGCTCATCGTATGCGCAATCCGTTGAACATCATCCTCATGTGCGCGCAATATTTGGAAGGAAATTTATCGAACCCCGAGCACACGCAGATTCTTCAAGCGGTCGAGGAGAAAGTGAAGGTGCTTGAGCAGTTGACGCGCGATTTCGTCGAATATTCGCGCGCGTCGCGCATCAAGCGCTCACTGGAGTTGCTCACGAAGCTCGCCGATGAAGTGATTCTCAATGTCGAAGCGCGTTGCAAAATTCAGGGCGTACAGGTAATCCGCCGGTATCAATCGCAATTGCCGCCGATCAGCGTCGATGCCGATCTGATACGCGAGGTTTTCACGAATATTATCGATAACGGTTTGGAAGCGATGAAGGGGTCGGGAAAAATTCTCGTGGTGATCGAGATGGATCGAACGCTCACGCAGGCGGTCGTTTCGATCACGAATTCGGGAAGCGTTTTGTCGACGGAATTGCAGGAAAAGATTTTTGAGCCGTTCTTTACGACGAAGGAAACGGGCATGGGACTGGGGCTCGCCATCGTCAAACAAGTGATCGAAGGGCACGGCGGCGTGATTCAAGCGATCGGCGATCCGAAAACGGAATCGACGACGTTTCGAATTCAACTTCCGTTGCAGATCGACGAAGGAGCGAAAGCGTAATGGCCGCCGCAAAGGGAAAAATTCTCGTCGTCGACGACGAACCGCAAGTCGGAATGATTTTTTCGAAAATACTGCAGGCGGCCGGCTATGAAGTCATCGCGGCCGAATCCGGCGAAGAAGCGTTGAAGAAAATGGACGCGCGGCCCGACGTGGTTTTTATGGACATCAAGTTGCCCGGGATGGACGGCGTCGAAACGCTGCGCCGCATCCGCAAGCGCGCTCAAGACGTTCCGGTGGTCATGATGACCGCGTATCAAACGGTCGATTCGGCCGTGGAGAGCATGCGCTTGGGCGCGTGCGATTATCTGATTAAACCGCTCGACAGCGCGCGAATAAAAGAAGTGGTGAAACACGCGCTGCTCGTTGGAAACGCTCCGCCGATCACGCCTGATGCGACGATCGCGCCGATGGAATTGGTCGGTAAGAGCGAAGCGTTTGCGCACGCGCAAATGTTGATTTCAAAAGTGGCTCCGACGGATTTGACCGTGTTGTTGCTCGGCGAATCCGGAACCGGCAAAGAACTGACGGCGCGCGCGATTCATATGGCGTCCAAACGCGCGAAAAAAGAGTTCGTGCCGGTCGACTGCGCGGCGCTGCCCGAAACATTGATGGAATCCGAGTTGTTCGGATACGAGAAGGGCGCTTTCACCGGCGCCGAAGAGTCGCGGCCGGGCCGGTTTGAAATGGCCGACGAAGGGACGCTTTTTCTCGATGAAATCGGCAATCTGTCGATGACGGTTCAAGCGAAGCTTTTGCGCGTGCTGCAGGATCCGTCGTTCGTTCGGCTCGGCGGGCGCAAACAAGTGCGTGTAAATACACGCGTGATCGCGGCCACGAACAAGGACCTCGAAACGGCCAGCGCGCGTTCCGAATTCCGTGAAGATCTTTATCATCGGATCAAAGTTTTCACGATCGAGTTGACGCCGTTGCGCAACCGGCGCACCGATATCCCTTTGCTCGTCGAACACTACCTCCAGGTCTATACGAAAGAAATGAACACGCCGATGAAAAAAGTAAATCCGAAGGTCATCGATTTGTTCGAGCGCTATCGTTGGCCCGGCAATATTCGTGAGCTTTCCAATGCGATCCGAAGTGCGGTCGTATTGTCGGACGCCGAGATCCAGATTGAGCATTTGCCGACCAGCATCCGTTATTCGAGCGAGAAAGAAACCGGCGCATCCAAGAACAATCGCGACGCGGCGTTGAAAGACGTGGTTAAGAAGGTCGAACGTGAACATATTTTGGCCACGTTGAAGAAGAC
>CAYXDS010000231.1:0-4002 GCA_964463805.1 uncultured Elusimicrobia bacterium | reverse complement strand
GTGTTGAAACCGTCTCAGATCGTCGCGTTTGACCATAATCCAGGCGCTCAATCGGCGTTGAAGAAAATGGGCGGACGGCTTGCGAAAAACGCCGCGGATGTCGTTGAGAAATCAGACTTGATTTTTTTGTGCGTGAAGCCGCAAATGATGCGCGATGCGTTGACGACGGTGTCGCTTGAAGCGACGCGATTGCCGTTGAAGAAAAAATGTTTTGTTTCGATCGCCGCCGGAATTCCGATCGAGCGTTTTCAGCAGTGGCTTGGTCAAGATGTGCCGGTGTTTCGCGTGATGCCGAACACGCCGGCGTTGTTGTTGGCGGGAATGAGCGCGGTCAGCCGTGGGAAGTTCGGAACCGCCGCCCAGCAGAAAAGGATTTTCGCGATTTTGTCGTCGGTCGGAGATGTCGTTGAAATGCCAGAGAAGTTTATGGACGCAGTGACGGCCGTGTCCGGTTCCGGTCCCGCTTATGTTTTTTATTTGGCGGAAGCGATGATTGACGCTGCGCAATCGCTCGGTATGAAACCCGAACTTGCGCGCCGTCTCGTTCATCAAACGATTTTCGGTGCCGGCAAAATGCTGGCGCAGCGGTCGGAGCCGGCGAAAGAGTTGCGTCGGCAAGTCACGTCGCCCGGAGGGACGACCGCAGCTGCGATACAAGTTTTCGATATGAAAGATTTAAACCGCTCCATTCAAGACGCGGTTCAAAACGCCGCGCGCCGATCGGCGCAGTTGGCAAAGAGTTAAGAGAGAAGAGAGAGGATAATACTATGATCATTCGTGTTCGCGTCATACCCAATGCCAAGCACTCGGAAGTGATGGGCCGTGTCGGTTCCATCGTTCGCGTGCGAGTGGCCGCCCGCGCCGTCGAAGGCGCGGCCAATGACGAACTCATCGAGTTTCTTGCCGAATTTTTCGGCGTGAAGAAATTGGGCGTTTCGATTCTTCGAGGAGAAAAAGGAAAAGAGAAAACCGTTCAAATCGAAGGACGTCCCGAACACGAACTTGAAGAGATCATGGATGCGATTCCTTAAACAGGAGAAATAAATGTCCAAGCAAAACGTTGACAAGTCGAAAGCCGATCTTTCCGTCGAAGCCTTGATGTTGGAATGCACGAAAGACCGTTACAAAGTGGCCTATGCCGCTCTTCGTTGGGCCAAGGAAATTAAGAAAAAAGAAAATTTGGCCGATGCGATTCCGCTCCTTGTTCCGCGCGCGATGCGTGAAATCTTGACCGGTAAGATGTCGATCAAAGAAGTGGAGAAACTTCCTATTTTGGCCCAAGTCCCCGCGCCCGCGCCGGTTCCCGCCGCTCCGACCATTACGTTGAACCCGGCCGCGATCGAATCTTCGGACAAAGGCGAATAAGCGAATGGGCTCGTCAACACGACGGGTCCTCCTCGGCGTTTCCGGCAGCATTGCCGCCGTTAAAGCGCCTGAGATCGTACGATTGTTCGTCGATAAAGGTTACGACGTTCAATGTGTGATGACCAAAGAAGCGCGTGAGTTCGTTTCGCCGCTGGCGCTTGCTACGTTCAGCGGACGGCAAGCTTACGTTGATATGTTCGGCCCCGAGGCTCATCAGATGCCGCACATTTCTGCGTCGGAAGAGGCGGATCTCATGGTGATCGCGCCCTCGAGTGCGACGATGCTCGCTCGTTGTGCCCATGGTCTTGCCGAGGACATGGTTTCACTGTGTTACATCACTACGAAAGCGCCCGTGTTGATCGCGCCGGCCATGCATCCGACGATGTGGGAGCATCCGGCCACTCAATCGAATGTAGCGATATTGCGCGATCGCGGCGTGCATTTCACAGGCCCTTATGTCGGTCCTCTCGCCGACAAAACGCGCGGCGACGGCCGCATGAGCGAACCCGATGAGATTCTTGAGGCCGTCGGGAAATTGCTGAAAAAATAATTGCGTCGTAAACGCGTGCTCATCACCGCCGGTCCGACGCGCGAATGGATGGATCCGGTTCGTTATTTGTCCAATCCTTCGAGTGGTGCGATGGGATTGTCCATCGCCCAAGCGTTTCAAAAGAAAAGACATGAAGTTGTCGTCATCCTCGGGCCCACCTTCATTCCCATTCCCAAAAAAATGAACGTTCGTTCCGTACAAAGCGCGCGCGAAATGTTTGCCGCGGTGCGGCGAGAAATAAAATCGGCCGACGTTTTTGTGGCCACGGCGGCTGTCGGCGATTGGCGATTCGAGCGCGTTGCATCGGGCAAAATTAAAAAAACGGGCGCGGATAAAATGCGCGTGACGCTCGTTAAAAATCCGGATATTCTCGCTTGGGCCAGCCGTCATCGAAAGCGCGGCGCTCTTGTCGTTGGATTCGCGTTGGAAACGGCTGACGAAAAAAAGAATGCGGTCAGTAAGCTGCGACAAAAGAAACTTGATCTTATCGTGGCGAATCGACCCGATTCATTTTCAACCGCGACGATAAAACCGCTGTTGATCGACGGAAATGGAACAAAGCGATTCCCGAAAATGAAAAAATCCGAACTGGCTGCACGTCTCGTCGCATGGACCGAAAAGAAATGGAAAGAAACGAAGTCGCCGAACTCATAAACGATTTTAAGAATCACCTGCGCGAAAATGACGGTGAAGTCGTCTATTGGGGGGATGAAATTGTTCGTAGGGGCGGGCCTCCGCGCCCGCCCGAAAGCGCGATTCCTGATGTTGATACGTGGCGTCGGGCCGGCACAGAGGCCGGCCCCTACGGAAAAGCAGCGGCACTGGAAAATTTAAGAGTAAACGTGATCGGAGATTGTCATCGATGCCCGCTCGGCGATACGCGTATCAAACTTGTGTTCGGCGTGGGAAATCCCGAGGCGAAAGTGATGTTCGTCGGAGAAGGGCCCGGTTTCGATGAGGATCGAAAGGGCGATCCGTTCGTCGGTAAGGCGGGACAGCTGCTCGATAAGATTATGGCCGCGATCGGACTCGACCGGACGAACGTCTACATCGCGAATATCGCTAAGTGTCATCCGATGGTGGATGCAACGCAGCCCGATAAACGAGGCAACGATCGTCCGCCGTCGCCGGAAGAAATTGAGTCTTGCCGTCCTTTTCTCATCGAACAAATAAAAATCATTCGGCCGGACGTCATTGTGACGCTTGGCGGAACGGCCACAAAAGCGTTGCTGCGGACCACGCAAGGAATTACCGCGTTGCGCGGGAAATTTACTCAGGCCGTTTTAATCGAATCGGAAGCGCCGATTTCGGTTTTGCCGACGTTTCATCCGGCCGCGCTGCTTCGCGATCCGGAATTGAAGAAATCGGTGTGGGACGATATGAAGCTGTTGCGCGACCACATCAGCCGCCGATAAATCCCGTACAAACAAAACAGGCCGGGCGCTAAGAAAAACGTGATCAACCGATAAGCGTATTTTGCTTTCGGCCGCACATAACCGAATCCCCGCTTGAAGTCGCTCGCCGAGGCGTGAATGTCCGCAAGCCCCGGTCCATAGGTCAGCGCGACCGTCGCGTTCATGATGAAGTCCCGCGTCGAGAAATTTTTGTCGGCCAGGCGGTCGTTCATCAGCATCCACGAACAACCCACCAACAGCAATTGACTTTCTTTTTTCCCTGACGGAAAAACGCCTTTTATCAGAACGGCCAGCGGTTGTTTTTTGTCGAAATAATCGCCGCCGTCGAAGATTTGTTTCGGAAGCCATCCGCCTTGCCAGTCAAGCGCCCATGATTTTGCGCTGGTCGTGATGAGATCGGTCCATTCGAGAGTGGATGGGAATTTCCCCGGAATTTTGATCCAGCGGTTTCCTGAAACGAAAAGAAGATCGGAAATATTTTTCGTGATCGTCTCATCGGTTGCGTAATTGTCTGAAATTGTGCGAATCAAAAACGGCAGCGCAATCGATTGCGAGATTTGATCTTTGAGGTTGGCGCCCCAACGGACTTGTGTGGGCATTTCGGTTTCTTTGCGCGTCTTATCGAATAAAACTTCTCGCTTCAGTTCGATTCCATAGTCGGACTATAATTCA
>CAYXDS010000230.1:0-4036 GCA_964463805.1 uncultured Elusimicrobia bacterium | reverse complement strand
CGTATGGGAGTTCGCCGTGGACGGCCGCGCGGTCGGCGCGTCCGTCTTTTTCACCGTGTGCGTGATCTCAAAGATGTTTTCGATGTTAAACGAAGAACGCGATTCGGTCTCTGATTATATTGGGCTCGGAATTCTTTCCTGTTTGCTTACGTTGACGCATGCGATCGCTGTGTTTCATATCCCGGTAGTTTTTACTTGGATACTTACGCAGCGTCGACGAATAAAACCCGCCGCCCTTTATGCCTACTCAGCAGGCGTATTGATTTCCTTCATCTATGTCGGAGTGTATTGGTTGGTCGCGCGTCCCTATTCGCCTCAATCTTTTTTGAATTGGGCGGTCGGGTACGCCGGGCATGGCGGGTCCAACACGATATTAACCAGCGGCTTTTGGGCTAAGGATACGATAGGCATCATTGGCGGCAGTTGGAGCGGCTGCGTTCGTGCGATTTTTTGCGCGACGGCTTTATTCCCGGCAGCCATTGCCGCTCAATTTCTTGCCGCCGGCACACTCGGCCTATTTTTGGTTTCGTTTGCACGGACTCGAGCAACGGAGTCAGGGCCGCGGCGGCTGGCTTTGGCGCTGTTTGCTTGGGGAGGATTGGTTTCGTTGTTCTTATTTTTCTGGAGTCCGTGGCAGGAAGGATTTCGTTTGCACGTGATCGTTCCCTGGGTAGCTGCCGCCGCGTTGACGTTGCCGCCAAAGAAGATCGTATCTTGGGGCGCTTTTATCGGTTCCGCTGCGCTTTTTTATTGGAACTTCACATTCTCATTTTTTCCGAATTCGTTTATTCAGAACAATATCGGTTATCAAGTTTTACAAATCGCTCAAACGCATATTCATGACGGCGACGTGCTGCTGACCGCGCGTTCGGGTCCCGTCCCGATGATCGAAGTATTGATTCCTTATTTTTTTCCGAGAATTAGTGGGGGAACGGTGAGCGGCCGATTAATGGCGTTCCGTGAAATCGATATGGAACCTTTGTTGGCTCACCTGAAGGATAAAAAAAGGCGAGGATTCGATATTTATTTTGCTGACGATATGTTCCAAGAGGACATTCAGAGGCAAGTCGATCAAGACGCACGTATGGCGGTGGGAAGCATGGCGGGATTCGTCGCTAAATTTCAGCCGGTAGAGTTCTTTACGTTGCCGAACGGGCACCAGATTTATCGAGTAACGATGAAACCGTAACTATTTGATCGGTTCGAGGCCGGGACTGCCTGGCGATCCCTGCATTTTCAACCGCAGGTCATTCGGGTTGCTCGCATACGCCATCGCATCGTTCGGAGAGATTTTCCCTTCGACGAACAACCGCAGCAAATCTTGGTCAAACGTATGCATTCCGAACGCGCTGCTTTTTTCAATCAGGAATTTGATTTCGGGCGCGCTGTTCGCCAGCAAAAGTTTTTTAATTTGCGACGTTCCCAGCATGATTTCGGTGGCAGGAAAACAGGTGTTGCTGTTTTTATCCGGAATCATGCGTTGACTAATGACGGCCGTGATCACATTCGTCAATTGCATTCGCGCATAGGCCTGTTCATTGAAGCTGAATGTGTTGACAATCCGGTCAACCGCGTCCAGCGCGTCGTTGCTGTGGACAGTGCCCAGAACAAGATGACCGGAACTGGCGGCTTCGATCGCCGACCGGAACGTTTCGTTGCTCATCATCTCGCCGATGACGATGATGTCGGGGTCCTGACGCAGGATGTTTTGCAAACCTTCGGAAAATGAATTGACGTCCCGACCGACTTCGCGTTGGGAAATCGAACATTTTTTGCGTTTATGGATGAATTCGATCGGGTCTTCGAGCGTTATGATGTTGAAACTGAAATTCTCATTCATGTAGTTGACCAACGCATTCAGCGTGGTCGTCTTGCCGGCGCCGGTAACGCCCGATACCAATATGATTCCGCGTTGCGATGAACACAACCGTTCCAACGTTTCTTTCGGCAATGAAAGCTGGTCGAACGTTTTCGCTTCCCCGGAAATGATTCGAATCGAAATCGCATAGGTGTTCCGTTGGCGATAGATATTAATTCTTAGTCGGCCTTGCCCTTCGATGTCCATCGCAATATCGACATCGCCGTCTTCTTTGAGGCGAGTTTTTTGTTCATCGTTGATCAGAGATGCGACGATCGCGTCGACGTCTTCAACTCTTAAATTGTTGGTTCCAATCGGATGCAATTTGCCCAGCATCCGGATCATCGGAGGTTCATTGGCTTTTAAATGCAGGTCGGAAACGCCCGGTTTGATAATTTTTTCAAGAAGAGGTTTTAACACCCTTTACTCATAACGTGATTTCATCGCGGTTTCAATATGTTTTTGAAACTTGCTTTCGAAGAGCCATTTTCCTACTTTGAAAACAACGATGACCGTCTCCGCCATTCAAAAACGCTCCGACCCACTGGTTCATTCCATACGGAAAATTCGAGATGGACAGGACCGCTCCATGGTGTTTTGCGAAGGCCTTAAACTCGTTGAAGAGTTGTTGGCTTCTCAATGGCGAACCGTGGCCGTTTATTGCACGCGCGAATTGTTCGATA
Organism: uncultured Elusimicrobia bacterium; assembly: GCA_964463805.1. Classification (GTDB taxonomy): domain Bacteria; phylum Elusimicrobiota; class Elusimicrobia; order F11; family F11; genus JAJVIP01. The sequence continues at coordinate 1,495 of CAYXDS010000230.1, read as the reverse complement.
CGGCCCGTTCGCTTGTCGGTTCCAGCCAAAATAAAGCGATCCCGATTCGTGTTTTGTCGGGTCCCGTCATGGAGTATTGCTCCGATTTATCGACGCCTCCGGGCATTCTTGCGTTGGCCAAACCTCACGGCATGTTTGAAGTGGGAGGCAAACAAGGTATTGCCCGGTTAACACTCGTGATTCATAACGTGCAACTTCCACAAAATGTCGGAGCGTTGCTGCGAACCGCCGAGGCGGCGGGCAGCAGCGACGTTTATTTGACCGGCGCCTCGGCCGATCCGTGGGGTCCGAAAGCCCTGCGTGGCGCCTCCGGCAGCGCGTTTCGCATGCCGATGAGAAAATTTCCAACGCTGCTCGACGCGTTAAACGACCTTAAAGCCACCGAAGTTCAGTCCGTCGGAGCCACAATGGAAGCGCGCACCGATTACGACAAAATAGATTGGACGCGTCCGATTGCGCTCGTCATGGGCTCGGAGGGCAGCGGTTTTTCCGATAAGGAGCTTTCTTTATTCGATAATTCGATTCGAATTCCGATGAAAGGCCGCGTTGAGTCATTGAACGTGGGGAGCGCCGCCGCCGTGTGTTTGTTTGAGGCGGCGCGGCAGAGGCGACATGAATCTAAAAAATAAAGTGGCATGGATCACGGGCGGTGCGCGAATCGGAGCGACGGTCGCGGAAGAACTCGCGAAGCGCGGTTGCCATCTCGTCTTATCCTACCGATCTTCAAGAAAAAGTGCCGAACAGACCGCGAATGCCGTGCAGCGCTACGTGATCCGAACGTTGCTCGTTCAAGCGGACGTTTCAAAACCCACGGATGTGAAGCGCGCGACGTCCCAAATCAAAAAGGATTTCGGCCGCCTCGATGTGCTTGTGAATATGGCTTCGGATTACGAGCGAACGCCCTATTCAAAAATCGATGAGAAAAAATGGCGCGGCTTGATGGATGCGAATTTGTTCAGCACGCATCTCACGGTTCAGGCGGTCTCGCCGCTTTTGAAAGCGCAGCGCGGCCGCGTCATTAATTTCGCCGACTGGGTGGCCGCCAGCGGTCGTCCGCGCTATAAAGAATTTGTTCCGTATTACACGGCAAAAGCGGGAGTGATCGGCCTCACGCAAGCACAGGCGCTGGAGCTCGCGCCCCATGTGTTGGTTAATGCGATCGCTCCGGGACCCATTTTGCCGCCGGCGGATATTTCAAACGAAGAAGTAACGGACATTAAAAAGGTGACGCCGCTCGGACGTTGGGGCGGCGCCGCTGAAATTGCGAAGGCCGTTTTGTTTTTCTGTGAAACCGACTTCGTCACAGGCGAATGCATGCGCGTGGACGGCGGTCGGCATCTCTACTAGAATCGAGGTCCTATGAGCAAAGAAAAACGTCGTCAGCCGCGTCTGGATGCAAACTTGTTCGCGCATTTGATGCTGCCATCCGGTGAGCCACGCGGCCGGGCCGTCGTCATCGATGTTAGTTTGTCCGGGGTCGCATTGGAGTCCGAAG
>CAYXDS010000229.1:0-4074 GCA_964463805.1 uncultured Elusimicrobia bacterium | reverse complement strand
GACATCTTTTCATTCGAGATCGCCGACCGGACACATTAATCGTGCCCATTAATCCAACCGCTGTTATAGATCCCGGAGCTCGCATCGCAAAAAGCGCAACGATTGGCGCTTTTGCGGTCATTGGTGCTGGCGTGGAAATCAGCGAAGGATGTAAAATCTGGTCGCACACAACGATTGAATACACGACACTCGGCGAGAGTTGCGAGGTTTACCCGCAAGCGAGTTTGGGATTGGCGCCTCAACATTTAAAGTACAAAGGGGAACCCACGAAACTTGTTGTAGGCGCTCGCACCGTGTTTCGCGAAGGAGTGACCGCTCATCGTGGAACGCCGCTCGACAAAAGCGTGACGACCATCGGCAACGATTGTTATTTCATGGCGCTCTCACACATCGCGCACGACTGCCGAATTGGAAACAACGTTATTATGGCCAACGCCGCGCAACTGGCGGGCCACGTGCAGGTTGGAGACAACGCGTTCATTAGCACGACAGTGGGGATTCACCAGTTCGTGCGTCTCGGCACCGGTGTCATCATCAGCGGCGGCGCTATGGTTCCGCTCGACGTGGCACCCTTTTGTACCGCTCAAGGCGACCGTGCCGAAATCAAAGGATTGAATATTGTCGGCATGCGGCGATTGGGAATGTCGCGCGAGTCCATGCGTCGCGTCAAAGACGCGTATAAAACCATTTTCATGTCCGGGCTTTTACTCATCGAAGCGCTGCAGCGGCCTGAGTTATCGGTCGACGATGCGTACGTGAAAGTTTTCCGTGAATTTTTCCTTGACCCCAAGCGAGGCTACTTGCGACCTTCTTTAAAAGTTTTGTCGGACGCCGAGGAGGAGAGTGTTCTGTGAAACCGCTCGGGTTATTGGCCGGCAATGGCCGATTTCCATTTTTAGTCGCGCAAGAAGCGAGGCGCGCAGGACGGCGCGTCGTCGCCGTTGCGTTCAATGGCGAGGCGGATCCAGCTCTTGAGCAAGCGGTCGATAGCATTCATTGGTTGTTCGTGGGGCAACTCAATAAGTGGGTCGAAGTGTTGACGCGCGAAGGTGTTGAGGAAGTCGTGATGGCGGGCCTCGTACGCCACAGTAATATGTACGCGGACTTGAAAAAATTTCACCCGGATATGCGCGCGTTGAAATTATTTTGGCGTTTGCGCGACCGCAAGGCCGACACCATTTTGAGCGGTGTTGCCGAAGAACTCGCGAAATCCGGGCTCAAGTTGATTCCATCTATCGCGCACCTCTCCAGTTATTTGGCGCCGTCGGGACCGTTTACGAAGAGAAAACCGACCTCCGATGAATTGGCAGACGTGAAATTCGGTTTTCAACTGGCAAAATCGATGGCTGGCCTCGATGTCGGGCAAACAGTTTGCGTAAAAAATAAAGCGGTGATCGCCGTCGAAGCGATGGAAGGAACAGATCGCTGTATTCGGCGCGCCGGTGAAATTGCGCAAGGGAATTTTGTCGTCGTGAAAGTTTCGAAACCGAAACAAGATTTACGGTTTGACGTTCCAGTCATCGGTCTCAATACGATGGAAACGTTTCAAGAAGCGGGCGGCGGAATCTTAGCTGTCGAAGCAGGAAAAACGTTGGTATTCGATAAGGAAAAGCTCGTCTCGTGGGCCAACGGTGAAAAAATCGGCGTAATGGGGATTGAATCATGACACGCATCGGCGTCGTCGGCGTCGGCCATTTAGGTCAACATCATGTTAAGCATCTGAGTCATATTCCGGATGCACAGTTGATGGGCGTGTTCGACACGAACTTAAATCAAGCGGCCTCCATCGCCGAAAAAAATAAAACGCGTTTCTTCCATTCGATCAACGAAATGGCCGAAGCGTGCGAGGCTGTGACGATTGCGGTGCCCACGCCGATCCATTATGAAGTGGCGAAATTTTTCCTTTCAAAAAAGATTCATGCGCTCGTCGAGAAACCGCTGACGGCGACCCTCCAAGAAGCGCAGGAGTTGATCGACATCGCGAAGACGAATCGCGTAATCCTTCAGGTCGGACATGTCGAACGATTCAATCCGGCCGTTCGAGAGCTCGTGAAATACGTGAACAAACCGGCGTTCATCGAAGTAAACCGCCTCGGACCGTACGACCCGCGCGTGTCGCATGTGGGAGTGGTCTTGGATTTGATGATTCACGATTTGGATATTCTGCTATCGATGATCAACGAGCCGGTCATCCGCCTGGATGCGGTGGGGGGTAAGGTCATCAGCGATCACGAAGACATTGTGAAAGCCACTCTTTATTTCAAGGGCGGCTGCCGCGCGGATTTGTCGGCGAGCCGTGTTACGTTGAAGAAGTATCGGAAGATCCGTGTGTTTCAGCCCGATTCTTATTTGTCGCTCGATTATTCGGAGCGCTCACTGAAAATATTTCGAAGAAAAGGTCCCGTGTTTAAATCGTTGACCGATATCGAAGTCTTACGCCCACGATTAAAAAAAGACGATCCGCTCGAACAGGAGCTGATTCACTTCCTCCAGTGCATCAAAACCGGGCGGCCGCCGATTGTTAGCGGCGAGCACGGACGCGATGCGCTCGAACTCGCATTTGAAATTCTCGATAAAATGGCGCTGCATGACGCGCCGATGATGGCCGGCGTGCATATGGTGAAAAAAGAAGAGGCGCGGTCGTAAATGCGGATTTTGATCGTTGCGGGTGATCCGTCCGGAGACTTGGTCGCATCACAACTGGTCCAGTCGCTGAAAAAACTACAGCCGAGCGTGTTCATCGTCGGCGTGGGGGGCGAACGCTTGGAAAAAGTCTGTGATAAGTTTCTTGCGAATATCGTGCGCAAACACGCTCTCGGCTTCGCGATTTCCCCGAAAACAATTTTGTATTTCAAAAATATTTTGAACGACGTGATCGTACCTGAAATCAAAAACAACCCGCCCGACGCGGTCATTCCAGTCGACTTCTACGGATTCAATTCACGCGTGGCGCAGGCGGCGAAGAAACTTGGTACGAAAGTATTTTATTACGCGAGCCCGCAATTTTGGGCCAGCCGCGCGGGGCGCGCGGAAAAACTCCGGCATTTTGTCGACTTGTTCTTATGTCTGTTTCCATTCGAGTCCGAGTTTTACCGGAAACGAAATATTCCGGCCAAATTCGTCGGTCATCCGATTCTCGACTTCCTTCCGCAGATGGATCCCGATCAACCGTTGCGCATCGAACCGACCGTCGGACTTTTGCCCGGCAGCCGTCCGGGGGAAATCCGGCGCCATTTGCCAGTGATGGTGGAAGCCTGCGACAAGATCGCGTCTGTGTGTGCCGGCACGCGCTTCGTTGTCTTCACGGTGCCGAACGTTCCGCGCGACCTCTATAATGAAATTCTCTCAAAAGCGCGGCCGAGTCGTTGTTTGATCGAGCTGATTCAGGATGAAAATTACGCGTGGCGCTCGCAACTTGACTTGGCGATCACTGCTTCCGGCATGGAAACGCTCGAAAACGCTTTGCTCGGCATTCCGATGGTCGTCATGTACAAAACCAATTTGGTCACCTATTGCGTGGCGCGCGCGTTGATTCAGATCCCTTATCTCGGCATGCCGAATTTGCTGGCCGGTCGGCTCATCGTTCCCGAATATATTCAATGGGAAGCAACGCCCGATAACATCGCGATGCCGATCGTGAAATGGATGAAGGACCCGGCTTCGCGCAAAGCGTTGCGCAAAGAATTATTGGCTCTTCGCGACATGTTCGGCGGTAACGGCGCCAGCGAACGGGCGGCAAACGCGATATTGGAGAATGTGGCCTAATGATTAAACGCATTCTTCCCTATATGAAACCGGTATGGTTCCGTTTTTCCGTGGCGCTTGTCTGTATGATGGGCGTCGCCGGTCTTTCAACCGGGTTTATGTGGTTGATTAAATATCTGAACGATCATGCGTTGGTCGAGCGGGATTTGGACGCGTTGCACACCGGCGTTGTCCTTGTTCTCGTGGGCATCGGGCTTAAATCCATTTTCTGGTACTCGCACACCTATTTGACCTCTTACGTGAGCCAACGTGTTTCTCGGCAAATCCGCGATGACGTCTACAAACATCTTTATTCGCTCTCGATGGGTT
>CAYXDS010000228.1:0-4111 GCA_964463805.1 uncultured Elusimicrobia bacterium | reverse complement strand
CGTTGACGATGAAACTCATTACGCGAACAATGTAAATGCCTACTTAAGCGCCCGGCAAGCTCAACCCGCCTTAACGCGCGCGTTGCCGGCGATGGATGCGTCGTTGACCGCCGCCAAAAAGAAATATTTCCCGCCCGCGTTGCTTCGTTTCTCAGAGATTCGCAGCGCGTATCATCTCGCGAACAAAGGTTTGACCGAATACGTTGCGTTTCTCGAAAGCAGCGGCGCGCCGATTCCGCCGGCGGCCGTCACGTTCGTTCAAGCGATGAAGATCGAGAAACGTCTGAATTTTGCACAAGCAGAGCTTGAACGCCGAAAGCTGATCGAACGACTGGTGCGAGTTCTCGATTCCGAACAACAGCAGCGACTCATTGAATCGTCGGGAGCGTTCAAGCGCGGTGAAATTTCGGCGGCGTCCTTCTTCACGGAATTGAAACGTCTGTGCGCGTTCCATCGATTACCGATCAGCGATGCCCCCACGTTTAACGATTACATCGAATATGTTTTGCTTGCGGACCGCATCGACGCATCGCAGCTGTTCGGCGCCATTTCAAAATGGGAGCAAGCGGCCGCGGATCAACTGATTTCCACGAATACGCAACGAACCTTGTGGACGCTTGACGAACAAAGGATCCTCGTCGATAAGATTGGCCGCTTTTCGTTGACGCCCGAAGAATGGCGATCCTATCAAGCGAATCAAAAAAGCACGGCCGCGATTTCCGCGCTGCGCTCGCTGCCGCTGAAGCCGTTCGAATCGTTTTATATCGAGGCGGACGCGCGCAGCCGCGCGATCGTCGACACCCTTCTCTCCGACCGTTCCTCGAAATCCGCGCGCGCGCTCGTGATCGGCGGCTTTCACACTCCGGACATTGCTGCGCGGTTGCGCGCAAAGAATGTGGCCTATGTGATCGCGTCGCCGCTTCTCACCAACGTCGATCAAACGAATGACTATTTGTCGATCTTCGCGCGCGAACACACGCCGCTCGACCGTTTGTTCGAAGGGCCGAGACTTTTCTTGGGGCCGAAACAACTTCAGTTGACGAATCCCTCCACGTGGCTGCGCGCGTTGGCGATTTTGAAATCGTTCGCTTCCGGCAAACCGCTGGTGCGCTTTGTTTTGTCGGATATTCCTGCGCGCTGGCGCACCAATGTTCCCGCCGACATCGAGGTCGCAGTGGAAGTGAACCGAGAAAATCCGAGTCAAAGCGTGGTGCGGCCAACCGCAAAGATGTTTGCGTATATCGCGATCGTGCCGGCGCTGACTGAATTCGTTTTCCGCGTTCCTGTTTGGTTGGCCGGCGCGCATTCGCTGTTGATCAGCATCCCGGTACTGATTGTGTGCGCGGTGTGGTTCGCGCGCGCTCACGATGAAGAAGGATGGCGCTTGGCATTGATCGGCGCGGTCGGCGTCGCCGCCGGTTTGCCTTTCGTTATCAGCGGCTTGACCATTTTCGGCTCGCCGATTCTCGCGTCGCTCGCGCTTCATTCCGTTTACGACGTTTTTGTTTTGTTTGGGCGTTTTTTCCCGTCTTCTTCCGTGAGTCGCTTGCCGTTCGCATCGATGGGAAAAGGACCTGCGTGGCAACGTCAAAACGGTTCGAAAGCAAAGAAAGGCGACGACCCGATGAAGCATTTAGGAATTGACCCTAAAAGAATTCCTTCGAATTTTCTCCCTTTCTTCGAATTCATCGTACGCGCCGCGAACACCTCGACCGGCGATCTGGAACCTGCAGTGGATGAATTTGCTCAGGAAAATACAGAGATTGCGACGATGATCGACTCGATCGTTAAAGACGATTTTTCAGATGCGACGCGTGTGCAATTGATCGATCTACTTTTGGAGGTCATCAGTGAATCGCCCACCCGGGACTATCCTGCAATCGCCGAGCGAATCTTAGACGCCTTGCAGAACGAAGGGCTTCTCGAAATCTCCGCCGAAGCGAACCGTATAACTGCGCTGTTCCTAGCGGACGCCGCACAAAATTCCGACGATAAAAACGTAAACGTCGTTGATCCGGGCGAATATGAAAAGCTCCGCCAATCACATCCTCAACTTTTCGCGCAAATTGCGAATGAGAGCCGTCGCAAAGCGTTCGTTTCTTTATTGCTAAAACTCCAAGCGTTAAGTTCGCTCCAAGATTCCGCGACTTCCATCCAGCTCCCCTTCACCGATAATGTCGTGATGACCGTTTCCGCCAACGAGTCGGCTCCGTTTGTTTTTACCGATGCCGGAAAAACTACGCCTTTGTTCGAGCTGTCGATGCTGGAAGATTCGCAAATGCCGTTGAATCCTTCGGAAACCGCCATTGATGAAGCCTACACGCGCTTGCGGACGATCGCTGAAAAAACCCCGGGCATGTCCGTCGATACGCTTTTATGCCACACGTCCGTCGGTGAGAACTTCGAAAAAGTATGGCTAGTCCTCTCGAAGAAAGCGCCGGTGAAATCCGTTTTGACGGACTTTGAAGATCTAAAGCCTGAAATTTCCGATGAACATTTGTACTTGATTAAAGCGTTAGCGACATTGCATGCGGCCGGCTTGGGACTGGATTCGAATTACATTGGGTCGATCGTTCGTAGAGAACAGGTCGAAGGCGGGCAACGTCTCTCATTTAATTTTAAAACGGCTTTTTTAGGCCGAGTAAGAAATGCTTCCGATCGAATGCGCGATGTCGAAGATAAACTGATCGGCAGAATCGCCATCGATTTTCAACTCACTAATATTGAAAACCCCTATTCCCTTCTTTCCATGCTTTACACCAGAGAATATCAGCGGGCGTTGCAATTAATGGAAACGGTTCCTGCAAGTTCCGGTTCCGGTAAATCATTTCTAAATGTTTTGTTGTCTGTTCCGTTGCGCTTATGGATCGCTATCAGTTTATCAGCATTCATTCCGAAAGGCCTGCATTGGACCACGACGTTGTGGGCCGCGCGGATTTTCGGAAGGGAAAATGTCGCCGCTGTTCTCAGGCCGAAAGACGGAGAAGTTTTAACCGTTGAATCCCTGAATCGATTGTTGGTGTCCGAAGCGTTGCGTGGCGCCCGCAACGACTATCCGACGGCGGCGCGAATGGATCTCTATCAACAGTACGAAGGAAACGACGGCGTTTCCTCCCGTCTCGCGCATTCGTATGAGCCTCAGGTGGTGGCGTTCGCGCCGACCGTTGTCGGAGAAAATGGAGAAAAGTACGACGAAGCGAAAAAAAGCGAATTGGTGAAAGGTCGGTGTCTGAAGATCGGGGGCCAACCGCTTCAGATCCAATTGCGGACCGAAGAAGGCCACAATCGAAAAGTATTTCTCGAACTGCCGTTGACCGTCGTTTCCCGCGACGGAGTTCCTTCAGAAATCCGTTTCGGAAAATTGGACGCTCAAGCAGTGGCGGCCGAGCCGGCGACCGTTCGACACGCGAATGCATTATGGTTCAAAGGTGGAATCGCCATCATTTCGTCGCGTTCCTTAAACAAAGGAATCACCGTTTCAATTCCGGAGCTTGAAGCGAAAGCGCAAGAAATCATCCAAGAAAAAATCGGCGCAGACGCAATGACAGGTGAAACAAAAAAGATCATCGAAGCGCACATCACCGCCTTACTTGCGTACGCCAAAGGGCGAAATCCGGGCGCCTTGCATATGGCGTTGAATCTTGGATCCGCTTACAGCCATGCGCCGATCTTGAGATTTGAGTTGGTGGACGCGAATCACATTAAAATTCTTATTGAAGATGACACCGAAGAAGTGGGAAACACGGTTACGCTGCAACGGTATCAAATACTCGATAACCTACCGATCGGTCTTTCGAGAACTTCGGAAAGTAATCGATCGATTGCAAATGAATCCGTCTTTCTTGAAAAAAATGGCCCCGCCGGCGCGGTGACGATCCATACCGTCCAACTGCGTCATATGAAGGACGTCGGCGATCTCGCGATTTCCGTCGGCTTGGAATTTGCTCCCGACAACGAACCCGATTTTATTCCTTACCAGCGCTATATGTTCGCTGACTATAAGAATGTCGGTGCGAACGCTGTCGAAAAAGCGAAATTCCGCGTGCTGACGCCCCACCTCGGCAAATTTGCGGAAAACGTCGGCCGCGTGTTGCGGGCCATGATGAAATCG
>CAYXDS010000227.1:0-4128 GCA_964463805.1 uncultured Elusimicrobia bacterium | reverse complement strand
CCGTAATTATTGGAGCAATTGGTGATGATCGTAGCCATCCCATACGTGTGATGATACGCACGCACCAAATGATCGGCGCCGGCTTTCGTGGCCGAATAAGGAGAATTCGGCGCATACACGGTGTCTTCGGTGAAAAGGCCGATCTTTCCCAGCGAACCATAGACTTCGTCGGTCGATACATGGACAAATCGAAAACGCTCGCGAATTTCAGGTTCGGCGGTCGCCAAATACTTGCGGGCCGCTTCGAGCAACACAAACGTTCCCACTAAATTGGTGTTGACGAACGCATGCGGACCGTCAATCGAGCGATCCACATGGGTCTCGGCCGCAAAATTCATGACCGAGGTCGGTTCATACTCATTGAAAATGTTTTTCATCGCGGTCGCATCGGCGATGTCGGCTTCAACAAACACGAAACGGGCATTCGACGACACATCTTTTAAACTCGAGAGATTCCCCGCATAGGTGAGCTTATCGACAATGACCAATCGCGCTTGCGTCTTCGCGATAGCCAACCGAACGAAGTTCGAACCTATAAAACCGGCGCCGCCGGTGATTATAATCGTGTCCATGAATGCCGCTTAATATCATAAGTTAACACGTTAATGAACATCATCGTGATCGGCGCCGGCCTATCCGGCTTAACCGCGGCGGTGACCGCGCAAAAAAATGGCCATTCCGTGACGGTGCTCGAGAAATCAACACATATCGGCGGCGTCATCCGTTCCGAACGCCACCAAGGGTTTCTACTCGAGTTCGGACCGAATACGGTTCAACTGAAACCTGAGCTCTATGACCTGATTCGCGAACTCGGCCTCGCATCGACACTACAAATCGCCGACGCGAAAACGCCGCGCTACGTTCTGTTCAATGATCAGCTTCGCAAAGTACCAACGTCTGTTCCCTCGTTAATAGGAACGGATCTGCTGAGCCTTCGCGCAAAATTGCGCCTATTGATCGAACCTTTTATTCGGTCGAAAGGGTCGGACGAAGAAACGCTGATGAATTTCGCTAACAGGCGGTTTGGGCCGCAGACCGCCGAAAGATTGGTCGCACCGTTCGTTTCAGGAATTTGGGCCGGAAATGCCGAAATGCTATCCGCGGTCGCCGCATTCCCGAAATTGGCCGAATGGGAACGAACCGCCGGCAGCGTCATCAAAGGAATGATTACCTCCGTGAAACCCAAACATAAGGTACCGCGCGGGCTTATTTCATTCCAAGGCGGCATGCAAACGTTGGTTCACAGTTTGCGCGAACAACTTCCCGGCAGTATTAAAACAGGCGTCGCGGTCCAAAGCTTGCAAAAAACCGGCGACCAATGGACGGTGACGGCCGCCGATGGTCAAACATGGACCGCTTCAAAAATTATCCTGGCGCTTCCGGCGGAACCGGCCGCCGCCTTGGTTTCCTCTTTCGCGCCAGAAGCCGCCACCGCGCTGAAATCGATTCCGTACGAAAGCGTCGCCATCCTCCATTTGGCGTTCGATAAATCTCATATAGGCCACAAAATCAAAGGTTTTGGTTTTTTATCTCCACCCAGCGAAAAGTCGAATATTCTCGGATGTTTGTGGACGTCGAACTTGTTTCCCGACCGCGCGCCGAGTGGCAATGCGCTATGGACCGTCTTCATGGGAGGCGCGACGAATCGGCCGATCCTCCAGCTGAACGACGACCAACTGATCGAACGAGCCCTGGAGTCGTTAAAAATAATAATGAAGGTAAGCGGAGAGCCGGTCTTTAGGCGGGTTACACGCGTTTCCCACGCCCTCCCGCAATACACGGTCGGACATCTCGACAGGGTTCGAACCCTCAATTTAGCCGAAAAAAACCATGCCGGACTTGTCTTTGTCGGTAATTATCGGGAGGGCATCGCTGTAGGTGACGTTGTAAAGTCAGCCACGGCAATGATTTAACAAGGCAATTTTGATGCATGAAGCCACCGGAGACGTAAAAAATCACCTGGCAGATCCTCATTTTCGAAGAAATGCTTCGTTATGAAACCGAAGCGAGAGGGAAAATCCATGTATAACATGCGGCGCCCACAAAATCACCTCTTCATTTCAATCTACTTCGCGTTTCTGCTCCTGTGTACTTCCTCCCCCCTAAAAGCACACAACTGCGCAAATCCTGGCCAATATATTGGCCATGGCACAGATCCTTACATTCCATATGTGGCAGACGCTGCAAATATGGACGCGGGAACGACTGTTATCACCAGCGCCCAAGCGGGAAATTGGGAGGATCCGGCGACCTGGTCCGGAGGGGTTATTCCGGATCCATCGACGGTGGCCGTCATCAAACATGCGGTTGTTTTGAACGGAACCGCTCATGTTTTGGATCTATCGGTGTTACAGACCGGTAAACTTACCTTCAATCCGTCGGCCAATACGCGCCTCATGGTTCGAACCGCGCAACTCATCTGCAGTGAAATTGAGATCGGTACGCCGGCGGTTCCCGTGGCTGACGACAAAAAAGCCGAGATCATCTTTACTGACAGTCCGATTGACCTCACGAAAGACCCAGGACAATTTGGCCATGGCTTATTCGCGATGGACGCAAAGGTGACCATACACGGTTCGATCAAAACACCGACGTTTGTGCGGCTGGCCAATGAACCGAAAAAAGGAGACGGGTCGCTGGTGTTAACGAACGGCGCTTCTGGTTGGAAAACCGGCGATCGGCTGATTGTCCCCGACTCGCACCAGCTGCAAACCAATCAGCGGTACAATAATTTCGTCGTACAATCAGAAGAGTTGGTGGCGACCGGTATTTCACCGGACGGTCGAACTATTTCCATTTCCCCCTCGCTGCAATACGACCATCCGGGCGCCAGAAACACGTCAGGGACCTTGGACTTTTTACCACATGTGATGAATCTGTCCCGAAATGTGGTGATCAAATCGGAAAATCCCGACGGAACGCGCGGCCATGTGATGCTGATGCATCGCTCAGACGTCGACATTCGGTATGCGGCCTTCGTGGATTTAGGCCGCACCACATTCAATTCGCTCGACAACACAACATTTGACAGCACAGGTAAATCAACACATATCGGTACCAATCAAATCGGACGCTATCCGTTACATATGCATCATGTGATTGGAACGTTCCCGGCGAATCCAAGCGGACATCAATTCACGCTCATCGGAAACGCAATCGATGGCGGTACGGGGCAGCGCGACAAAAAATGGGGTATCGCGATTCATGACAGCCATTATGGTTTGATTCAATGGAATGTGGTCTACAATGTGACCGGAGCCGGCATCGCCGCGGAGGATGGATCGGAGAGTTTTAATGTGTTCGAGAAAAATATGGTCGCGCGCGTGACCGGAAGCGGCGGACGAGGCGATGAACGCATGAATATAAGCGACTTCGCGCATGACGGCGTCGGCTTCTGGTTTCACGGCACGCAAAACTACGTGAGAGACAACGTCGCAGCAGCTATTCACGGAAATGGTCCGGATGCGCATTACGGATACAAATATTTTCCTTACTTTTTAGGCACGGTTAACACGCCAAGTTTTCCGGGGGCCGATACGGCCAACCCAGCGGAATCGACGCCGAAAGCAGGCTCCTCGCCGATCGTCGAATTCGCGCGCAACGAAGTGTATGGTTCGCAATCTGGATTGACGTATTGGTGGATCGGCACCAGCAACGATGAAAGACCGATTCCCGGCGCCGGACAGTCGGTCATTAAAGATTTCCATGCTTGGAACAACTATAACGAAACGATTTTCCCCTATCCGGCCTACAATATCTTAATTGAAGGATTGATCGTACGCGGCAGCGGCGATCCCGATTTAAGCGCGTGTTGCAACATTGTCTACGATCCGCATGACTATATGACCCACACAGTGATCATGCGCAACGCCGACATTCAAAACGTGAAATTCTTCGCAAACTCATCGGCGTTTTCCGGCGGAGGCGACCAAATTTTCGAAAACATCCGCGTTCAAAGCATGTCGGGACTCGTGATAGGTTCGCCTTGGACGAACTCGGCATGGAGCCATAATATTCCGTACCGTCGAACGATCATAAACAATGTGAAATTCGACGCGGTGCCGGGAAAACCACATACATCGATCTCTCTTGGATTTACGGGTCCGTTGAATTCCGGTGGTGATGTAA
>CAYXDS010000226.1:0-4148 GCA_964463805.1 uncultured Elusimicrobia bacterium | reverse complement strand
TTTCATGCGACGATAGTAAGCGCCGAGGGCACTTTTGCTGTGAGTAAGAGCTTGACCCCATTTGTCTCGGTGGTACCAACGATCGTCTAGGCACGTACCGCAACCCACGTACAATGATAAGTCCGGAGGCAGGCCTTATTCTTTTTCGTGGAGCTTTTCCTGTTTCCACACCACACTTCTTCTAAGGCTGCCTCTGATTTCGATCAAGGCAAGGAAGAGAACCGCAGCTGTTTGGAGGGAGCATGCAAAGTAAATGGACCATCATCGGAATTGCCACTGCAATGACTTCATTAACATTTGCATTCTTAACGTTTCTAGCAGCCCAAAAATGGTGGCCTCATCAAATCATCGATTTCCCATTACTAGTCGGTGCTTGTTCAATTCCCAGTTGTGTTATTGCAACGTATATCGCGATCACCAAGCCCAGTCGAAGGCAGGCAATCATAGGTGCTTGCATATCGGCAAGTATTGTGGGGGCCTTCTGTTTCCTATTTTATTTCCTCTTTAAACCTGGCTCCGATCCTTTTAAATTTGGAGTGGCATTAATTTTCGTAGGGTTACCCCTCGGATTCATTGGAGGTTTTGTGCCGGGGCTTATCGCCGGTCTCATTGGAATTTCTCTCTTTCGCGCGGGGGACGTATAATAAATCAATGAGCCGGCCGGCATCACGCTGATCACATCATTTAAAGGAAGAGAATCCGTTAATGTTTCTTGGAGCGATGAGGATGAGCCTTCAGGTTATTCTCAGAGGATCGGCTTGTCTTTAATGGTTAAACAAAAAAACACCAATGGATATGAGTAATCCGGACAGCACCGCCGTTCGTGTCGCGTTGTGGCGCGCGTTGCATGTGGAGATCGATGCGCGGCCGCATGTGTTTGAAGACACGCTCGGTCTCCAGCTCGCGGCGGCGGGTGAGGATTGGCGCAACCGTCCGGATATGAATCCGGAGTGGACGGGCCGGATTCGCGCGTCGATCGTGTCGCGCGCGCGTTTCATCGAAGATCTCGTCGAAGAGAAAATGAAACAAGGTGTTGATCAATACGTAATCCTCGGCGCCGGGCTCGACACGTTCGCGCAACGCAAGCCTAAGATCGCGTCGCGGCTGCGGGTGTTTGAAATCGACCGACCCGGTCCGCAGGCATGGAAACGCGAACGTTTGGTGGAACTCGGTTACGATATTCCGTCGTGGCTGCATCTGGTGCCGGTCGATTTTGAAGCGGGCGCTTCGTGGTGGGAGCAATTGTTGGTGGCCGGTTTTGATCAACATAAACCGGCCGTGGTCGCGTCCACCGGTGTCAGCATGTATCTGACGCGCGACGCGAATGTGGCCACGCTGCGCCAAGTTGCGGCGCTCGCGCCCGGTTCTGCGTTCGCGATGACATTTCTGCGGCCGATCGAATTGATCGACGCTGAAGATCGCGCGATGGCGGAACGATCGCAGAAAGGAGCGGTCGCTTCGGGAACGCCGTTCGTGAGCTTCTTTGCGCCGAACGATCTCGTCGCGCTGGCACGGGAGGCGGGTTTTAAGGAAGCGCGACATTTTTCGGCGGAGGACATGATCCGCCGTTATTTCTCGGACCGGACGGACGGGCTGCGACCCTCCAACGGCGAGGAATTCCTGATCGCCGGCACTTAAAAAAGATCGCGCCTTATTTGTCCTGCCCCTGATAACGCCGCGTATTTCCGGTTATAATTCTTTTACGCCATGACCGCTCTCGTCACTCCTATCAGTACCGAACTTCGTCAACAACTCATCAACATTGTTGGGGAAAAATGGGTGTTGACCAAACCCGCTGACCTCTATCTTTATTCGTTCGACTCGGCGCTCGATCGCGCGATGCCGTCCGCGGTCGTTTTACCTGAAACACCGGACCAGGTGGCGCTTGTGGTTCGCCTGCTGTACAAAAGCAAACGCGCTTATGTTGCGCGCGGTGCGGCCACGAGTTTGTGCGGCGGGCCGGTGCCGATGCAAGGCGCGGTGGTCGTCGCGCTGCCGCGACTCACGAAAATCGGCAAGCTCGATAAAGAACGACAGGAAATTTCGGTCGAGCCGGGTGTCGTGAATTTGAAATTGCAGAAAACCGTCGCGCCCGACGGCCTTTTCTACGCGCCGGATCCTGGCAGCCAAAAAGCGTGCACGCTCGGCGGAAATGTGGCCACGAACGCGGGCGGCCCGCATTGTTTGAAATACGGCGTGACCTCGAATTTTGTGGTGGGGCTCGACTGGGTGTTCCCGGATGGCGTGTTCCAACGATTGGCCATCACCGATCCCGGTTATGATGTGGTCGGTTTTCTCGTCGGATCTGAAGGCACGCTCGGCGTGGCCGCGAAGATCCGGCTAAAGCTGTTGAAGATGCCGGCCGCGATTCGCACGATGCTGGTCAGCTTCGGTTCGATTGAAGAAGCGATTCAATCGGTTACCGACATCATCGCCGACGGCGTTTTGCCGGCCACGCTCGAAGCGATGGACAAGACCACGGTGAACGCGGTCGAAGCGTTTGCGCACGCCGGTTATCCGATTGATGCCGAAGCGGTGCTGTTGATCGAAGTCGACGGACAAACGGCGGCCGAACTCGACGCGCAGGTCAAACGCATCGAAGAACTTTGCAAACAAAACAACAGCAAGGAATTCCGATTCGCGAAGGACGAAGTCGAACGCCAACGGTTGTGGGAAGGTCGCCGCGGCGCGTATCCGGCGATGGCGCGTCTGGCGCCGAACGTGCTCGTCGAAGACGGCGCGGTGCCGCGTACCATGTTGCCGGAGGCGCTGAAACAAATCAAGCAGATCGCGCAGGACGCCGGATTGCGCGTGGCGCTGTTGTTTCATGCGGGCGACGGCAATCTGCATCCGCAAATTGTTTTCGACGAACGCGACGCGAAACAGACAAGGATTGTGAAAGAGGCGGGCCAGCGCATGTTGAAAGTATGCGTTGATTTGGGCGGAACGATTTCAGGTGAACACGGCGTCGGCATCGACAAACGCGAAGCGATGCGATGGCTGTTCAAACGTGAAACGTTGCTGTTGTTCCGGCGGTTGAAAATCGCTTTCGATGCGGAAAATATCTGCAACCCCGATAAATTGATTCCGTTGGTCGGGAAAGGCGAAGCGACCCCACCGCCGCCCATCGAAACGACCGACGAGCTCGTGGCGCCGGTGTCCGAGGAAGGTGCGTTGGTTCCGAGAGACGAAAAAGAATTGATCGATCTCGTGCGCAAACTCGCGCGCCGAAAAGCGCCGTTCGCCGTGCAAGGGTCCGGCTCCAAGTATCGTGTCCGTGAAAATACGGTGTTTTCGACCGCCTCTTTGAATCAAGTCACC
The DNA here is from genome assembly GCA_964463805.1 of uncultured Elusimicrobia bacterium. Classification (GTDB taxonomy): domain Bacteria; phylum Elusimicrobiota; class Elusimicrobia; order F11; family F11; genus JAJVIP01. Next base: position 827 of record CAYXDS010000226.1, on the reverse strand, counting down.
GAATTCGACGCGGCCAATCTCACGTTGACCGTTCAGGGCGGCGCGATCGTCGATGCGGTGCGCGCGGCCGTCGAAAAAGAGAAGCGCTATTTGTGGGCGAGCGGTCGCGGCACAGTGGGCGGTATGATCGCCACACGCTCCAGTATTTTCCCGGCGATCCGCGATTCGATTCTCGCGATGCGCGTGTTGTTGCCGAACGGCGACGTGGTGCAGCTCGGCGCGAAAACCATGAAGAATGTGGCCGGCTACGATGCGGGCAAGCTCATGATCGGTTCGTGGGGCACGCTTGGCATTCTTCTCGACGTGACGTTCCGGTTGTTCCCTTATCCGGCGCCGAAATTTCTCGTGAACTCATCGCCGCGTCCGTTTGTTTTTAAGGATTATCACAAGAAGATCAAAAAAGCATTCGACCCGGATTTGTTGCTGTCGAACCGCATGGCAATGTTTTCAGCGGCCGACATCGAAGCGGCGCCGAAAGGCCAGAAGCAGGAGGAAGGAGCGAATCTCTCCGATCAGCAAATGAAATCGTATCAAGACAAATTTTGGATGTAGATCATGCCGATGGAAAACGCCGACGCGCTCGCACGATTGAAAAAACTTGAAAATGCGGTGGCCGCCTGTAACCGCTGCGGTTTCTGCACGTCCTACTGTCCCACGTACAACGCGAGCGGCAACGAAATTTACAGCCCGCGTGGCCGCAACCAAATCGTACGCGCGATGATAGAGGGAAAAATGAAAGACCTCGAACAAGCGCGCGAGATCGTAGACAGCTGTTTGCTCTGCGGCGAATGCACGTCCGTTTGTTTTTCCGAAGTGCCGACCGCGCA
>CAYXDS010000225.1:0-4158 GCA_964463805.1 uncultured Elusimicrobia bacterium | reverse complement strand
TCCTTCAGCGGACAACCTATCGGCTTAGTGGTGCATTAGCAATGACAACTAACTGACGCGGCGAATTTACTCAGCGGCGCCGTATTGTTTGAGCAAATCTTTCATGGGCGCCGATTCAGCGACTTTGATCGGCGTGGCGCCGCCGGATGATTTGTCGTAACGAACGCCGCCGATGCGTTGGTTCTGGTCCGCAATCGCGGCGCCGGCCGACAACTTCGCGTGCACGTTCGCGCCGTGATCAAGCAGCATTTTCGCCATTTCGACGTCGCCGGCCAACGCCGCGTAATGCAGCGGGGTGGCACTGGCGCGATCTGTTGCGTTCACATCAAACCCTTTATTAATCAATGCTTCAGCGGCGGCCTTTTTCCCACGTTGAACGGCCGCATGGAGATAGGTTCGTCCCTGAAAGTCGGTGTAACGAACGTCCGCGCCAAGATCGATCATCGCTTCGATCACATTGACCGGACTGTTCTGGATCGCGTAGCTCAACGGCGACGTCAGGCCTTTCTCCACCCACAACTTACCGCCGTGCGAAACGAGAAATCGAAGAACATCCGGCGTCGAAGCGGTGTGAGTGGGCGTGAGCTTGAATTCTCCGCCGACGACGTTCACATCGACGTCCTTATTGAAGAGCAGTTCCGCGACGCCGACATCGACAGCCGTATGCAAAGGCGTAAACCCCAATTGATCAGTGGCCTGCAGATTCGCGCCATTATCAATCAACACACGCGCGACGTCGGCGTTGGCCGCCTGATGAAGCGGCGTACGCCCGTTATCGGAAGGATCCGAATCGGAAACAAGCGACGGATTTCTCTTAAGCAAGTCGGACGTTTGAACCGCATCGCCGGCTTTTGCAGCCATATGAATCATTTTCTTCTGTTGTTCGATGGAAGGCCCACATCCCACCACCATTGCCACGAGAACGACACCAACAACCCAGCGACTGCGCATAACCCCTCCGCACTTTTTCATGATCCGTCCGTATGCTACAGCATAGTCACACCGGAAATTTATTTCCACAGGAGGAAAAAACAATGATGGACATCGTTTGTGGACAGGAATTGCGTTTCAAACGCGCAATTTCGAAGAAGTACGGCGACCGCTCCTACTCATTCTGCTGTGCCACCTGCAAGGAACGTTTTTCAGATGATCCTTTCCGCTATTTGGACCGCTCACCGGTTCATACGGGACGGTCGCCGATGAACGATCGCAAGCGCTAACGTATGGAAGAGAAATCGAAAACAACGGATATCGTGTGCGGAATGTCGGTGCAGATGGATGAAAGCCACATGTCAATGTACGGCGACCGCCCCTATTACTTCTGCAGCCAAAACTGCCAAGATGCATTCGTGAACGACCCGCTCAAATACGTGGACAAATCGAAGTCGGCGACATCACTCGAGGGAACTCCGATGAAAGGTGAGAATGCGGAGACGATGCGGAATTGAGATTACAGTTCCTTATTGATTTTCTTAACAATTTCCTCTCGATTAACAGAACTTTGCAATGCGGTTAAAATAATTTCTTTTATTCGATCCGTGGAAAACGGGTGCAACGAAGAGACACGCCGGTTCGGATAGGGTACTTTAATGAAAACCGGCACTTGGTTGGCCAAATCCGGGAGATCTTTTGAAATGGCATTCCAGCCATGCCCGTGATCACTGCTTACGATGACGAGTGATTTTTCCCACTGACCCCGTTTCTTTATCAGCTGAATGATCTCATTCAAAAACATATCAGCGTAAACGACGTTTCTCTTGAATCGAATTTCATCGGTTCCAAGCGCTTCGAGATTCTCAAAACTATCGAGCGACGGAGTCGGCGCATGAACGACAATAAGCGAATGTCCGGGTGCGTTTTCAACTACAAATGAGAATAGTGAACGAACGCGACGAAACAAAGAAACGCCGTTGAGCGCTCGCAACTTGGAATAATAAAAATCGACTTGCGGATAAAAAGATTTCAAACAAAAAAGAGCGGTCGATTTCACCCCCCATAGCGCTGTAACTCCCGTCCCCTCAAAAAAATTCGTGGCCGTGTATTTGGATTTTGAGCCGGCCCAGCAATAATCCACATCCTTCTGAATCCAATACGGCGTCGGGATGAGGCTCCCGACGAAGAAATTTTTCCATCCGTATGGACGGGCGGCCGCGAAAATATTGTCGCTGAGAAAGTCGGGGTTCGATCCGTCTTCAACCAAACCGGGTCCCTCGCCAAAATGCGCAGGGTTAACCTTCGGCGCACCAATCAAACTGGCCAATCCATGAATGGTGTAACTCGAAACAGGTTGCGCGTAGGGAATTACAAACGAATTCGAACCAAGCTCGCGGAAGGTTTTCAAATGCGGTTTTACATGGTCACCGTTAAAAACATAATCCGCCTGCATGGAGGCAAAAACAATGAGATAGACATTGGGCGCATCGTCCATTTTCACGTCATTTAATTTTGCTGGCGGAGAACCGATTTGATTAGGAAAAATCTGAAAATTCAGAAACGTAAGGAATGTAATAAAAACAGTCGGCGAAATAATCAGCAAGAACAAACCCATCGTTTTGCGAACTTGATTCGCCCAAATAAATGCCAGCCATCCAACAACGAGCGGAAAAAGAATCTCCACGGAAAAAGTAACGAACAGTTGAAAGTTGGGAAAGACGGTCAACAAGATTTTCAAGAAATCCTGAAGTCGAAGCAGGAAATACCCGCTCATCGTCTCTGCGGGATTACTAAGAAGGCGATGGGAGAAGGGGCCCAGCCGTGAATATTGATCAAATTTCGACAGATACGACAACACAAACACAACGAAACCTAAACTAATCGCACGCGACTTATTGATTTCTTTCCCGAAAATAAATTCCACGACTAACCTTACCAGCGCAATTCCCACCCCAACGGCGGCAAGGGCGGCAAAGGTTTGAAACAGATCTTGCCATCCCCAAAGCAAGTAAAAACGATTAAAAGAAGACGCATACTTCTTAAGCAAATCGGTAAAAAGAATAAACGCAATGGTGAGACCGATGAGCTGCCACTGCAAAAAAGACCTGGCAACGTTTTTTATTTGACGCATTCCGCGGTCCAAGCGCGTGTCTTGTAAACCATTCGAATCTGACTTTTGTCTTTAATAAGCTCGTCGATATAGGCGAGCAAGGCGCGGAAATTTTCCGGGCCGGCTTGCGCTTGAATGTCGTTCACGGATTGCCAAGCGCCTTTGTAACGATCGGGAGACATCATGACTTCATCGAAAGCTTCCAAATAAAAAGCTTTTTTGAAAATTCCCGTTTTCATTAGTTTTTCATCAAGATCAATTGTGAATTCGCTGCTCCCGGAAGACACACGTTTCAAGTTCGGCACCAGAGAGAGGATTTTTTTCTCAACCAATTGTTCAAGCTCCGACCGCAAGATGTCCCTGGGATTCCACAAAGCGGTGAAGCAACCGCCGGGTCGAAGGATCCGCTGAAATTCCCTCAACGCCTGGTCGAGTTTGGTCCAATGAAAAGAAGACCCCATGAGCACCCAATCGACGGAGTTGTCCGGCAACCCCGTTTGTTCGGCGCTTCCGGCTCGCCACTGGAATTGTTTTATCTGTTTCAATTGGGAAACGCCTTCGGATCGCATCGCGTCATTGGGCTCAACGGCGTATCCCTTCAAGTTGAGCGCTGCCAAATCCTCAGTCAATTTTCCGGTCCCTGCGCCTACGTCGGCTACTGTAAAATCGTTCTTTCCTGACTGAATATAACAGCGCAAAATATCTAAAACCCGTCGGGAATATCCTGGACGATTGCGATACGATTCAGCTAACAAAGTAAAATCCCCGCGCTTAATTTCCACAATTCACCTCTTTTCTTAACGAATCTTATTGAGTGTCAAATGCAAAACGAATTTATATATAAATCCGATGGAAACAAAATATATATTGAGCTTGGATCATAAATGAAATGAAAGGACATGTTTTTTGGTTAACAGGGTTGTCGGGCGTCGGAAAAACCACATTGGCGCATAAGCTCGTGGCTCATCTAAAAAAAAATAACCGCGCTATTGTTCACCTCGACGGCGATGTGCTGAGAGAAACATTCTGGAATAACGTTGGCTACGCTCCGCGGGAGCGTCAATCCCTTGCGATGAAATACGGCCGCCTTTGCAAACTATTATCGGATCAAGGCA
>CAYXDS010000224.1:0-4175 GCA_964463805.1 uncultured Elusimicrobia bacterium | reverse complement strand
CTGTCTGGCCGTCGAAAAGCTTTTGAAAGTTGAAATCCCTGCGCGCGCCGATTTCATTCGCATCATCGTGGGCGAGTTGAACCGCATCGCATCGCACATGGTGTTTTACGGAACGTTCGGCATCGACATCGGCGCGTTCACGCCGTTCCTGCACGCGTTCGGCCGCGACCGCGAAGAAATTTTGGATTTGTTTGAAGAAATCTGCGGCGCGCGCATTACCTACAACTATGTGCGCGTCGGCGGCGTGATGCTCGATGTGCCCGAAGGTTGGATCGGTCGCGTAAAAGCGTTTGTTGAACGCATGAAGCCGCGCCTCGAAGAGTACGACACGCTGCTCTCTTATAATCCGATTTTCATGGACCGCACGATCGGCGTCGGAAAATTGCCGGCGAAGACCGCGCTTGATATCGGCGTGACCGGTCCTGCGCTCCGCGGTAGCGGCGTCGCAATGGATTTGCGCAAAGATCATCCGTACAGCTTGTACAGCCAATTTAAGTTCGATGTGCCGGTGGGGAAGAACGGCGACTGCTACGATCGCTATATGGTGCGCCGCAAGGAGATGACCGAATCGTTCCGAATCATCGAGCAAGCGTGCAATCAATTTCCAGATGGGCCGTTTATGGGAAAAGTCGGCAAAGTGTATCGCCCGGGCGTCGGTGAAGTTTATGCGCAGCACGAAGGTCCGCGCGGCTGGCTCGGCTACTACATCGTTTCCGATGGAACGGATCGGCCTTATCGATTGCATATTCGTCCGCCGTCGTTTATCAACCTGATGGCACTCAAAGAATTGGTTAAAGGTTGGAAAGTGGCCGACGTGATTGCGATTTTGGGATCGTTGGATTTCGTTTTGGGTGAGGTCGATCGATGAGTGACGCAGCAGCGACTCCGACACCGGCGGCCGCTCCGGCTCCCGTTCCAGCCCCGGCAGGTCCGGACCCACGTCATCAGGCGTATCTGCAGAAGTGGGAAGATAAAAAGATCCGCATGCAGTCCAGCTGGCGCCGCGCAGCGATTTGGCTTGCCGGTATTTTTGTGGTGTCGACCGGCGCCGTGATCGCGATCGGCGAACTTCATCCTTATTTTAAAGCAGGTCTCGCATTCCTCACCAGTTTCTGTGCGAAACACAATATCCCGGCGTTCGTTCCGATCATCGTTTCACTGACGGTGCCGGCCGCCATTCTCAATTTGATCATGCAGGCGGCGCCCGGCGTCATCGTTTGGTGGGAACGCAAAGTGGCCGCGCACATGCAACTGCGCCTGGGTCCGATGGATGTCGGCGGATGGCACGGCTGGGCGCAAACGATCGCCGACGGTATTAAGCTTTTGTTGAAAGAAGTGATTGAGCCGATCGGCGTCGATCGTTGGGTGTTCTGGATGGCTCCCGTGGTCGTGATCGTTCCTTGCTATTTGACGTTCGCGCCTCTGCCGTTCGGCAACGGGCTCGTCGCGCTCAATTTCGACATCGGGTTGGTCTATGTGATGGCGATGTCCGGGCTTTCCACGATCGGCGTTTTGATGGCCGGTTGGGGCTCCGCCAATAAATTTTCGATGCTCGGCGGCTTGCGCGCGGCCGCGCAAGTGGTTTCGTTTGAAATTCCGCGCGTGCTTTCGACGGTGCCCGTCGTCATGTGGGCCGGCACGCTGTCATTGACCGGTATCGTGTCGCAACAGGCGGCGCCGTTGTTCGGCTTTTTCCCGCGCTGGTTCATTTTCTATCCGGTGATCGGGCAGATCAGTTTTGTCATCTATTTGATCACGACAATCGCGGAAACGAATCGTGTGCCGTTTGATATCCCCGAGGCCGAATCCGAATTGACAGCCGGTTTCCATACCGAATACGGTGGGATGATGTTCGCGGTGTTCTTCATGGCCGAATACGCGTATGTGGTGATCGGTTCCGTGTTGGGGACGGCGCTGTTCCTCGGCGGCGGCGCTCCGTTGTTTCCGTTTTTGAAAATCATTCCGTCCTGGGCGTGGTTCATCGGCAAGACCGCACTGCTCGTGTTCGTGTTCTTATGGTCGCGATGGACGTTCCCGCGTTTGCGCGTCGACCGCGTGATGGACCTTTGTTGGAAGATTTTTATCCCCTGGACGCTGATCAATATCCTTATCGCCGGCATCGTGATGCTTTGGAGGAATAGCTGATGTTTTGGGATTTGAAGAAAATTTTCAAAGTGGCGATCGGAACGCTGAAGGGCATGATGCTCACGCTTAAATTCTATTTCCAACCCGCGCATACGTTTCAGTTCCCGCGCGAAAAGAAACCAGTGCCGGATCGTTTTCGCGGCGTGCTGTCGTTTCATCCGGAAATCTGCATCTCCTGCGAAATGTGCGTGCGCGTGTGCCCGTCGGACGTGATCTCGATGGAATGGGTGCGCAACGAAGAAACGAAGAAAAAAGATTTGAAGTGGTATCAGATCGATTTCGGAAAATGCAACGTGTGCCGGCTCTGCGAAGAGGCGTGCCCGACCAAAGTGAAGTCGATCCATCACTCGAACGAATACGAAGTGGTGTTCGATAACCGCAAAGATTTCCTCGTGAAATGGGGACCGACCACCGCTGATACCGTTGACGCGGGACCGAAAGCGCAAGAATGGTTCCGCTTCATGCCGGATGGCCGCAAGGAGCGGATCGAAAAGCCGACCGAGAGCGTGGCGTCATGACGACAGCGATTCCTTTTCAGCATATTATTTTCGGCGTGTTGGCCGCGATGGTGTTGATTCCCGCCTTTCTCGTGGTCACGTTAAAAAACGTTTTTCATTCGGCGTTGTGGCTCGTCCTTTCGTTGGCGGGCGTCGCCGGCATGTACGCGATGCTCGCCGCTGACTTTTTGTTCGCGGTTCAACTGCTTGTTTATATCGGCGGCGTGATGATTATTTTGCTGTTCGTGATTTTGCTCTCGGGCAAGCCGTCGGACTGGACCGGGCGTCAAGTGAACGAACGCGCGTGGGCCGCCGGTTTGTTTGCGGTGTTCCTCGTCGCCGCGCTCGGAACCGTGGCCATGAATTGGCCGATGATCGTTCAAGATGTTCAACCGTTGGTTACCACCGGTCGGCTCGGCGATTTGTTGGTTCATGGCATGGTGTTGCCGCTTGAAGTGATTTCGTTGGTGTTGGTCGTTGCGTTGATCGGCGCCATTTATTTCTCGGTGAAAAGGCGGCCGTCATGATGCTTCCGAAACTTTTCTTGCTCGTCGGCGCGGCGTTGTTCGCGATCGGCGTTTACGGCGTGCTAGCTCGCCGCAACATCGTCGGCATTTTGATGTCGATTGAACTCATATTCAATGCGGCCGGTCTTAATTTCGTCGCGTTCAACCGTTACCTGCACCCGGGACAGGTGTGGGGACAAGGATTTGTTCTGTTTATTATCGCGCTTGCTGCAGCGGAAGCCGTGGTCGGACTCGCGTTGGTGCTCACGATTTATCGTGATTTCAAAACGGTCCAAACCGAACGGTTAAACCTGCTTCATGGATGAGCTTTAAGTCGTTTTTAAACTGGTTACAAAGCGAAGATTCATCGAATAAAAAAACGTCCAGCGATGCTTCTTTGGATTGGACGGAAAAGCGGCGCGAGAACAGAGTCGATTTAGTATCCGAGAGACCGCTCATGGTCAATTTGATGAGCATGGGACAGGACGCGTCGGCCGTTACGTTGGTCGCATTGGTTCGAAACGTGAGCGTTCGCGGATGCAGTTTGGTTTTCGAAAACAAGACGGACGTTAAACGTCTCAGTTGCGGTCAGGTATTGGTGGCCGCTCTGGCCGTCGACGATTTTTCGATACCGTTGCAGGTTGAAGTGGTGCGCATCGAATCGGAGTCGGCGGTGGCGATTAAGTTTCGTCCGCCGTTTCCGCGTGAACTGGAGAAACTGGAAAAATTTTTGGAGCCGCGTTGTTTGGGTCGATCGATACGTGAAATCGATCAAACCAAACTGCAGGCGAATCAACGCAAGGGATTGCGTTGGTTTCAAGGCGTGAACGATACCCATTTGTTTTCGTGGGTGAACCCGGAAATGAATACGGTGGTGCAACAGCAGCTGATTTTTCTCGATCATGTGGTCGAATGGGTGGAAGGTGCGCCGGTACGAACGGGTTCGGTACGTATGGACGAACGAAGCGCGCAGGGCGGTCCGGAGTGGATTAAGTCCGAATTGCTCGATTTCGATCCGATTGTGGAT
>CAYXDS010000223.1:0-4199 GCA_964463805.1 uncultured Elusimicrobia bacterium | reverse complement strand
AAGAAGATACCGACAAAATTTTGCGCCTTGGGTTGGTGCAGTTGTTGGATGCGAGTCTCGCTTCTCCACTCGCACGCGCACTCGCGCGCAACACGGGACTCGTCGACACGGTCCGCATCAGCTATCAGGAGAAGGATCCGTATTTGGACAACAGCACGCCGGTGGGCGGCGCCAGCGAAAACAGCATTACTGAGAACCAATTTTTGAAGTACGCAAAGGGAACAAAGGTGAAGTTTGGGCGGGGACTTTCCAGCCGCCTATTTGCCGACTACAGCGTACGCGTCGATTCTTATCAGAACCAAGTCGATTTCCGGCACGAAGTGGAACTGTCTTATCAATTGCGTCACAATTTGTATTTACGTGGGATTTCTGAGTTGGATAACCAACGTCAACTTGGCCGCATTCCAGACCGTCGCGCTATACTTGAAAATCAATGGCGTTTTGGTCTTCCAAAACCCAAGCCAAAACAGCCTTCCGCCGATCGTCTCGCCCCCAAAAGCCTGTAATTTATTTATAATCGGCCCGCCTAGCCCCATACATAGATGAAAATAATTCATATTCAACATAAAACAGCTCTTTTATTCGTGAGCTGTTTCGCCTTTTTCTTATGCGGACCTGTTCTGTCATTGGCTGAAGAGTCGTCTGATGTTGCGACCTCTTCGCCCACTGCCACAAACGACGTTCCACAAGTTGAAACGCCGTCCGTTGTTTCGGAAATTACATTTGAAGGAAATTCGCTAAATAAGTCGGGCACGCTGGCGAAAAAAATAAAAACGCGAAAAGGCCAGCCGCTTGACCGAAAAAAGATTCAAGCCGACATCAAAATTTTATTTGAAACCGGCGATTTCGACGATGTGTCCGTAGACGTGACCGCGCTGGGCCGAAAGGATGGTAAAAAGCGCGAACTGACTCGTATCACATTTCGCGTTCTTGAAAGAGCCATCATCAAACGTATCGACTATAAAGGGAACCGTAAAATCCGTAGTTCATCGTTCGAAGAAAAAGTTCAATCGAAGGAAGGCGAACCGTTCGATCGTTACAAAGCCTCTCTGGATGAACGGGCGATCCTTGAATACTACCGAGACGAAGGATACGCAAAAGCCCAAGTCGAACATTACACGACGCTGGATCCGAAAAAGAAACAGATCCTGCTCACGTTTTTCATCATTGAGAACGAACGGGTCATGGTAAAAGAAATCCAAATCAGCGGCACGCACCGTTTTTCTGAGAAGAAAATTAAAAAGGAAATGACGACGCGTAAAAAGAAGGTTTTTAAGGAAGAAGTTCTGCACGAAGACCGAAATAAAATCATTGCCTACTACAAGAACCATGGCCACCTGGACGTGATCGTTTCTTCGCCCACCGTACAGATCATTGAAGATAAGAATGAAGCTCGCATCCAAATGACGGTTGAAGAGGGGCCTGAATACAAGATCGGCAAGATTACTTTCGATGGTTATACGATCTTTAAGGAGAAGGAATTACGCAAGGCGGTTCTCGTTCGCCCCGGCCATCAGTATCAACAAAATAAACTCGACGAAACGGTCGCCAACATCAACGGGCTTTACGCCGATAAAGGTTATTTGCGCACCGAAGTGAACGCGGAGCCCTTCCGAAATAGAGAGACGGGAACCGTCGATTTCGACATCAAGATCCGGGAAAGTTCGGTCGTTTACGTGGACGGCGTGTATGTGGACGGCAACACCTATACGAAAGATTATGTGATTAAACGCGAAGTGCTGCTGAAACCCGGTGATGTGTTTTCAGCGAGCCGTATGCGACGCTCGGTTGAACGCATTTACAATCTTGGGTTCCTTGAAGATGTGAACGTCGACGTGCAGCAACCGCGCGATCCGAACTTGGCCGATTTGATTTTTTCCGTGAAAGAAGGCAAGCCAGGGGTGCTGTCCGCCGGCGCCGGTTTTTCGAGCGTCGACCGTTTTGTTGGAACGTTCCAGGTTCAACACACGAATTTGTTCGGTCGCGGTCAACGGGTCGACCTCACGTATGAGTTCGGTGCGCGTCGCCAGAATTTCGACATTGGTTGGACGGACCCCTGGTTCCTCGGCTACAACATGTCGGGCGGCGTCGACTTGTTTAACACAGTTCGCCGGCGCGACTATCCTGGATTGCGCAACTCGTTCCAGGAAAAAAGACGCGGTATGGGGTTGAGGCTCGGCCCACGGATTTCCGATGACACTGCGCTGTCATTCTCTTATACCTTGCAGACCACTGAGATATTCGGCGTGGACCCCACGATTAAAGAGGATTTATTCCCGACGTTCGGCGTGGCGAAAGAACGCGCGCTACAAACGGACAGCGTTTCCCAGTTGAAATCGAGCTTGATCAGCGAAATCGTAAACGACACGCGCGACAATAAGTTTGATGCGAGCCGCGGCATGCGAAACTCGATTTCGGTTGAAACGGCGGGCGGGCCTTTTGGGGGGGAGATTAACTATTATAAGCCCCAAGTGACCTCGGCGGTTTATTTGCCGACGTTTTGGAAGTTCGTGTTCTCGGTCAGCGGCCGTATTGCGTGGATAAATCCTTTTTCGCCGTCGAATGATGTGCCGTCGTCCGAACGGTTTTTCTTGGGCGGCCCCGATACGATTCGCGGCTACAACAACAACTCGATCACGCCGCGTACGTTTGAAAAGAATTTGTTCGGCATCGAAGAAGTAAGCCAAGTGCCGGGTAAAATCATGACGTTGTTCAATGCCGAATACAAGTTCCCGATCGTGCAGGAACATAACAAGACGATTTTTCAAGGCGCGTTCTTTCTCGATGTGGGCGGCACATGGCTGCACACAAGCGACGTAGAATTCGCGACGGGTAAAACGGACAAACGCATGAAGGCCGGCTGTGGTTTCGGTTTCCGATTTAAAACGCCGGTGTTTCCGATCCGGCTCGATTTCGGTATTCCGTTGACGCCGCGCGACACCGACACCTCGCGTCAAGGCGACTCGCACGGCATACAACCGTATTTCACGATCGGCAATCTTTTCTGATGTTGCAAGTAAAAGGAGATTCTTATGCAACTTAAAAAGTCTTTTGCAGCAGCCGCCTTTTTATTGTTGAGCGGAGCGACTGTCTTCGCGTTGGATATTCCATTGAACGGTGGCGGTGGTGGAGAATCCCACGGCGGCGCGAACATCGGCTATGTGGATCTCGATAAAATTTTCCAGCTCTATCCGCAGACGCAAGCGGCGAAAGAAGACTATGCGAAGCAGTTGAAAAAAAAACGCGATCAATTGGCTTCTAAAGAATCGGAATTGGCGGATCTTGAAACCCGTTTATCCGTACTGGAATCCACGATTAAACAGGGCGCTTCCGCGCCGGCCATCGAGGGAAGCACCTCGGCGGCAACCGAGGATCCGACGGCCAGTGTGAACCAATCGGTCGGAAACATGCGCACGCAATTGACCGATAAGAAAGCCGAACTGGAAGAATTGAGGAAGCAAGCAAAGACGGATTTAGCCGCGTTTGAAAATCAGCAGAGCCAAATTATTCTCGGGAAAATTTATCAAGCGTTACGTGACGTGGCCATCGAACAACAAGTGACCGTCGTCGTGGACAAGTCAAGCATTCTGTACGGCGACGCGACGATCGACTTAACCGACAAACTGCAACAACGCGTTAGAGGTTATTGAGTGAAATTGACCGTAAATCAATTGGCGGCGGCCGTGAACGGCCGCGTCATCGGCAACGGCGAGGCCGTCATCAGCGGCGTGGCCGGATTGGCCGAAGCATCGTCATCCGATGTCAGTTTTCTGCGAGACGCAAAAAACGCGGCGGCATTAAAACTGCTGGAGAAAACAATGGCCGGTGCAGTGATCGTCCCTCAAGGTCTAACGCCAAATGGGAAAACTTTTTTGGAAGTCAAAAATCCGATGGCCGCATTCGCGGCCGTACTGAATATTCTCGCTGAGGAAAAAGCTCCACCGCGACAAGCCGGCCGTCATGCCACGGCCGTCGTTTCATCTTCGGCGAAAATTGGAACCAATTCTTGGATCGGTCCGCACTGCGTGATTGAAGACAATGTGGTCATCGGGGACAATGTAACGCTCGTGGCACAAGTGTATGTCGGTCCGAATGTCCATATCGGCAATGACAGCACGCTTTATCCACAAGTGGTTTTGAGAGACTCGGTCAGCGTCGGCGCCCGCTGCATTATTCATGCGGGGACGGTCATCGGCTCG
>CAYXDS010000222.1:0-4210 GCA_964463805.1 uncultured Elusimicrobia bacterium | reverse complement strand
GCCGGTTCCATCACGGAAAGCGCGAGTTTCAGATGCAGATCCGTTTCGCGTCGATAACTTTCAGCGAGTCGCGCGAATACCGTCTCAAGCCGTCCCGCTTCTTCGCCGGCGCCGACCAACTCGCACACAAAAGCGGGAAAAACATCGGATGCGCCCAACGCCGCGGCAAGTCCGTGGCCGTCGAGCACATTCGTATGCACAGTAGCCAGTTCGTCGGCGTAAATGCGGCTGCCGACCGTGTCGCGTGACAGCCAGAGCGCTTCTGAGACTGTGAAACCGCCGCGCAGCAACGACGCCATCGTCTGCGTCCAACGCTGCAAGTTCGCGCTTTGAACCACGTCACGTAGCCAGTGCAGTCGGATCAGCCGCTTCTGGAGACCATTCCACGCCTGCGGCTTGTTCTTGTTGACCCAAACAACGGCGCCGACGAGCGCGATGGTCATTATCCAACCGAACCGCTTGAACACGAGTGTCGCACCGACCAAAAGACGCGTCGGCCAAGGCAAACGCTGACCCAAGTCTTGAAATAAAAATTCAAATCGCGGAATGACGAACACCGTAAGGAACAAACAGACGGCGACGGCCATCGCGAGCAAAATCGCCGGATAGGCGAGAGCGGTGCGCAGACGTTGCGATGTTTCAAGATCGGTTTCAAGCCATTGGGCCAGTTCATCAAGCGACGATTCGAGACGGCCCGATGATTCTCCGGTTCGTACGAGTCCGATATAAATCGACGGAAAACATTCGTTTTGACGCGACAAGGCTTGGGAGAAACTACGTCCCGCGTTTAAATCGGCGGTCAACGCGGCGGCCAACCGGGCCGTCGCCGAGTGTTTCGCTTGTCGACTCAACACGTAAAGCCCGCGCGTCAACGGAAGCCCGCCATCGACGAGGTCGGCCAGCCGGCGCGTGAACAGCGCGAGATCGCGGCGCGCGAGTTTCATGACAATTGCTCGGTCACGCGCAGCACTTCTTCCGAGCGGGTGAGCCCCGCGCGCGCCTTTAATTGGCCGTCATCGAACAATGTGCGCATGCCGAGCGAGCGCGCTTTTCGACGGATCTCCGCGTGCGATGCGCGTTTCGCAATCATGTCGCGGATCTCGTCGTTGATGATGAAAAGTTCAAAAATACCGGTGCGGCCGCGAAAGCCGGTGCCGCGGCAGCTTTCGCAGCGCGACATAGCGTCTCCCCGACACGACGAACAAACAAGTCGAATCAGACGTTGCGCCAGCACCGCATGAATCGACGAAGCGACCAAATACGGTTCGACGCCCATGTCGACGAGCCGCGTGATCGCGCCGACCGCGTCGTTCGTGTGCAGCGTGCTGAACACGAGATGGCCGGTCAGCGACGCGCGGATCGCGATTTCGGCGGTGTCCGCGTCGCGCACTTCTCCGATCATGATCACGTCCGGATCTTGCCGCAATATGGAGCGCAAGCCGCTCGCAAACGTGAGTCCGATTTTCGAATGAACTTGAATTTGGTTCACGCCGCGCAGCCGCACTTCGACCGGGTCTTCGATCGTAATGATTTTCTTGTCGTCCGTGTTGATGCGCGACAAACACGCGTAAAGAGTGGTGGTTTTCCCGTGGCCTGTCGGTCCGGTCACGAGCACGATCCCGTTGGGTTTGCGTATCAGCGCGGCCATCCCGTCGCGTTGATCGGCCGACATGCCGAGCTGTTCGAGTCCGAGCACGAGCCTTGTGCGCGGCAGAAGCCGCAGGTCGATGCTTTCGCCGTGAATCGTCGGAATCGTCGAAACGCGGATGTCGAGCTCCTGTTCGTCGCAGTTGAATCGGATGCGCCCGTCTTGCGGCAGTCGTTTCTCGGCAATGTTCATCTCGGCCATGACTTTCACGCGCGACGCGAGCAACGGCTGAAACCGCGCGAGCGCGGCCGGCGTCGGAACGTCGTGCAGAAGTCCGTCGACGCGGAAACGCACGCGCAATTCGTCGTCGTACGGTTCGATGTGGATGTCGGTCGCGTGCGCGCGCTGCGCGCGACGGATCAAATCGTTCACAAATCGCACCATCGCGCCGTCGCTTCCATCGGGAATTTCCGACGCGATGTCTTCGACCGCTGAATCGTCGGCCAGCTCTTGCACCGCATCGGCGCCGACGCCGTAGCGATCGTGAATCGCTTTCTCGATGTCGGCCTCGCGCGCGGGTACCGCGATAACGAACGCGCCGAACAACGTGCCGAGATTGTCGAGCATTTCGAAATCATCGGGATCGGCGGCCGCGACGCGCACCGATCCATCCGGCGCTTTTTCCAGCGGCAGAACACGCCACCGCGCAGCCACCCGCGCCGGCAGTTTTTTCATCAGTTCTTCGTCGAGGGGAAACGAGTCGATCAACATGCGGCGAAGAATAACCAACGTTGTTCAACCCAATGTAAGCGCTGTGTAAGTTTTCCGTAAAGAAAGTTTCCCGCGTCGTCATCCCGACCATGAGAAGGCTGTAATCGCGGAGAAACAACGTAAGCCGGGACCCATCCGTTCATTGGATAGGTGTGAAACGAGAACAACGCAGCCTCTTTCGCCGATGGCTCCTGTCTCGAGAAAGACTGGATCCCGGCTTACATTGTTTCTGGTCAGTCACCTCCCCTATCGGGCCGGGAAGACGAATTTGGAAAGAGGAAAAAATCATACAGCGCAATTTAATCGAAGCGTTACAGTTCGTTTACCGGTTTGTTTCGAAAGATTTACAGACTTTTAAGGGTCCCTTAAGGTGGTTTCCTTATTATTCTCGCGTGAAAAGAAAAATCGTTCGCATATTTGCGGCGGCGCTGGCCGTCGTTTACGCATCGACGAATTGTGTTTTCGCGCATAAAGTCGAAACGAATATGTGGGACGAACGCCGCCAAAACGCGGGGAATCATGCCCAGCAACTGGCGTTCGCGCTGCCGAGAATAAATTCCAATACAAATGACAAAATTCCAAGCTCAAATGAATTTTTAAGTTCGAAATTTTCGAATTCAAAATTGAACCTTCATTTGGATTTGGGGCTTGGTGATTTGTATTCGGATTTAACTCCGTACGGAATCATCCGCAATGTTTCCGTCCCCGCCCAAAGGTCCGGCCAAGTCGTCGTTCACATCCAAGATATTCACATGAACGCCGAGGCGCAGAAAAATATCGGCGGCGCCGTTCGGAAACTGTTCGACGCAAATCGCGCAGACTTGCTGGCGCTCGAAGGCGCGTTCGGTTCGGTCGATTTGCAGCGTTTCCATGATTTTGAAGATCGCGACGCGGTCCGCAAAGTCGCCGACTATTTGCTGCGTGAAAACAAAATCTCGGGTCCGATTCACGCGGTGTTCACAACGCCCGCCATTTTGCCCAAAATCGTCGGCATCGACGACCGCGCGCATTACGTTGCGAACGTGGCTGCGTTCCGGCAAGCGGCGCCGATCGTCTCAGCTGAAAAAAAACGACTGGCCGCCGCGCGCGAGACGCTTAGAGTGGGAAAACAAAATGTATTCAACGCCGATCTCGCCGCGTTTGACGCACAGGTGGACGCCTATCGCGATGGGTCGGCGTCGATCGGTGCCTACGTGCGACAACTAAACGCACAAACGCCGGAGCTGCGCGCGTTCATCGAAGCGTTGACGCTCGAATCGAAAATGGATTTCGCGCGTGTCGAAACCGAACGCTCACAACTTCTTTCCCGACTGATACCGAAACTCACGAAGGCTCAAACGGAGGAGCTCGTGAATGCGAGCGCCGCGTTCCGAACCGGCACGATTTCGAACGCCGACTTTTACGCGGGCTTGCGCGCACTTTGCGAAAGCCGCGGCGTTCCGCTCGCCCATTTTCCGGCTATGGACGCGTATTTGCGTTACGTGCTGTTGTCCGCGCGCATCGACGGCGAACGGCTGTTCGCCGAAATCAAACAAGCGGAAGATGCGCGTTACGCTGGATTGTCGCGAACTGATACAGAAAAAGAATTAATTAACCAATCTCGTCGGCTTTATCTGACCGGTAAATTATTGGACTTTACTTTGACCAAACAAGAGTGGAAGGAGTATGCGCTCCCCTCTCCGCTTGGCGGAGAGGGGCCGGGGGTGAGGCCCGAGGGGAACGCGCTCACAGAGAGTCCTCACCCTAAATCCCTCTCCACTGCGTGGAGAGGGACTTTAAAATCGTTTGAAGACTTCTATGTCGAAGCCGACGCTCGCGACGAGAAAATGTCCGATAATTTTCTCGCCTCGC
>CAYXDS010000221.1:0-4225 GCA_964463805.1 uncultured Elusimicrobia bacterium | reverse complement strand
CTTTTAACGACTCTTCAAGACCCAAACGAATCTCGCGCGCGCCGGCCGGCGCCGCGCCGCCGGTACCGATGGTTACACGCAAACGGCCTTTATCAAAAACGGAAACATTGACCACGTCACAGAAAGCCGGCTGGTCGATTGCGCAAAGAAGCACACGCTTTTCCCGGCAAAGAGCCGCCACTTTTTTCGTGAGTTCGGGGTCGGTCTTCACGCAAAGCACCACAAAAAATTGTTTATCGATTTGTTCGAGCTTGAACTTTGAAGGAGTGATAACCGTGACGTTTGCGCCGGCATCGCGCAATCGCTCGGATTTCTCTCGCGATTCGCGATCGTCTCCAATCACGAGACATTCTTTGTCTCGCACGTTCAACGCTGATGGAAAATATTTGTGTTTGGCCATAATTAAAAAGGGTCCGCCTAGGCGGACCCTTTTTTTCGAATCATATGAATTGAGAACTTAGCGGAAGCTGTCGTAGAGAGCGTTCCAGTCCTCGCCTTTCAGTCCGAGCTTCTGCTTCGCCGGCGAACCGAACTCGTAAGCGGCCTCGACTTCTTCGTAGACCGGCTTGTCGACTTCGTAGAACACGCCGAGCGGAATGCGGTTTTCCCATTCCATGGACTTTTTCAACGCGAGTTCGAAGTTGTTCACGTCATGACCTTCGTCTTCGAGTTTGTAAACCTTATCGCGGAAGAACGAATAGGTATTCAATTTATTGTACGTCACGCACGGGCTCATCACGACGACGAGCGAGAAGCCTTTGTGCTTGATCGCGCGTTCCATGATTTTCGCGAGACCCGCGCCGTCGCCCGAGAATCCGCGGGAAACGAAAGACGCGCCGGCCATCAACGCCACGCCTTCGGGGTTAAACGGAAACTCAAGGTTGCCTTGCGGCGTGGATTTGGTTTTGTGCATGCGGGATGTCGTCGGAGACGCTTGGCCCGTGGTCAAACCGTAGATTTGGTTGTTCATCACGATGTAGGTGATGTTTACGTTGCGGCGCATTGCGTGAATGAAGTGTCCAACACCGATACCGAAACCGTCGCCGTCGCCGCCTGTGGAAACCACGGTCAGATCCGGATTGCCGAGTTTCATGCCGGTCGCAACCGCGATGCCGCGGCCGTGAAGGCTATGGAAACCGTAGGAGCGAATGAAGCCCGGAAGGTTCGAGGAGCATCCAATACCGGAAACGACCATCAGGTCTTTCGGCTGAATGTTGCAGTTGGACGCCGCTTTCTGCAGCGCGCTCAACACGCCGTAGTCGCCGCAACCGGGGCACCAGTCTGGAGCGACTTTCGATTTAAACTCTGCGAGAGGAACTGTGGCGGTAGCTGTTTCAGTCATGGAAATTTCTCCTTAACGAGTGCCCGCGAGCTCAGCGACTTTCGGGGTCGCTTTTCCGCTCATGCAGGACTCAACTTGCGCGAGAAGACCTTCAAACGTGTAAGGCTCCCCGTCATATTTGTTGATGAAATGGTGCATCTGGTAGCCGGTCTCCATGCGGATGAGCTTGGCCATCTGCGAAGTGTAATTCACTTCGATGTTGATGGTCTTCTTCGCCGCATTGAGAAGCTTCGAAGTTTCTTCGGCATGGATCGGGAACACGGTGCGGAAGTGCACGTGATTAACCGATTTCCCTTTCTTCTCGAGAGCCAAACGGACTTCTTCAATAATCTGCCACGTGGAACCCCAACCGACCAACGTGACGTCGGCATTCTTCGGGCCGGCCGTGATTGGGCCTTTGGTGTCTTTCTCGATACCCGCTTGCTTGCGCATACGCTTGTTCATCATTTTGATGCGGGTCTCTTCATCGGTGAACACGTCCGAGATAACGATACCTTCTTCATCATGCTCGTCCGAGGCCGCCGTGAACAACGTGTTCGCGGTACCGGGAAGCGCGCGAGGCGAAACGCCGCTGGGCGTATCTTTAAAACGCAGGTAATCGCCCGGATTGCGATCCAAGTCAAACTTGTCTTTCTTGGTCAGCGACGGATCGGAGGCTTTCCATTCGGTGACGATTTCGCCGCGCTCGATTTTGATGTTCGGATTAACGAGTCCATCTTCGATAGTTTCGGCATGTTCGGAAAGGAAGAGGTCGGAGACGAGGATAACGGGGGTTTGGTACTTCTCGGCGAGGTTCAAAGCATCGACAGTAGCGTGATAGCAGTCATCGACGCTAATCGGCGCGATAATCGCTTTCGGGTAATCGCCTTGTCCGGCGCCGAAATCTTGCCACAAGTCCGCTTGTTCGGTTTTCGTCGGAAGGCCGGTGGACGGGCCGCCGCGCATGACGTGCGCCACAACGCAAGGCGTCTCGGTCATCGCCGCCAAGCCAAGAGCTTCGGTCATCAGCGCGAATCCGCCGCCCGAGGTTCCGGTCATCGACCGGCAACCGACATGGCCGGCGCCGACGGTCGAGGCCATCGCCGCGATCTCATCTTCCATTTGTTTCATGACCATTCCGTACTTCGAACCACGCGGCGCAAGCCAGTGCATGATGCTCGAGGCGGGCGTCATCGGGTAAGCGCTGTAAAACTTAACGCCGCCGGTCAACGCGCCAAACGCGATCATCGAGTTGCCCGTGGCGATCGCGCGTTTCTTACCGTCGCCTTTCAATTTAATGTTAAGAGCTTTGAAATTGGCTTTCGCGAATTCCGCGCCTTTGGCCGCCAACTTAATGTTGAGGTCGGCGATTTCGCTCTTCTTCGCACCGAAAATAGATTTGATCGACCCCTCGTAAACGCCCCAGTCCATGCCCAGCACTTGAATGAGCGCACCGCTGTCGACGGTGTTTTGCATGACCGGGTTGCGGCCGAATTCTTTGGTGAGTTCTTCAACGGGGATTCCGATGATCTGGACGTTCTTGCGGAGGGTGATGCCTTCAATTTTAATTTTATCTTTGTTGAAAATGATCGCGCCGCCTTCGACGACTTTCGCCGCGTGGCGATCAATGGTGTCTTGGTTCAGTGCGACGAGCACATCTGGTTCGTCACCTTGGGAAAGAATTTTGTCTCCTCCGCCGATTTGCACTTGGTAATAAACGTGTCCGCCGCGGATGACGGATTGATAGCTGTTGTAAGCAAAAACCCACATTCCCATGCGGGATGCGGTCTTACAGAAAATGTCTCCGGTAGAGGCGATACCTTCGCCTGCCGCTCCACCGATCCATACTACGGCGCGTTCTTTTGTACTCATAAGTGTGACGTCTCCTTAGATTTATACCCCTGCTATGCAGAACGATCATCGAGATGTGATTGATGACGGCGGCCCGTGTAAGGCTCTTTGTGGGGAGGAAATTGTGGGCGGAAAATACAAAAAACGAAGTCGCGGTGTCAATTCAAGAATCTTCGGTTCGGCCAAAATGGTGCATAAGATTCATAGCGCTTATGACATTTATCACCTGTGCAGATTTTGCTTCTTCTAATAGATCAGTGAAGACGATGTGCGGAGGTCCTTCTGGCATGGAAAAATCGACAATCAAGCATATTTCACAACTCGTTTTTGCGGTTTTAACGACTGCCCCTCTTCTTCATGCTGCCTGCATCAGCACGCCCTACGACTGCATCCCGAATTTCGCCGAGAATCCAACGATCACGAGTGTCGCCAACGGCCCGTGGTCGAACCCAGCGACCTGGTCATTAAGCCGGGTGCCCACCGACGGCGATGTAGTCACGGTCGACAAAAACGTGATATACGACGCTTCAAGCGCCTCCCGCATCAAAACGGTCTCGATATTGTCCGGCGGTAAACTCGCGTTCCGCACCGACATCAATACAAAGCTGATGGTCCAAAACCTGCTCGTGCGCGACGGCGGAGAACTCGAGATCGGCAATATCGCGAACACAGTGGCCGCCGATAAAACGGCTGAAGTGGTTTTTCTCGACCAACCACTCGAAACGGTAAACGATCCCGATCAATTCGGCAACGGTCTAATTGCGCTCGGCAAAGTAACGATTCACGGCGCGCCGAAAGATAAGACGTTTGCGCTCACGAATGCCGAACCGCTGAAAGGCCAATCGTTGATTTCGGTTTCCGAGTCGCTCAATGGCTGGCGCAATGGCGATGAGATTGCAATTCCCGATACGCGCGCGCCGAAAGAAAATGAGGTTTTCAGTGCCTTCGTGCCGCAATGGGAACGCAAAATCATCACGGTCGGCGCGAACTCCGTGTCGCTTAACAGCGCGCTTGCCAACAACCATAAAGGTTGGCATCGCCACGACGACAGTG
>CAYXDS010000220.1:0-4269 GCA_964463805.1 uncultured Elusimicrobia bacterium | reverse complement strand
ACCCAATGATCGTTCATGCTCAAAAGAAAGCCTCCTTTTCGCCATACGAGCACCTCGATTGCCGATAGATAGGATAATAATGCTGCCCAAGAAATACCTTGTTTCAAAGAAGCTTTGCCACGAAAATAATCGGCCAACAATAATGCGGGCACCAAGAACAACGGAAATACTTTGAACAAACCGCCGGCGAACAACAAAAGATAGGAAGCAAATCTTTGCACGCCGTTGCCGCCGTACAAGTAAAGCGAACCGAACAAAATCGCGGCGACGACCATGTCCAGGCGACTGTAAAGAATATGGATCAAAGAAACGCCAAGCGCCGAGTAAAAAATGGCCGCGCGCGAAGCCTCCACGTCGGTCAGCAACAGACGCCGCGTCGCGAACTCATAGACGAGCATAAAAACAATCACATCGATGGAAATCATTTGCGCGGCGAACAACCAACGATAGGATTCGGATGCAACACCGAATTGGGCCGGCAAATAGACTGGAATCAGCGCGAGCGGCGGATACGGGAATGCGAAGTCTCGATACGCGGTCATATCATGAGCCGTGCCGGAAATAGCCATGTCGTGGAAAAACGAGACATCAGCCATCAAGTAATTAAAAAAAACCAGATACAACACGCGCGACAGCAGGAAAACAGCGAGAGCGTTAACAAACGGCCGTTTGTTAACGCGGCAAATGACTTTCATCCGGGTAGAAATTATCGGGCGGGATAATTCGGCGGTAACCTTGCTTCGACGACTTCCAATAAAGCTTTATGACAGTATCGCCCAGCGCTTCGAAATATTCGACTTTAATCCTGTGCGCGCCCGGGCTCAAGCGAATTTTCCCCTGCGCCAACGTGCCCGCATGTACGCGCCATTCGTCAATTACTTGGGTGTCATCGATCCATACGCGTGCACCATCATCAACATAAGCGAAAAATTCATATTCGTCTTCGGAATCGACAACCAAAAAACCGGTCCAACGCACCGAAAAATCGTCCGCCTTAAAATGATCGAGCGGAGAAAGGAATCCCCAGCGGAAATTAATGTTTTTATCGATGCGTTTCTCAGCAAAGCTCTGCAAATCGCGGTCGCCGAAATATTCGCCGACGAGGCCGTGGTCGCGCAAACGCGTATTTTCATAAAGCCGGTAAGCGCCATAAACGAACGGACAAAGAAAAATAATGAAAAAAACGGCGCGCATCGGTAGGCCAATTGTCCGCCAAAACTCGATCGGCGCCGTCAGCAACAAACGCAATGATTCGAAGAAACGCGCTGCATACTCTTCGAGTACGCTCGCATTTATGTCCGTGCTCATCTCCGCTTCTCTAGAAGTTTCCCTTTCGGGGATCTGAGCCGTAGTTTTTCCAGCTGGGCGGCCATGCATCTGGTCCGAGAGCAACAAAAATTCAGCGGTTGCAGAATCCATAATCAATCGAGCGGCATCAAAATCTTTGTTTTCAAGCAACAGTCGCACCGATTCAAGCGTTCGGATGACCTTTATGACGCGCGCTTCCAACGCCTGCAGATCTTTTGGTGAATGAGCGGCCATACCCCCCCTCTAAAATTGATTTACGCCGTCTTTCGTAGGCGTTTTCATGAGTTTAACACAGGTCAGTAAAATTATCGGGGGGATAAAAACGAATAGTTGCGTCTGGTAACCGACCACCTGCATCCAGGTTCCCGCTTCCGGCCAAGCGCCTGAATCCCTCACATAAAACAACAACACGCTTAACGAGAGCGAGACAGCCGTCAGGCGAACCTCGCGCGACGTCGAACATACGGCAACGCCGGTGAACACGGTTGCGTACCACGGCATAAACCATGTGGCCCCCACATAACACCAGAAGAACATAAACCAAGAACAGGCTGTGATGAATGTCGGGCCGTTCAACGATCGAAGCGCAAGGAATGCACACACGATCATCAGAATAAACCAGCACGCTTTCTGCATGATGAATACGCCGTTGTTGCTGACGATGGCCATCACGCCATCCGGCCACTTTACCGGCAATAGAATGCGGTAATAAAGATAATCGGCCGGAGACTTCGTTATCATTTGCATGCCAGGCGAAGAGAAAAAGGAACTGATCGTCGAAAATCCATTCCAAAACGGCAGATACGCGATCAGCACGATGGCCAATACGATGCCGAACATAACGCCGATACGGGAGATCTTGGTTTTCCGGTCTTTAGCGCCGCGCCAGACCATCGCCGCATAAAACCCCGCACACGGCAACGCGTACAATTTAACGAGCGTCGCTAAGACAAAGGCGGTAAAGGCGAACGGCCATGGCTTACGCTGATGCCAATAAAAACCGAGCAACAGAATAAAAATGAGAAACGCATCGTTATGCCCGTTTCCGGCGAATTCAATCAACGCGAGAGGATTCAATAATGCTAACGCAGCCGCCGTCGCGCGCTCGCGCGGCGCCGCTTCGTGCAAAATTTCCCAGACGAGCCAACCGTTCACCAGGTGAAAGAACGTTTCGAAAAGTTTGAAAACGAAGATGTGTGCAAAAAAGCCGCCGTGTAATGTTTTCAAAAAAAACGTGAGTGCGGCCGCAACAAACAACCAGATAGGACCGTACACGGCCGGCGTTTCTTTCCAAGGCGTATAACGAGTGAATAAATCTTCCGGAATTTCACCAATCACCGTTTGATACGGGCTCGCGTGATAATGAACCATGATGCGGCCGTGACAGATATAGTCAACTACGTCGCTTGAAAACAATGAAGGCGCGAACAATAACGGAATACTGATGACGATGACCAAATAAAATAAAGCGCGCAACCGGAACGTGCCAGTCTCGGCTAGTCTCCCACTGAAGTTCGCGAGGACCAAATAGAATACAGAAAGAACAATAAACAACGGCAACATCGTCTCTTTTCCGACCCATCGTTCGGGTGCATAGTGACTTGTCCAGTGCGACCAAAACCACTGCAGAACCGGCCGACCTCCGCCGTCGCCGCCCGGAAACCCCCCGCCGTGCAACATACAGAAGAACCAAATGAAACCGGCCACAAACGCAACGGCGGTCGCATAGAAATATGTTTTCAGCGTGCGCGGCGTCACGCTTTCCCCTGCGACCATTTGACGCTCAACGCCGATGTCGTCACGGCTGTCAAAATGCAAAAAAATGGAATCCACCAGAGCTGATAATTACGATGGCATGTGGAACCGCTCAATAACACCGCAATTACGGCGAGCACCGCGGCCGCGCAACGGACGTCGTTTCGCAGCGCGTTGAACGCGGTCCATACGCTGATGCCCGCGAATACGATCATCGCGACGATCCGAACGACGACTCTCAACGCCGCTGAAAGTTCGAACAGAAAACTTGTTTCATCGACGGCCCGAACGAAATTGAACATGACAACGTTCGCGAAGAAACCGGTCGGACTCAGCAACAGGAACAACAGCATCGGCGACAAACCGAGCAAAACGCCTTTGAAATAACCGCGGCGACGCTGATTCGGAACCAAGCAAAAAATCAACGCGACACCCGGCATGACCTTCGTCGCGATCGACGCTCCGACCAAAAGACCAGCGAGTCGCGGCCGATCCTCGCACCATAACATCGCGGCCAATAACGGAACGACGGCGGCCAAGTCCGTCACTCCCAGCTGAAACAACTCGCTCGTCACCATTGGAAGCATCGCGTACAAAATCGCCGCGAACAAGCCCGTCGAAATACCGGCCAGGCGTCGTCCCAAAGAAAAAATCAGCAGAATTGTCGCAAGATCCAGCAACGCGTTGGTGAGAATCACCCCTTGTTCACGGAACGCTACCGTCAACGGCAGGTAAATGATCATCATCAGCGGAGAATATTTGTATCCGTCGAAATTAAGATTCGGAGAGGAATGACCCGTTTGATCGATCGGTTGCGCATAGGGATTTTTGAGGTTCCATATCGCATCGCCGGCCGAGATCGTACTGATGCCGATGTCGATCAGGAAATGATCATCCCAATGATGAACCACGCGCTGCACATGCCATCCGGTCAACAAAACAAGGATCATCGCCAGAGGAATTTCAAACGCGGTCTGACGCTCCAATACTTTCCGGCGAAGCACCACCGCCATGACGACGGTTGACGCGGCGATCAACATCAACATCTTCGCTCGTCCAATGCTTTGATTCCAATCGAAGGCGGAAATATAGGAAACGACGATCCAAAAAAGCGCGGCGGAAACGCCGGCCAATAGAATAAAACCGAGGCGATTGAACGAAGGAACGTGTTTGGTCGGATTCACTGTTGAATCAGGCCGTGTAATG
>CAYXDS010000219.1:0-4282 GCA_964463805.1 uncultured Elusimicrobia bacterium | reverse complement strand
ACCCGAACCAGAGCCGGACCCCGAACCAGATCCTGAACCCGAACCAGATCCTGAACCCGAACCAGATCCTGAGCCCGAACCAGATCCTGAGCCCGAACCAGATCCTGAACCTGAGCCAGATCCTGAACCAGAGCCTGAAGCCGAACCGGAGCCTGATCCAGAACCAGGGGGAGTTAGAGTAGGCGTCGGAGGTGGTGTCGGAGATTTCGTTGTTGTTTTTGTCGGTGTTGGAGTCGGTGGTTTGTCCGGACAAGTAAGCGGTACGCGGACGATGCCGGTATATTTACTTGCAGGATTTGAGTTGGGAAGATTTCTTAATCCAATTTCGATACTGTGTTTTTTAGTCGCATTCAAATTCATCGTGACATAGCCACCCTCGACTTCAAACACAACTTTTCCATCGCTGGGATAGGCGCCAATAACAGCCGGCCGGGTTTGTTTAAGTGCGGTCGGTCCCCATTTTAATGTGCCTCTGGTTAAATACCCCTGGAACGCCAGCGACTCATCGTATTCTCCGATGTCATCATCGTCCGTTGTCCAGTCATAGGCTTGCGTAGGGCTATTTGATGGTTTGGTTGTTATGTGCTCGACCACGCGCGCATAGACTGCTTTGGGACTATAAGGGATTATTAAGGGGTTAGCGGTAAGACAAGGATAGTGAGTGACTGTTACTTTGATATTGAATTTTTTACACGGATCATTTTGATCGAAAGGGACCGTTTCGACATCGATGCGGTCTTGGGCAACGCACCAACCATAATCTCCGTCGGGAGGATTGCTTCCGTTGGTTCCATCAAAATTCGGTGTGCAGATAGAGGGATCTTCAGGATCATAGTTTTCAGGGTTATGGGGACACGAGGCAAATGCAGATAAAACGGGGTCCAGGGACAATAAAAGACCCAGTGTCAGGGCCGTGAAAGAACGGCGATAACATGAAAATAATCGTATTTTCATCGAATTTGAAAAGTCTATCAGCAAATCAACTCAATTTCACTAAAGTGTAACTTGACTGTATTAAAAACGCCTTAAGAATCGGTTAAAGTTTGAGTGCCCCCCCTTTTTTTTGAACCATTCCATGGTACAATCGTAGTCCGAACCAAGGGCCCAATTGTTGCACTAAGCAGTATGTAGCACCAGATTTATGCAGAAAAAGAATAGAAATGACATCGTTAGGTCCGCAGTGGTTTTTGTGTTTGCTGCGTTCCTTATTGTGAGTTTCGGTGGCGCATCGATTGTTGGACCCTTACCAATCGATGCGACTTCTCGCCCCGTTATTCAAGATCCCGTTGGAACGCGTACACTCAAGGATTTGGCTCACTTGGGACTGTTGCAGCGTGGATCCCAGGCAGATATAGAAGCTTTATTAACCTATCAATCCCAATCTGGAAAATCGCTGGCCCAAATTTTGCGCGAACCGATATGGCTTCAACGCTTCGGTCTCGGAGCAAATACGTTTCGAGCTACCTGGTATGCGGCAAACCCGTATGATCTTCTTCCTGTCGACCTTCAAATTGCCATTCGAAAAACTCAAAAACCATTTCAATCCCGTGCTCATATCAATAAATGGTTAGTCGCTATCAACGCTCCGCATCGATGGATTGAATCAATCGATTTGGCGCTGATTGAAACCACACCGATCAATCTGTGGCGCGCATCTCGCGGAAAAAAACCGTTCGCTAAAAACGGCCAGTATTTACAGCCTATTGTTGTGGAGAAAGATCGCGGAATTTACGAGGTAAAAGACGGACATATCGCCACGGATCCGAGCATTATTCCGACCAATTCGCACGTTTTGCTGCTTGTCAAAGTCAACAACGATTATCATGTGATTCGGGTGAAGGCGTCAGATATCGGCGGCGGGATTAAAGGTCATCACGTCGACTTGCCAATTTCAATCAAACCGCGTTACACGAAAGATCACGCGATCCAATTCCCGGGCCGCTACATCGGCAATCCGAACGTGCTGATTTTGATGCCGCAAAAGAAAGTCAGTCCAAATCAAAAGGCCTGAGCGGGTTTTCTTTCACGCCTTCTTTCTTTACTTTTTCTACCTGTTGCTTAAACGCCTGATCGAGCTTCTTTTTTTGCTCTTCAATTCCGCTCTTCGTCTTATCGAATAAACCTTCTCTCTTCTTTTTATCTTCTTCGATTTTTCGCAACGCGGCCGTCATTTTGTCTTCGCCGGGACGGTTTCTCTCGGAAGCGTTCCATTTTTTTACGACTTCGCCGGACTCGGCGTCGACTTCGAGCAGCGCTTTGCAGCACGGACAATCGACATAAAACGTGCGGGACATGGCGTTACTTATTCACAAACCGGACTTCTTTTTCTCCCGGTTTCAAATAACCAAGTTCTTTTCGAACCAATTGCTCGTAGCTGTCGGGGTTTGTTTCAAGGCGGTTGATCTTTTCTCTCGTTTGCTGCGCTTCTTGGTTCAGGCGAGCCAGCTCTTTCTCTGCGGCGTTGATGGCTCGCCTTCGGGAAAACGTATGGCGAACACCGTCGCTAAAAAGAAACGTGAGAATAAGAACGAAAACGCCGCCGGCTATAATCCACTTCTTTTTAGCGGGCATCGCCGTCCGTCATTAATTCTCGAAGACGTGATGGCCCGGGAACGTCGCGCGCCGGCCGAGTTCTTCTTCGAGCCGCAACAACTGGTTGTATTTCGCGATACGGTCCGAGCGGGACGCCGAACCGGTTTTGATTTGACCGGCGCCGGTGGCGACCGCCAGATCGGCGATGAACGCGTCTTCGGTTTCGCCCGAGCGATGTGAAATGATCGATTTATAACCGTGCTTTGAGGCCAATTGGATGGCGCGAATCGTTTCGGTCAAGCTGCCGATCTGATTCACTTTGATGAGAATCGCATTGCCGACGCCGCGGTCAATTCCTTCCTGCAAACGCTGTGTGTTCGTGACGAAAAGATCGTCGCCGACCAATTGCAGGCGTTTGCCGAGCGAATCGGTCAACATCTTCCATCCGTCCCAATCATCCTCGTAAAGTCCGTCTTCAATCGAAACGATCGGGTAATCCTTGAGCCATTTCTCATAGAAGGAGACCATTTCGCGTGAGGTGAGCGAGGGTTGGCCTTTTTCCCCTTCGAGCGTGTAACGGCCGTTCGAGTAAAGTTCGTTGGAAGCGACATCCATGGCGAGCAAAACGTCTTTGCCGGGTTTGTAACCGGCCGCTGTTATCGCTTGGCACAGCAGTTCGAGCGCTTCTTCGTTCGAGGAAAGATTGGGTGCGAACCCGCCTTCGTCGCCGACCGACGTGGCCAAATTTTTCGAATGAAGAATTTTCTTTAGCGCATGAAACACCTCGGCACCGACGCGAAGAGCCTCGCGGAAAGTTCCACCTTTGACCGGCACAATCATGAATTCCTGCATGTCGACGTTGTTGTCCGCATGCGCTCCGCCGTTCAATACGTTCATCAGCGGAACCGGCATAAGAATCTGTTTGCGCTCGTAACCGAACGATTCGCGGATGTGTTGATAAAGAGAAATTCCTTTTGAGGAGGCTCCCGCACGCGCGCAGGCGAGAGAGACGCCGAGAATCGCGTTCGCGCCGAGATTTGATTTGTTCGGCGTGCCATCGATTTCGATTAGCCGTTCGTCGATATGGATCTGGTTCGACGCATCGTGCCCTTTCAGCGCTCCGGAAATTTTTGATTCGACGTTTTGAACGACTTTCAGCGTGCCTTTACCGCCGTAGCGTCGCGCGTCGCCGTCGCGCATTTCAAGCGCTTCGTGCGCGCCCGTGGAGGCGCCGGAGGGAACCGCGGCGCGACCGATGCTGCCGTCCGAGAGAATGACGTCGACTTCAACGGTCGGATTGCCGCGCGAATCAAGGATTTCTCGCGCTTTGATCATCACAATTTTCCCGCGCCGATTCCGGGACGTCTTCGCCGAAAACCGCAGCGACCGTTTTTTCTTCGCCATAACTTCTCCCTCTATTTTTGTTTGCGGTTCGTGTCGTTCAATGTTTGAAAGACCGACCGCAGAATTTTAAGCCCTTTGTTCATGTCGGCCTGCGACATAAAATAGGACGGTAAAAAGCGTAATACGTTGCCTTGTGTGCAATTAATCAACAGGCCGCGTTCGCGAGCCAGATTCACGTAAGGTTCTCCGCTCTCATTCAATTCCAACCCGACCATCAAGCCGAATGCGCGGATCGTTTTCAGGGATGGGAATTCACGAAAACCGGTGAGTGCCTGCTTGAGTGTCGCGCCGGATTTTTCAATCGACGCGAGCGCCCGAGACGTCAGGAGTTTTAATACTTCCAGAG
>CAYXDS010000218.1:0-4338 GCA_964463805.1 uncultured Elusimicrobia bacterium | reverse complement strand
CTATTCGTTCCTCTGGTGACTTGATAAGCTCTTCGATGCTGTCTTCAACATGCTTTTTGAATGCGTCACGGGTCATGCCGACAGAAAGCTATTCCCGCTTCGCTTCGCTGTCGAGCGCAGCCTGGTTTTGCTTGCGCCAGTTATCCAGCCGTTCCTTGATTTTCTTTTCCACGCCTTGTTCGGTGGGGTCGTAATAGCGCTTGGCCGCGCCGAGATAATCTTGCGGCACGAAATGGTCTTTGCCGTCGTGCGCGTATTGGTAGCCGGCGCCGTGGCCGAGAGTTTTTGCGCCCTTGTAATGGCCGTCGCGCAGGTGTTCCGGCACAGCGAGCGTACGTCCGGACTTCACATCTTCGAGCGCGGCATCAATCGCTTTGATGACACTGTTGCTCTTGTTCGCCGTGGCGATGTAGATGGTCGCCTCGGCGATGGGGATGCGCGCTTCCGGCCAGCCTATGAATTCCGCCGCTTGAAACGCCGCGTTCGCCAGCACCAGCGCCATCGGATCGGCCAGCCCCACATCCTCCGCCGCGTGGACGACGATGCGCCGCGCGATGAAGCGCGGGTCCTCGCCTCCGTGGATCATCTTCGCCAGCCAGTACAACGCGGCGTCCGGATCGCTGCCGCGCATGGATTTAATGAACGCGGAAATCGTGTCGTAATGTTCATCGCCGGTTTTATCGTAGCGAATCGGTCGCCTTTGCGTCGAGGCTTGAGCGACGGCCAAATCGAGCCGCACCAAATTTTCGGCCTCGGTGGGCGTGGTGGTCACCGCCAACTCCAACGCGTTTAACAAACGGCGCGCGTCGCCTTCGGCCCAGCGGATGAAATGATTCAAAGCGTCGTCGGAAACATCGGTTTTGTATTTGCCGAGGCCTCTCTCAGCGTCGTTCAAAGCGTGCGTCCAAATTTTGTTCAGCGCAGCATCGCTTAGCGGTTTAAATTCAAACGCGGTTGAGCGCGACATCAAAGCGGTGTTCACATAGAAGTAAGGATTTTCGGTGGTTAAGCCAACCAACGTAAGATTGCCGCGCTCGACATCCGGCAACAACGAGTCTTGCTGGGAACGATTAAAGTGATGGATTTCATCGACAATCAACAGCGTGCGTTGCCCGTTCGCCCGTTTGCGATCGATGGCCCGCTTGACCACGTTGCGCAACTCGGCGACACCGGCCGTGACCGCATTCACATATTCAATCGCCGCTTGAGACTTGCGCGCGGCCAACCGAGCGAGCGCCGTTTTGCCGGTGCCCGGGGGGCCGAAAAAAATACTGGAGCCGAGTCGATCGGCTTCGATCGCGCGACGCAACAAACTGCCGGGCGACACCAAATGTTCTTGTCCGATGAATTCATCCCAATCGCGCGGCGCCATGCGCGCAGCAAGCGGTGACGAGGCAGTAACAACCGAGACAGGCTTTGTTTGGAAGAGTTCCAACGGTTTAACCGTTGATCGCGAGCGCAAGCTTTTGGGTCAAGGCTTGAAGCTGAACGGTAAGATCCTGACCAGAGGAGTGTCCTTTTTCTCTCAGTTGAATGTAATCGAGCGCGATATTGACCGCGGCGAGAACCGCGACTTTTTGAGTATCGACAATTGAAAAATCTTCGGCGATCTCGCGCATTTTCTCATCGACGAAAGCGGCCAAACTTTGAACTTCGAGCGGCGTCAATCCCCCCGAATCCATTTCATAGTCTCGGCCGAAAATTTGGACGCGGACGCGTTCACTGAGGATTGTCTTCATTGGTCGTCACTCCTGCCGACATCTGGGAAGCGAGCGTGGTCTCCACCAGTAAATGTTTGTCGATTTTTTTCTGCAGACGAAGCAAGCGGGAACGCAGTTGTTCGTGTTCACGGCGATACCGCTCGTTTTCGCGCGCGAGATTTTGATAATCGCGCAGTTGATTCCTTAAAAGGTCGAGTTCCGAACTCGCATGCCGGCGCTCTTTTTTAAGTTCAATAATCGTGTGCGCCGCTTGCTCGACTTTTTGGGTGAGGTCGTCGATGATCTCCATGGGCATAACGTTATCACATCACGGTGAAAACAATCAAACGTTGCGCAAATAAACAAAAAATTCGTTGACACGAGAAAAACTTTTCTGGTATTTCTTCCTCATCGCTAGCAACGATGCAGGCGAGTAAGTGGCAATGTGGCCTTCCCGAATGAATCCCATGAGGGAAGGTTTTTTTTTGTCGGTTACCGTCTATCTTAAGGAGGCTAAGTGCATGATTAGTCAAAACAGGGGGAACGTCCTAAAGGCATTTGGGATGGTACTTCCATTTGTATTGGCAGCAGGACAAACCATGGCTTCGGAGACGACTGGTCCGACCATCAGTGGTTATGTCGACACGCAGTACAACTACGACTTCAACCAACCGTTGACGGGCATCACGACGCTGCGCAGCTATGACGCGCAGGACAACAACATCGCGAACACCGCTCATCTCTCGTTGGCTGGATCCTTTGGGGAAGGGATTGGTTACGTGGTTGACTTGGACGCGGGACGAGATGCGAAGACGACGACCGGCGAAACCCTCACGGGTTCGGCGATCGCGCTTCAAGAAGCGTATCTTACCTACCTTTGCCCGGTCACGAAACTCGGCTTGAAAGTCGGTAAATTCGCGACGTTCGAAGGAATCGAAGTCATCGAAACCAACGCCAACCCCACGATCACTCGTGGTTACCTGTATGGTTTGGCCGAACCGTTCACGCATGTGGGCGGCGTCGTGACCTATGCGATCGGCAAAATTGATTTCGCTGCGGGCATGGTCAACGGCTGGGACCTTCCAAACGACAACAACGACGGCAAAACGTTCGTTGGAAAGATGGGCTTGAATCTCGGAGATCCGTTGAGCGCGACCTTGTCCGGTACCCATGGTCCGGAGCAAGCGAGCAACAACGGTGCGAATCGTGACAGCATCGACTTGACCGTGCTGACGAAACTCATTCCGAAAGTTGACTTGTACCTGCAAGGCAACACCGGCACCGAAGCCATGGCCGTTGACAACGACGGCGACGGCACCGCGGATGATCGCGGCAGCTGGAGCGGCGCGGGCATTCAGCCTGTGATCCACTTCACCGACAAATTCTCACTTGGTGGTCGTGTGGAATACTTCTACGATAAAGATGGTGCGCGTACCGGCGTCGCGAAGAACGCGTCGACGAACATGACCATCACCCCTGGCTACAAACTGACCGACAACATCCTTGCTCGTGCGGAATATCGCTACGACACGTCCAACAAGAAGATCTGGGTGGACGACAAAGGTGTCGCGAAAGACAGCACGTCGACAATGGCCGTGCAGTTCGTGGTGTCGTTCTAAAAAGTCGTCATCCCCGAATGTCTTAATCGGGGATCCAAAAGTTTGAAGACTAGATCCGCCTAGGCGGATGACAAGTCGGCCGATTAACGAGGGTCTTGCGCTTTTCTTTCCCCCGGGCGCAGGACTTCTCGTTTTCGGCCGACGTTTTCTTTTTCAGCCGCTCGCTTTCCAGAGTCCCATCCCATCAAATCCGCCAACGTTTCAAATTCCGACTGAAACAAAACCGAGTTCGAAGCAGCATCCAACACCGGTTTCAATCCGCGCCGACGAAAGACATAATCCTCCCAATGCAACACCATCGTTCGATCGACAAACTCTTTGATCGTCGATTCGCGGTACAACGGCGCAGAAGGAGGCCGCAACGGCGCCAATGAAGAATCGGCATCGGCGAAACCCAGTTTATTGGCCAATTCTTGCGCCACTCGCCGATAATCGGTGAGTTTGACGCCGACCACGTGAAAGATACTCCCCTCCTTCACGATATCGTGCTCGCGTGATTTCTGAAATGCGTCGAGCCCATGTTGCGAACGCAGCGGGCGGATGCCGGCATCCGTTTTCACAATTTTAAGCGCGGCCTCCGGAAAATATTCGCGGACAAGATCGGCTAAGTAATCGATTTCGCGTTGGACGGGCTTCGGCGAGTCGGAAGAAGTTGAAGCGGGCAATGGGCGCTCCGTCGTTCCGATTCGCGTGTAGATGAGCCCGTCTTCGTCGCGTCTCAACAGAAACACCAGCCGATTATCAGAGGCGCTGACATAATACGAACGGTCGGTAATGGCTGGATAAACATCGATGTGCGCGCCCGCCACACGATCCAACAACGCCTCTGTTGGCCGATGGGTGGGCGTTCGCGCGCGAACGTCATCAA
Source organism: uncultured Elusimicrobia bacterium (assembly GCA_964463805.1). Taxonomy (GTDB): domain Bacteria; phylum Elusimicrobiota; class Elusimicrobia; order F11; family F11; genus JAJVIP01. The sequence continues at coordinate 151 of CAYXDS010000218.1, read as the reverse complement.
CAAAAGCGCCAGAGGCGTTCACGAGGACTTTCGATTTCAAAGAAACCGTTTGACCGTTCTCGATATTTTTTAAAGTGAAATAAACCGCATCATCGCGCTGTTTGTAATCGAGCAGTTCAATGTAATTCAAAGCGCACGCGCCGTTCGCATG
>CAYXDS010000217.1:0-4340 GCA_964463805.1 uncultured Elusimicrobia bacterium | reverse complement strand
AAAGTGTAAACCATGTGACCGGAATAAAGTGTAAACCATGTCCCGGGAAGCACATCGCCCCCCTCCTTAAATAACTCCTTTGTGTCTTTGATCCGGGTTTTCAATATGACAACGCTCATAGTAAGCAATTGGGCTCTTTGTTATTTTTGTGCGCAGAGGGACACTTAGGTTATGAATATTCAACACGCTGAATTAAACAAATGGGTCGAAGACATGGCCGGTCTCTGCAAGCCGGGCCGGATCGTTTGGCTCGACGGCTCTGCGTCGGAGAAAAAACGTCTGGAGCAAGAAGCTTTTCAAACGGGCGAATTGATCGAACTTGACCAAACGAAACTTCCCGGTTGCTCTTATCACCGGTCCGCCCCCAATGATGTAGCGCGGACCGAACATCTCACGTACATTTGCACGCGGAATAAAGAGGACGTGGGACCGACCAACAATTGGATGTGTCCGGAAGAAGGTTATCGCCGTGCCGGACAGATTTTTGACGGGTCTATGAAAGGCCGCAAAATGTACGTGATTCCGTTTTCGATGGGGTTGCCATCGTCGCCTTTCTCGAAAATCGGCGTTCAACTGACGGACAGTATCTATGTCGCCTTGAATATGAAAATCATGACTCATATGGGCGCCGATGTTCTTAAAAGATTGGGCACGAACGGACAGTTCACAAAGTGTCTTCATTCCAAAGCGGATTTAAAAATCGATCGGCGTTTGATCCTGCATTTTCCCGAGGAAAATACGATTTGGAGCGTTGGATCCGGTTACGGCGGCAATGCGTTGTTGGGAAAGAAATGTTTGGCGTTGCGGATCGCGAGTTACCTTGGCAAGAACGAAGGATGGCTGGCGGAGCACATGCTGATCATGGGAGTCGAAAATCCTCACGGCCAGGTCACTTATATCGCGGGCGCTTTCCCAAGCGCTTGCGGGAAAACCAATCTCGCGATGCTGACGCCGCCCGAAGAATTTAGAAAGAAAGGCTATCGGATTTGGACGATCGGCGATGATATCGCTTGGCTGCGCATCGACGAGGAGGGCCATCTGCGCGCCATGAATCCGGAAGCGGGCATTTTTGGCGTGGCTTCTGGAACGAACTCAAAAAGCAATCCTAACGGCGTCGCGGCGATTCGGAAAAACACCATCTTCACAAATGTGCTTTTGAAAAAGGACCGTACCGTATGGTGGGAAGAAGGCGATGGACCGGCGCCGCCTGAGGGAATCAACTGGCAAGGAAAAAATTGGGTTCCCGGCATGAAAGATGAGAACGGACAGCCGGTGACGGGCGCTCATCCCAACAGCCGCTTTACCGCTCCTGTGACACAGTGCCCCACTTTTTCCGCTAGATATTTCGATCCGGCCGGCGTTAAGATTTCGGCCATCATTTTTGGCGGTCGGCGCGCTGGATTGGTTCCGTTGGTATGCCAGGCGCGCAACTGGCAGCATGGCGTATATCTCGGGGCAGCGATGGCTTCCGAGCGGACCGCCGCGCAGATGGGATCTCTCGGAGAAGTGAGACGAGATCCGATGGCCATGCTGCCGTTTTGCGGTTACAACATGGCCGATTATTTTGGACATTGGCTCAAGATGGGGAAACGGTTGAGAAACCCGCCTCTGATTTTTCAAGTCAATTGGTTTCGGAAAGACAAAGCAGGGCGCTTGCTTTGGCCCGGATATGGCGAAAACCTAAGAGTTCTTCTTTGGATGATTGAGCGATGCCAGCGGAACGTGGCGGCTCAGGAAACTCCGGTTGGTTACATTCCTTTCAAGAGAGATGTCGATCTTACAGGGTTGGCCCTATCGGATGCCGCGTGGCAACAGTTGTTTGAAATTGATCCGAAAGAATGGGAGCGAGAATTGGAAAGTCAAAAGGACTTTTTTTCAATCTTTGGTTCGAGGCTACCTGAAGAACTTCTTTACGAACAGCAAGCATTAAAGGACCGCATTGTGAGCGAGCAGGCGACAGCGCTATGAAGCATATTTTTCAGTTTCTATAAAAAGCGGCCCCTCCGTTTTCCAGAGAGGCCGCTTGATAGGGATTCGGATGCGCTGGAATTACCAGCGGCCGCCGCTTTTCTTGCCGTATCCGGCGCCATCCCGTTTGAAACCGCCTTCGCGTTTTTCCATCGGTTTAGCGACGTTGACGATAATCTGCCGGGTCCCGACAGAACTGCCGTTTAGTTTGGTGATAGCCGAATGCGCTTGCGCATCGTCACCCATTTCGACGAAACCGAAACCACGGGACTGGCCCGTCTCCCGGTCGCTGATGATTTTCGCGCTGTTCACGGAACCGTGATTCACGAACAATGCGTGAAGCTGGTCCTCTGTGGTATCGAACGGAAGGCTTCCTACGAATAACTTTGTCATTTTGATCTCCTTGATCTATTGATTTGAACCGATGAGAATAAACACCACGGGATGGGAAGGGGCTCAAGGAGAACGTTTAATAATTCAGATGAGATTCCTGCACAGCGTCCGGCGAGCATCTGCTCTTTTCGGATTCACATGAGTACAACCGCGCTGTATAAGATTACGACGAGGATTAAACTCTGGGTCCACACTGACATAAATCGCCGCCAGCGGCAAGCGGCCGGATCTCTTCTACCCGAGAACGATTCGAATGCTGTGCTGCGCGCCGTCGTCGACGAGCAAAATTCCTTCCAACGCGCGGACCGGCTTTTCGTCCATTTTTGCGGAAAGGACTCCGCGGCTGATGAATTTTGGGTTTTCGACCTTAATCTCATAACGAGACGAATGGTAGCGAAAGTCCATCTCATAGCCGGGCCAAGAAGATGGAATGCAGGGATCGATATAAAGTTTAGTCCCTCTTAACCGGAAACCAAGAATCCATTCCACGCCCGCGCGATACATCACGCCGGCCGAGCCCGTGTACCAGGTCCATCCGCCGCGTCCCACGTGCGGGAATTCCGAGTAGATGTCGCCGGCCATCACGTACGGCTCCACCTTGTAACGGTTAATATCCGCGCGGGATTTTCCATGGTTGATCGGGTTCAGCAAAGAAAAAAGTTCTCCGGCTTGCTTTCCGTCGCCAAGCGCCGCGAAAGCCATGAGAGTCCAGATGACCCCGTGCGTGTATTGCCCGCCGTTTTCACGAACGCCCGGTAAATAACCTTGAATATATCCGGGACTGGGATCCGATGTGTTGAAAGGCGGTGTGAAAAGCAAAAGTATTTTGTCTTCCTCGCGCAGCAGTTTTTCCTTCACGGCTTGCATTGCCCTTAATGCGCGCGCCGGGTCCGCTCCGCCTGAAAGAACACCCCACGATTGGGCGATCGAATCGATTTGACATTCTCTGTTGACGGACGATCCGAGCGGCGAGCCATCATCGAAGTACGCTCGCCGGTACCATTCTCCATCCCAGCCGTGACGCTCAACCGCGGTTTTTAATTCTCCGACATGCAAACGCCATTTCTCGGCGCGTTCATGTTCGCCACGCGCCTGCGCCAATTTCGCGAATTCCCACAGCGTCGTATGCAAAAACCACGCCAACCAAACGCTTTCGCCTTTGCCTTTGTGCCCGACCTGGTTCATTCCGTCGTTCCAATCGCCGGCACCCATTAAAGGAAGGCCATGGCTTCCGACGGACAAACTACGATCTAGAGCGCGCGCGCAGTGTTCAAAAAGAGTGGCGGTTTCCTGGGAATCGGCGGGTTGAAAATAAAAATCTTCTTTTCCGTCGGGAATCGGTTCGCCGGCGAGAAACGAAACCGGTTCGTCAAGAATGCCGGAGTCTCCGGTCACTTCCAAGTAATGAATGAGCGCGTGCGGCAGCCAGAGCAGATCGTCCGAAATTTTTGTGCGGACGCCGCGGCCAGAAGGGGGATGCCACCAGTGCTGCACGTCTCCTTCCGGGAATTGTCGCCGCGCCGCGCGCAGGATGTGTTCACGCGCGAGGTCCCGCCGGGCAACGATCAACGCCATCGCGTCTTGCAGCTGATCTCGAAATCCATAGGCGCCGCCGGATTGATAAAAACCGCTGCGCGACCACATCCGGCACGCGAGCGTCTGATACAGCAGCCAACGGTTCAGTAAAAGGTTCATGGATGGATCGGGCGTGCGGACCCGCACGGCGCCAAGGACGTCGTTCCAATATTTTTGAATTTCTTGCAGCGCCGATTCGAAATTCATAGCGCGCGCTCGTCGAATCAATTCCACCGCCGCTTTGCGGTCGGCCGCTTCGCCGAGAAAGAAAACCCTCTCGACGGTTTGTCCCGGGCCAAGTTCGATTTCGGTTTGCAAAGCGGCGCAAGCATCAAGGCCCGCGCCCGCCTTTTTAGCGAGCATCGATCCAAGTTCAAGGCCGCGAGGACGCGCCGTCGTCCCAT
>CAYXDS010000216.1:0-4431 GCA_964463805.1 uncultured Elusimicrobia bacterium | reverse complement strand
CAGCAGGTATTCGTCTTTTACTTGGTCCGGTCCGAACGCGTTGATAATCGACGGCAAAATCGGCCAATCTGAAAAACGTGTTTGGAGATTTTGATACGTTTCATTGACGGTCCGAGACGTTTGATAAGCGCGCGCGAGCGCATTCGCGTAGTTCGCGTAAATCGAACGTTGTGGCATCGGCAGATCGCGCACATTGATGTTGTACGGATTGTAGGCGGTGATGAAAGGCACCCGCAACAACTGACCGTCTTTATCGAACTTGATATCGTCGTAGGGATAAATGTCCGCGCGTACGCCTTTGTAGCCGTTCGAAATGTAGTGCAAGTGGGCGGCTATATCGCTGTTCGAATCGACGATCACGCTTGATTGCCACTTGGTCGGGTTGTCAATCAAAGCAAACGGCTGCGAGATGGTCGGATCCGGTGACGGTAAGAATAAAATCGTCACTTCTCGTTTGTTATAGCCTTCCTTCAAGAAAAACGTGCGCGACCACAAAAATCCGCTAATCCAAACGTCTTTGATTCGATTATCTTTCGGACCGTATTCGACGAGCATGTTTCCGCGCGAACCACGTGTAATCTTTACTTCGCCCAAACTGGATTCCACACGCAACGGCCGGCCCCATTGATCTGTAACAACGCGACGCGAAAGCACTTTTCCATTGGCGCCGAAACCGCCTTCAAGGCGTTCCATGCTTGAAACGCCGTCGATCAGTTCATTGCCATTCGTTAATTCGGCCGACTGAATCGATTGGATGTCGAGTCCCATCGAAGCGAGATCGGCCACCGGTACGATCAACAACTTGCTTCCCCTCGGATTATCGAGAGCGCGTGTATCGCCGTCGGACGAAACCACAGTCGCCACTTCTTTGGAACCGTCTTCATTCTGCATCGTATATGTGTACGCAAGACCTTCTTCGGGAGTGAAGAAAGGAACATCCGCATTGGCGCCCACCGTAACGGTACGACCGGATTTATCGGTAAACGTAATTTTCAAATTATCCCGCCGTACAGCATCCACCGAAACGATCACGAATTTGGAATTCGACAAATCTTTGGCCGGATTCAAATAGGTTCTCGTTTGGCCGACTGGATTAAGAAGCATTTCGCGTTCGTTTGGCATGAAAATGAATGACTTGAAATCGGCATTTGTTATCCGGTGCTCCATCGCACGTAGACGACCCGACGCATCCATGATCTGATTTTGTCGACCAATCGGACGTCCGGTCTGACGGTTTAAAATATCGGATTGCCGCTGCTGATAAAGGCCGACGTTTCCTTGATCCGGCATATAAGGATCTTTATCGAGCACTTTATCCAACGCACTCGTACGAACTCTGGCCATGCCACGCGGATCAAATGTACGCGTATCGGTCGGCAACGTGAGACCGGTCGTTGGCATATAGACGGTTGAGTCTTTGGCCACCCACTGGCTGCCTTCGGTCCACACGAAACCGTTGTTGCGAGTGACCACACGTCCTTTCAAACCGAAACGCCCTTCAAACGGCTTAACCATTTCTTCGACAATGTGCGAGCGCCCATAAATATCTTCATGTTGGATGGCCGGTACGAGGGTGCCGAAACCATTAAATCCGTTGTTGTCTTTACGGTTTTCGACCAAGATTCCGACCAATAAATCGTCGGGCCGTACCCGTGTTTCGAGCGGACGGCCGCGGTTGATCCAACGTGCATCGGCTAATAGACCGCGCAATTCTCCAGGCACGATCCTTTCGGTTTTGTCTGCGGCAACGGTCACTTTCGGCTCGGTGCGAGCGAATCTCATTTGACCGGGTTGCACCGGCACGCTGCGCGAAGCGGCCACGGACAAAGATCCGTTTTCAAGTTGGAAAAGTCCTTCGGCCGTTTTTTCGAAACGATAACGTGCGATTTCGTTCCCTCGTGCAATGGAACCGTCTTTCTGGCGAACATAATCGAAATCAAAACGCGTCACGCCGCGCGGATCTTCCGTTTCAATCACGCGCATCGACGGCACACGCATGCCGTATGGATCCACGGCATCCGATTCTTCGTAGCTGAAACGCGTAACTTGCCAATAAGGCGTTTTACCAGCGGGCACCAAAGCGGGCTTCGCAGCGGACATCGTCATTGTATTCACAGCGGCAGAAAGGGGATTATCGGACGCAAGCCCACGAGTGGCGGCCAGCGCAGGACTGACCATGCGGTCCCGCGCCGTCAACAACGAGAGCTGTCGCACTGGCTCAGGCAGCGGCGCGTTGTTCGTCGATTTGTCGTACAAGGTCGGATAGACCGCGTATTCGTTCATGTAACGAACCACGCCTTCATCGAGAGAATTATGATCAACCGCGTAATAAACCGGGTTTGCCGGTCCCACGTTCAACGCCGAGTTCAACCGCATCGTGACTTTTCGGACTTCAATTAATTGCCCCGACGTCCGATTCCAAATCTCAGCTTGTTTCTCGACGTCGTAATAGGTGATCTCGTTCCGCTCTTCATCCATGCGTGCATACAAGAAACCACCGGCGGCCGTGTAACGCGCTTTGTAGGTTTGCAACCGCGTCTCGCGCGTAAACAACAAATTCGGATTCGACACGGCCAAATTGATCAACAGTCGGTTTATCGGTGAATCGCTAAGACCCAAACCACCAAGAATCAAACCAATAAATCGTTCTCCGATCACTCCGCCCGTTGAGGCGTTTCGAAGCCATGTATCTATTGCTGATCGCACAAATGGATTTTTAGAAGCAGCCACCTCAATCTCGGCAAAGAATTTTTCGAGCCGCTCGCGTCCGAAGCGGCGAACGATGTCGGCCGGCAATTTATCGATAGGGCGGACGGTCAAAACACGATCGACGATGAACAACGGACGGCCTTCTTCGTCGAACGGCTGCTTCGAATCGAGCGCACGACGTTCAATCACGATGCCGTCCTTCTTCACAATGACCGAGCCCGGCACCCACTCACCGGTAACGGGGTTTAATCTTTGATCTTTCTCGGGATAAATTTCTTCCGTTCCGTCGGAGAACGACTTACGAAGTAGTTTTACGTTCGGGTCTTCTTTGGTCGCTTGTGAGTAGTAGTTGATGAAACGACGTCCGTGTTGCGGCACAAATTCGACAATGGTCGGATTGCCGGCGACCGGTTTTACGACCACCGACGGTTTCACGCCCTTCACCGCAACCTCGAGTTCGGCAATCGAGTCGTTCAATGAAATTTCTTTGCCCTTGGGCACTTTGATGACTTCTTGACGCAACACGCGCCCATCCGGCGCACGAACCACGCGAACATATTCGAAATCGCCGGTGATTCTATCGGCCCGTGTAAGCGAGCCCAAAGCCGAACGCATAGGCACGGTGACGCCTCCACGCGCAATGCGGATGTCGCCCTGGATGGTACCGATCAAATCTCCGGCAAGATTACGGACCTGGATCGCCGAGCCGACCCGCGCTTGAATCACGCGCGTCAATTGGTTGCCGGCGCGGTCCGGTTTGTTGTCGCTGAACAGCGGCGTATAACTTTTTGTTTTTTCCGTTTCGGAAGGCGGCAATATCGGATCGGATTTCGATGGACCTTGGAACATCGTCGCCAGCAATAAGGCAGCCGTGGCCGGATCCAACTGTGACTTCTCTTTGCCGGTTGTAGGAGCGGGTCGAGTGGGCTTCGTTAATCTTTGATTGGCTGGGACGTTGTAGCCGTCTTCGAGATTGCGCAGACGATTGTAAGCTTCGCCGACGCCGTAGCGAATCGTTTTGATTTGGCCGCGCGCGTCGCGCCACACTCCGCTCTGGGCCGCTTCTCGATACTCAAGGATCAAAGCTTCTCTTTCCGCAGTTGAAGAGCGATTTATTTTGGTTTGCAAAGCACGAAGGTACGCGCGAAACTCGAGGAGTTCCATTTCGAAACGGCTCAAAACCGGCGAAGGCGTGGAAAAATCGTTGTCTTCAGCCCATTTAATCTTAGCTGCGAGTTCATCGCGTGACTTCTTCAACTCGGCGATAAGCTGATCGATCGCTATGCGCGTGAGGCCTAAACCCAATGTCCCGCCGCTCAACATCTCCGGAGAAATGACTTCGGTTGCTCCAACCGCAGCGGCTGCCCTCACGCCGCCTTTTTGCGCCTCGAGTTTTGCGATCGCTTTATTGAAATCGGAAACAATCGCCCTAGCGTGATTTACTTCTGGAGCACCAATGACAAGGAGGAAATTACCGGCCGGACTTTTATAGATCTGGTTCCGCGCTTGCTTAATCGCTTTCAGACGCTCAACTAATTTCTCTCTTTCGGCGTTCGTGGTGCGCGGCGATGCCAATCTATCATTGATGAATTTTTCAACATCACCGAGCCAACCCAAAATCACGCGTCCCGATTCGTAATCCCGTTCGTAGCGTTGCTGTTGTCCTTCATCGCTTGTACGACTCAACGCATCGCGAATCAACCGTAGGTATTCGTGATTCTC
>CAYXDS010000215.1:0-4434 GCA_964463805.1 uncultured Elusimicrobia bacterium | reverse complement strand
CATATGGGCGCGACGCTTCGACGAACGGCTTTCATATGACGATGCTAACCGAATTTGATAGGTTCGCGTACTTCCATGGCAGAAAAAAATCAAAATAATCCTTATATGCTCGTTCCTCCGGGAAATGATATCCCTCGCGTGGTCAATGCGATCATCGAGATCCCGAAAGGACGGCGCAACAAATTCGAAGTCGACAAACGCACCGGACTGATCCGGCTGGATCGATATCTATTCGCGTCGAGTCACTATCCGGGAGATTACGGTTTCGTGCCGCAGACGCTGGCCGAAGACGGAGACCCGCTCGACGTGCTGGTCATGGTCAACGAGCCGACGTTCAGCGGATGCTTGATCGAAGCGCGCGTGATCGGCCTATTCAAGATGAAAGACAACGGCCAAAACGATTTTAAAGTGCTTGGCGTGCCAAACACGGATCCGCTCTTCGCCGAGTATCACGAGCTCGAAAACGTGCCCAGCCACTATTTACGCGAAGTGGAACACTTCTTCGGAACGTATAAGCAACTGGAAGGCGTGCCGATCGAAGTGCAAGGATGGGCGAAAGCGGTCGATGCGATCGACGAAGTGAAGAAATCGGTCGAGCGTTACAAAAGCTCGCTGCGTTAGTTTCCGGCTCCGAGCAGTTCCCCCACCGTCACAATCTCCAATCCTTTTTCTTTTGCGCCTTTGATCACCGCTTCGGCGATCGCCAGCGACTTGTCGCTCTTCGGCCAGCCGTCGTGCAAAAGGATAATCGCGCCCGGCTTCACCGCACTCAAATAACCCGGAATCTGTTTTTCGGCGGGCGCCGAAGTCCAATCCGAACCATAGGTCCAATTCACAAGCGTAAATCCAGTCTCTTTCGCGGCCGATTTGATCCACGGCTTGTCGATGCCGTGCGGCATGCGCATCAATTTCATTTTTCTATCCACATTTTTTTCGATCATCACGCGAGCGTCTTTAATGTCCTTCACAAGATCTTGTTTTGCAAGTTGGGCGGCTTTCTCCTGATTGTTTTTCGCTTGCCCCAACCAGTAATTGTAACGCTTGACGTAGTTGATGTGGGTCATTGTGTGACTGGCGATTTCATGGCCTTTTTCGACGATTTCTTTGGCGACTTGCGGACGCAAACGCACTTGTTCACCGAGCACGAAAAACGTCGCTTTCACTTGATAACGATCGAGCAATTCCAAAAACTTTTCGGTGTTCGGGCCGGGTCCGTCGTCGAACGTCAACGCGATTTTCTTTGAAGACGTCGGTCCTTGCGTATAAAACTCTCCAGGCTTAACCGCGGCGGGCAGCACGCACGGCGACAAAACGCAGGCGAGAAGAAGAAACTTACTGTATCGATTCCCACTTACGTGGGATGTCTGTGACTTTTTCATGAGGGCTCCAAAATCCGAATACTTTCTTTTGTTCCAAAACGGTTCCATCAGCGGCCACGCGCACCAGCAATTTCGAACGCACGATGCCGCGCGAGGAGAAGATAACTTTTCCCCATTCGACGCTCCAGCCGCCGTCGGTCAGCGCAAACACGCGCGCGACCGGCCAACGCGTGGTTTCCATGAAGGTTTTCGCGATCGGCGATTTCAAACTCGATTGCACCGCAAAATCGTCAAGCGGCGTGCCAAGCCGGATCAACGGCGTCGACGTGCGCTTCAGGATATCAATCGAATACGCTTCATACGAACAGCACGGCTTGCTTTCTTCGACGGCGGTCCAGCGAAACGGATTCATAAGTCCCGCCACGAGCGTCGCGCGAACTTCGGTTGGCGCGACAAGCCCTCGCGCCAACGAGCGACTCGACAACGAAAAGATCAAATAAAGCCCCCAGGCGCCCCATAGGTAATGCGTGGCGCGCCATCCTTGCGCTTTTTTCCTGTGCAGCCAAAAAAGTCCGATCCCTAAAAAAACCAGCGGCACCACGGTCACGGCCGGCACCAAATCGCCCGAAAATTCGCGGAAGTCGAACGGAGACAGCAACGGCGTGCCGTAGCTGGTCAACCAATCGCACAGCATGTGCAAAAACAACGGAATCGAATAAACGGTCAATCGCCGGTGAAAATAACCGTGATCCCACTTCGAGAACAGCACCGTAAACAAAAACGCCTGTATGCCGACGCCGAAAAACGAATGCGTGATTCCGCGATGCTGAAGCCAAAACGCCCACGATCCAAGGCCGCCGAAGAATACGTCGAGATCGGGCGCTTCACCGAGAAACGTGAGGATCCAAAATCGCCGCGGATGCGACTTCAACGTCTTTGCGACGAGACCGCCGACCAGACAATGCGTTAAGGGATCCATCGTTGTTCTTTTATTGCCGCTGTTGCGTGCGACATGCCAATGGAAGCGACGTTCAATGTTTTTTGCCAGGCAACGAGCGTATCAGCGCCCACTGCTTTTCCATAAGCGGTTAAACTCGGTGTCTTCACGAACAAACTGATGCCGAGCAACGCGAGCATCAAAACGTTACCAAGGCATATCAACACGCCCGACAGGAAAAATCCCAACACTTTTAAATCAGGCTGGTGTTTGTGGATGGCGGAGATCGTCAGCGAGATATGAAAAGACATTGTGAGACCAAGCACGAACTGAAACGCGGGCACCAGTTGCGGAGGGTTCCACCAATGACGCGTGATCGCGTAAACGAGAATAATCGCGAGCGCGTACAACGGTACCACGTAGGGAGACAACGCAATGAACGCATTTGATTTCGACAATCTCACTTCGCCTCCGGTCGATTTCGCTTTGAACGAGTGGACTTTGGCGCCGGACAATACACCGGTCAGCGCGTGCGTAAGTTCGTGGCCGAACACGTACAACCACATCGGCCGCGCCAAAAATCGCTCGATCAGGATATAGGAGAGAACTCCGGCTGCGTAAAACGCCCACGCGTGCGCGCCCTCATCGAGCAGATTCGGCAACATGAGCCCCGTTTGGTGTAACGCGCCCCACAGCAGCGGCAACAACGCCAATGCGATCATCCATCGCGAAAGACGGCGCGCGCCTTTCCTCACCGATACGAACGAGAACCGCCGTTGTTTATTCGAACATCGTGTCTTCGAACGGGATTTTTTTCTCATTTAATTCTTTTTTCCAAAGCTCGAGCGCCTCGGGCGCTTTCACGCGCGCCTTTTTCACCCAGTCGGATTCGGGGGGACTGAACAATTCATACGTGTCTTTGTACCACTGATACGCGTATTTCAACGAGGATTCGTTGATCCGAAAATCGCGGTCGAACGCGAGCGCGTCGAGTTTCAACTGATAATCGGGCTGCGACAATTTCCCTTTCGACAATTCTGCGTCGAGTTTCATTTTGCCGACCTCATACGCATCGTCGAAAAATTTCTTTTTTTGCTCGGGATGGCGCTGCCACTCCATGTATTTTTCGGCTTCCAGGTAGGATTCCTTCGCGCGTGAAACGACGTCGAGATAAACGAGCGCGATGACGCCGATGAACGCGACCGCCACGACGGCCAGCGCTTTCGCCCAACGAGTTTGCCACCACTTCATCGTTTAGAGCACGTCGTCGAATCCGAAAGCGGTCGGCTTTGGCCTGGTTTGCTCATTCGCTTCCTTCAATGACAACGTATTGAGTTTCTTGTGCACCTGTCTCATAAGCGATTCGGCCCGAATCGGTTTCTGGAAATAACCGGCGAGATTCGGCTCCTGCTGCATCACTTGCTTTGTCGACTCGGCCATGCTCGAACCGGTGATGATGAAAACGGGAACCCGCGCCGTTTGCGGATCGCCTTGCAGCACGCGCAACACGTCGTAACCGCCGGAGCCCGGCATCATCAAATCGGAAACGATCAGATCGGGAATGAATCCTTGCAATTTCTTCAGAAGGTCGCGGCCGTCGCGCGCCGTACGGACTTGAAAACCTTCCACTTCGAACGTCGTTCGCAACATCGAGAGGATCGAATCGTCGTCATCGATCACGAAGATTTTTTTATCGGCGGGGTTCGCTTTTTTAGCGGGAGTTGGTTCGTTCACGCGCCACACCGTTTCTCGTGGCCAGTACGCGGTTGTTCGCGTCCACTTGCACGAATTGCGGTTTCAGTTTTTTCGCGGCGACGTCGTCGAGCCACGCCACCGACATCACGATAATTTTATCGCCGGGCGATCCGAGCCGAGCGGCGGCGCCGTTCAGTCCGATCACGCCCGAATTCTTGCGGCCTTTGATCACGTAAGTTTCAAACCGGTGTCCGTTCGCGAGGTTCGCGACCAACACCATTTCATGTTCGAAGATCCCGGCCGCGTTCATCAATGTCTCGTCGACTTCGATGCTGCCTTCGTAATCGAGTCGGCTCGCGGTGATCGTGGCACGGTGGATTTTCGCACGGCACATTAGTCGTAGCATAAGTCGGCCATGGTAGCATTGCCGCGCCCCCCCCGGCAATAGCCGGACCGGGTCAGAATTTGATTCGGGCCGTAGCG
>CAYXDS010000214.1:0-4572 GCA_964463805.1 uncultured Elusimicrobia bacterium | reverse complement strand
CCGAAAATGCACACCGCCGGCGTATTTGCTTGCACGAGACGCAAAATGTTTTCGTCGGTCGCCGCGGTACGGCCCTTGCGGCGCGTACTCGAAAACGCGACGAGCTTCGCGTGCTTAAACTTCAACTCTTTGCGCGCGCGCTGAAAGAAAAGTTCGTCTTTGGGATTCGAGCCCGGCCAACCACCCTCGATGTAATGCACGCCGAGACGATCGAGCGTCTCAGCCACCTTCAACTTATCGTCGATGGAAATGGAGATGCCTTCGCCTTGCGTGCCGTCACGCAGCGTGGTGTCGAAAAGTTTTACGTGCCTAGTCGGTACGAGATTTCGTTTGGTCGCAGACCGGCGCTTGTTCGCGCGTTCGGTCATGAGCGAGGTTTCTCAAGTCCAAACGCTTTATGTAGGAGTTTTACGGCGCGCGGTCCGTCGGCCTGCCGAATAACGCAGGCGACTTTAATTTCCGAAGTCGAAATCATTTCAATGTTGATATTATTGTCGGCGAACGTGGAGAACATTTTTGCGGCGACGCCCGGATGGCTGCGCATGCCCACGCCGACGATCGACACTTTCGCGACGCTGTCGTCGCTGACGATCACGCCGGAACCGAGGCGTTTCTTCACGGATTCGAGGATTACCAGCGCGCGTTTGAGGTCGGGGCGCGTCACGGTAAAGGAGATATCATTCATACCGTCTTCGGCGGAGGATTGGATGATCATGTCCACGTTGATGCTGTCTTCGGCGAGCGCGCCGAAAATTTTCGCGGCAACGCCAGGTTGGTCGGGAACGGCGGTAATCGACAACTTCGCTTCATTTCCGTCGAAAGCGATACCGGAAACCACCGGTGCTTCCATCGACGGACGCGATTTTGTGATCATGGTGCCTGTTTTATTTTCGAGACTTGATCTCACGTGAATGTCCACTCCGAATTTTTTTGCCACTTCGATTGAACGGGCCTGCATCACTTGCGAACCGGATCCGGCCAATTCAAGCATCTCATCATAGGAAATTTCTGGGATTTTTTGTGCATCAGATACAATTCGAGGATCGGTGGTATAGACCCCTAAAACGTCCGTATATATCTCACACACATCACTTTTCAGCGCTGCGGCCAACGCCACGGCCGTCAAATCGGACCCCCCTCGGCCCAACGTCGTAATATCGGCTTGCGGGTTGAGACCCTGAAATCCGGCCACCACCGCGATTTTCCCGGATTTCAACTCTTTTATGAGCTTCGTCGGTCGGATCGATGTAATCCGGGCTTTCGTGTGCACGTGGTCGGCTTGAATTCCCGCCTGCGGTCCAGTCAAAGAAATGGCGTCAGCCCCAAGGTTTTTGATCGCCATACAAAGCAATGCGATTGAAACTTGCTCACCGGTGGCAAGCAACATGTCCAATTCGCGACCGTCGGGTTCGGACGTGATCGCGTTCGCTTTTTCAATCAAATCGTCGGTCATATCACCGGGCGCCGAAACCACGACGACCACGCGGTTGCCTTTGCGGCGCGTTTCGACCACGCGTTGCGCCGCGCGCTTCACGCGCTCCGCGTCCTTAACGGACGTTCCGCCGAATTTCATGACCACTGTACGCGCACTCATTTGACTGTTGCTCCTTTTTTATCGATCTCAAGCTGCATCGTTTTGCTGTCGACGCCCGCTTTCGCAAACGCAGCCTGCATCGCCTTGGCGACGCGGCCTGAAGACTTTCCGTCCACAAAACTTAAAATCGTCGGTCCCGCCCCCGACAACGTCACGCCGAACGCTCCGGCGGCGAGCGCGGCTTTTTTTACATTGTAGAAACCGGGTATTAACTTTGCGCGGTAGGGCTCGTGCCAACGATCATTCAACAAATTCCCAAGCAACTTCGGCGCTGACGTGAACGCATGAGACAACAGTGCGACCGCCGACAAATTTGAAACCGCATCGGTCATTGGAATTTTTTTCGGTAAAACTTTGCGCGCTTTCTTCGTCGACAATTCAAATTTCGGAATCGCCACGACCATTTTCAATCGCGGCAACGGCAACGCCGCGGTGACCACGCGACCACCGTACACGCCGGACGCACGTACACCGCCGAGCAGCGCCGGAGCCACATTATCCGGATGACCTTCCAACTCAGTGGCGAAATTCAAAATTTCTTCGACGGAAAAACGGTCGTTCAATAATCGATTTGCCGCGAGCAACGCCGACAAATACGCAGCCGAACTCGATCCGAGTCCGCGCGCCAATGGAATTCGGTTCACGCAAACGATCTCCAACTTCGGAACGCGTGCTTTGGCTTTCGAAAAAACCTGTTCGATCGTTTTATAAAGAACGTTCCGACGATCGACCGGCAGCGAACCTTCGCCTTCGCCGACGATGCGAAACAACGGGTCGACGGCGCCGCCGTTCAAAACCTTCACATGAAGTTCGTTTCGAAAATTAAGCGCGAGCCCCAGCACATCGAACCCGGGGCCGATGTTCCCGCTCGACGCGGGAACCGTGACGCTGGCGGACCGTGCCAATTTTAAACGGGAGACGCGACCGGTTGCGGCTTATCGAGCAGTTTGTGCGCGTCGTCGGAAATCCGCATCGCGCAGAACTTCGGACCGCACATCGAGCAGAAGCGTGCGTCCTTGTAACCTTCTTCGGGCAACGTCGAGTCGTGCTTGGCTTTCGCCGCTTCGGGATCGAGCGACAGAGCAAACTGTTGATTCCAATCGAACGAGAAACGCGCGCGCGACAATGCGTCGTCGCGATCGCGGGCGCCCGGACGGCCGCGCGCGATGTCCGATGCATGCGTGGCAATTTTGTAAGCAATGCACCCCTGACGCACGTCTTCGGCGTTCGGCAACGACAGATGTTCGGCCGGCGTCACGTAGCAGAGCAGCGACGCACCCGACCATCCCATGATGGCGGCGCCGATCGCGGACGTAATGTGATCGTAGCCCGGTGCGATATCGGTCACGAGCGGGCCCAGCGTATAGAACGGCGCTTCATGGCAAAGTTTCTGCTGCAGTTCGGCGTTCATTTTGATCAAGTGCATCGGAACGTGTCCGGGGCCCTCAATCATCGTCTGAATGCCGTGCTTCCACGCTTTCTGCGTAAGTTCACCCAGCGTTTTCAACTCGGCGAACTGCGCTTCGTCGTTCGCGTCGTGCAAACAACCCGGTCGAAGTCCATCCCCGAGAGAGAAACTCACGTCGTACGCTTTCATGATTTCGCAAATTTCTTCAAAGTGCGTGTACAACGGGTTTTCTTCGTTGTGCGCGGCCATCCATTTGGCCAAGATCGAACCACCGCGGGAGACGATGCCGGTAATTCGGTGAGCGGTCGAAGGTATGTAATCCTTCAGCGTACCGGCATGGATCGTCATGTAATCGATACCTTGTTTCGCCTGCTTCTCGATCTCATCGAGCAAAAGATCAGCCGATAATTCTTCAAGCTTCTCACAGCGCAACAACGCACCATAGATTGGAACCGTGCCAAGCGGCACCGTGCTGTTTTCAACCATCGCCACGCGAATCAAATCCAAATCTCCACCGGTGGAAAGATCCATCACCGTGTCGGCGCCGTAGTGAACCGCGCCGTGCAACTTCTCCAATTCCGTTTCGATGTTCGACGTCGTCGCCGAGTTGCCGATGTTCGCGTTGATTTTGCAATTGAAATTCATGCCGATGATCATCGGATCCAATTTGTGTTTCAAATGGTTGATGTTCGCCGGGATAATCGCACGCCCGCGCGCCACTTCCGACCGCACGTATTCCGGCGTCACTTTTTCTTTCTCGGCCACGCGGATCATTTCCGGCGTGATCTCTCCGGCCAACGCGCGCTGCATTTGTGTAGTTAAAGCCATACTTTTCCCTCCAATTTTTCCTTAAATTCTTTCGCTAATTTTTCCGGCTCGTTCGAATCAAACAATGCGCGGACCACCGCAATCGTTTTCGCGCCTGCATCGAGCACTTGTACGACGTTCGTCGCATCGATGCCGCCGATCGCCACGAACGGAATCCGCAGCGCGGCCTTGTAGAGACCCACCAAATTCAGGCCCACAGCGTTGTACTCAGGCTTCGTCGGCGTGGACCATACGGGACCGCAGCTCACGTAATCGGCGCCTTTCTTTTGCGCATCGATTGCTTCCGGCAACGAATGCGTGGACACACCGATAATTTTCCGATGGCCGAGCAACTCGCGTGCGAATGAAATCGGCAAATCTTCATGACCGAGATGAAGCCCATCCGCATCCGTGGCCAACGCAATCTCCGGCCGGTTATTCACGATGAACAACGCGCCCGCTTTCGCGCAACGTTCCTTAATCTTTTTTCCCAACTCCACCAACGCTCGGTCTTTCAACGAACGGCTGCGCAATTGGATCACGTCGACGCCGCCGACCAATAAAGCGTCGATTTTTTCGAGCAACAACTGAGCGTCGGCAGGCTCCGGCGTGACCGCATAAAGCTTCACATCGGTAAAATCCAGTTTTCTGTAAGCGTTCGTCATAATCTTTTTAAAATTTTTTTCTCTTCCTGATACAACCGGTAACGTATTCTCTTGAATTCGGTCCCGGCGCCGGCCGAAAAAAGTTTGCTGTATTCTTC
>CAYXDS010000213.1:0-4572 GCA_964463805.1 uncultured Elusimicrobia bacterium | reverse complement strand
TGTCGTCGTAGACCATGATAATCTGACCCAGGCCCAAATGACCGGCCAGCGACGCCGCTTCGGACGCCACGCCTTCCATCATGCAGCCGTCGCCGGCGAACACGTAGATGTTGTGGTCCAAAATCGGTTTGCCTTTCGGCGAGAACAAGCCGTTTAAGTACCGCTGCGCGATCGCCATGCCGACCGCGTTGCCGACGCCTTGTCCGAGGGGACCGGTCGTCGTTTCAACGCCGACTGTTTCGGTGTTTTCGGGATGACCCGGCGTTTGGCTGTGCCATTGGCGGAAATTTTTCAGTTGTTCGAGCGGAAGGTCGTAACCGGTGAGGTGCAGCATCGCGTACAACAACATCGAACCGTGGCCGTTTGAGAGAACGAACCGGTCACGGTTCGCCCAATGTGGATTGTGCGGGTTGTGTTTGAGGAACTGCGTCCAAAGCACGTAGGCGATCGGCGCCATGCCCATCGGCATGCCCGGATGTCCGGCGTTCGCTTTCTCGACCGCGTCGACCGCTAGGAAGCGGATCGTGTTGATGGCCAGTTCGGTCAAATCGGGTTTCTTCGTTTTCGGTTTGCTTTTCATTGGTTCGGCTACGGGCATATGAACTCCAAAATATTTTACCGTGTTTTTTTGCCGTCTTTCCCGCGAAGGCGGGAATCCAGTCACCCTAGGTGTCTGGGCCCCCGCCTTCGCGGGGGTGACGACAAGATTGTAAGTTTTTTATCCCACCGCGTCGATAAACGCGCTTTCGACGCGCATGGTTAAATAGCGGTTGGTCATCATCTCGTCTTTGAGCAGCCGCTTCGGCGCGTCGCCGTAGTCGTGGCCCGGACACACTTCGAGATCGCCGGGCATCTTTGCGATGCGGCGCAAACTCTCAAACAGCTGCGCCGGATTCCCTCCCGGCAAGTCGGACCGGCCGCAGCCGCCGATGAACAACGTGTCGCCGGTGATCAAATGCCGGTCGATCTGAATCAATTGCGAACCGGGCGTATGACCCGGCACATGGATGAACGTGAGTTTCGTATCGCCGAGCGTCAACGTTTCGCCGTCATCGACCGGTTTGACCGTGCGCCCCAAATCCCCGACGATGGAATTTCCTTCTTTCGCATAACTGACTTCGTTCTTGTTCGCGTAGACCGGCACGTCAAATTTGTAAAGCATCACCTCGATCGCGTTCACATGATCGTAATGCGCATGCGTAACGATAAACCCGGCCAGCTTGTACCCGTGTTCGTTCAGCAAATTCGTCATCTGCGTCGGATCCCACGCCGGATCGACAATCAGCGCTTGCTTCGTCTTCTCATCGCCGATCATATAGCCGAAGTTCTGCATCGGCCCGATTTCGTATTGTTTCAGAATAAATGTCATTGGTTTTTACCGTAGGGGCCGGCCTCCGTGCCGGCCCGACAGCACGATTCCTGATGTCGGCACATGGCGGCGGGCGGGCGCGGAGACCCGCCCCTACGAACTATACTCCCGCTCGTTTTAATAACGTTCCAACGTGCCGGTAATGATGCGACGTATCAAAACACTTGGCCAAATCCTTTTTCGACAGACGGCTCGTGATGCGCTCGTCGTTTTCGACGAGGTCGCGGAACGATTTCTGTTCGGTCCACGCCTCGAGCGCATTCTTCTGAACGATCTCGTACCCTTTCTGCCGATCGAGTCCCGTTTTAATCAGCGCGAGCAAGATCGATTGCGTAGCGAGAAAGTCTTCGGTCTTCTTCAGGTTTTGATGCATGCGTTCCGGATACACTTGCAAATTCTCGAGGATGCCGGCCATGCGGTTCAGCGCATAGTCGAGCAGAATCGTGGTGTCCGGCAGAATCACGCGTTCAACCGACGAGTGCGAAATATCGCGCTCGTGCCACAGCGCGATGTTCTCAAGCGCGGCCATCGCGTTTGCGCGAATGAGCCGAGCCAACCCGCAAATGTTTTCGGAGCCGATCGGGTTGCGTTTGTGCGGCATCGCGCTCGATCCTTTCTGTCCTTTCGTGAACGGTTCTTCCGCTTCCAACACTTCGGTGCGTTGCAAATGACGCAGCTCGGTTGCGATGCGCTCGAGCATGCCGCCGATGATCGCGAGCGTGGTCATGAAATGAGCGTGCCGGTCGCGCGGAATGACTTGTGTCGCCAGCGGTTCGGGTTTAAGTGCGAGTTTTTTGCAGACGTACGCTTCGACCTGCGGATCGTTGTGCGCGAATGTGCCGACCGCTCCCGACAATTTTCCGTACGCGACCATCTCGCGCGCCTGCGTAAGCCGTTCATGATTGCGCGTCGCTTCGGCAAGCCATCCGGCCGCTTTCACGCCGAACGTAATCGGTTCCGCGTGCACGCCGTGCGAGCGGCCGACCATCACCGTATCTTTATGCGTTTGCGCAAGTTTGCGCAAAACCGAAACGAAACGGAACATGTCGATATCAAGCAGAGCGCCCGCTTCTTTAATTTGAACCGCGAGCGCGGTGTCGACGATGTCGCTCGACGTGAGGCCCATATGCAGATAGCGCGCGGAAGGCCCGATGCATTCTTCGAGCTGGGTCAGAAACGCGATCACGTCGTGTTTAACGACGGACTCGATTTCGAGAATGCGCGGAACGTTGATGCGCGCCTTTTTGCGGATCGTCGCGACCGCCTCTTTGGGCACGCGCCCCGATTTCACCATCGATTCGGACGCCAGCGCTTCAATCTCAAACCAAATTTCATAGCGCCGCTCATCGGACCAAATGGCGGCCATCTGCGGCCGCGAATAACGAGGAATCATTTCTTGTTCTCCAATGTCGTCATTCCCGCGAAGGCGGGAATCCAGGCACTTGAGGTGTCTGGACCCCCGCCTTCGCGGGGGTGACGGCTAATTTGTCTAAATTAATTTTTCCCGAACAAATGTCTTTCACGACGGACACGTATAGTTTGTGTTCTTGCACATGAATCTTTTCGGCCAGCGATTCGGGCGTGTCGCCGGATTCGACGGGCACTTTCGCTTGCGCGAGAATCGGTCCGTCATCGTAAATCTCGTTGACCAAGTGTATCGTGCAGCCGGACTCTTTCTCTTGTGCGCCGATGACCGCTTCATGCACGTGACGCCCGTACATTCCTTTGCCGCCGAATTTTGGCAGCAGCGCCGGATGAATGTTGATGATGCGGTTCGGAAACGAACGCACCAGGCACGGTTCGATTTTCATCATGTACCCGGCCAAGCAAACCAAATCGATCGAACGTTCTTTAAGCGCCTGTGAAATCTTCGAACACATGAGCGTGCGTGTCTTAAACTTCGGCGCTTCAAACAACAGCGTTTCAACGCCGGCCTCGCGCGCGCGATTCAAAGCGAACGCATATTTCTGATTCGAAACGAGCACGGCCATCTCGCCGTTGATTTCGCCGCTCTTGCACGCATCGAGCAGCGCCTGAAAGTTCGTCCCCCCTCCTGACGCCAAAACGGCAATCCGTTTTTTGTTCATATTTTCTGCGCCGTCTTCCCCGCGAAGGCGGGGATCCAGACACATGCGATGTTACCCGCACGCTCTGAAGGTGTCTGGGCCCCCTCCTTCGCGGGGAAGACGACTTTAAAGTCAGACATACAGCACGTCGGCGTTTCCTTTGACGATGCGACCGACGAATGACGAGCCCGGCAGCATTTTCTTCGCTTTGTTCGCGACTTTCGGATCGACGACGAGGATCATGCCGAGCCCATTGTTGAACGTACGGTACATCTCGAGATCCGACAGCTTTGCGCGTTTTTGAATTTCGTCGAAGATCGCGGGCCGCTTCCAGCTGCGCACGTGCAGTTCGGCCGACAAATGTTTCGGAAGAACGCGTGGGATGTTATCGGTGAATCCTCCGCCGGTCACGTGCACGGCGCCTTTGACGAAGTAAGGGCCTTTCTTGTTCAGCGCTTTGATCACGCGCAGAACGGGCCGCACGTACAATTTTGTCGGCGCGAGCAGCATCGCCGCTTTCGATTTCCATTCGCTCTTTGAAAAAACTTTCCGTGCCAGCGAGTACCCGTTCGAATGCAGTCCCGAGGACGGCAACCCAATCAGAATGTCGCCCGCCTTCACCGTTTCTTTCGGCCGCAGCATCTTCGGTTTATCGACGACGCCGGTCGCGAACCCGGCCAAATCGTATTCGCCCGGTTTGTAAAAGCCGGGCATCTCAGCGGTCTCGCCGCCGATCAGTTCGCAATCGGATTCTTTGCAGGCGGCCACGATGCCGCGCACGACGGTCTCCGCTTGTTTCACTTCGAGCTTTCCGCACGCAAAGTAATCGAGAAAGAACAGCGGTTTCGCACCCGAGCAGATCAAATCGTTCACGTTCATTCCGACCAAGTCGTAGCCGATCGTGTTGTGCTTATCGAGCGCTTGCGCGATCGCGAGTTTCGTGCCGACGCCGTCCGTGCAACCGATCAATACCGGCTGCTTGTATCCTTTCGGCAACGCCAGCCCATCCGAAAACCCGCCGATCCGCGGCGCCATCTTCTTGATGCGCTCGACCAATTCGTTGCCGGCGTCGATATCCACTCCTGCTTTCTTGTAAGTGATCATTTTGTCCCTTTTTGTCATTGCGAGGCCCGTCTT
>CAYXDS010000212.1:0-4572 GCA_964463805.1 uncultured Elusimicrobia bacterium | reverse complement strand
GGATCTTTCGATTCTTTAACCGGAGGCGCCACCCGACCGCGAACTTCCTCCTCAGTTAACCGCAAAACCTTCAATTGATCATTTATTTTGGCTTCAAATTCTTTCTCAGTGATCCCTTGTTGCTTCAGCTCCTGAAGAAACTCTTTGTTCTCATCAGCCGTCAGAGCGCGCTCATAATCTTCCTTTGAAGGTTTTATACCAGGGGCAATATTTTTAAACCTGTTCTTGATTTGAAGGATGCCCTCCTCCAATTGACGCTTAGGGACGCTTATTTTCCTTTTATTAGCCTCTTGAAGCAGAAGCTTTTCCTCTACCATCTGATCTAAAAGAAGCTTCTTATTATTTTTTACCGCTTCTTTCGGCAGAGCTTCATTACCCGACATTCTTTTATGTTGTTCGAGTAATGCCTCTAAGTTATTGTCGAATTCAGCTGAATAAATTGGTTCACCATTAACAGTGGCGATACTCTTTCCTATTACTTCACCCAAGGAAAGCTGAAAACTTGATGTAAGAATCAATGCGCCAACAGATACAGATCGAATGACAGATGATTTCATGCTCTCTCCCCTTTTTATGGCAGGCAGTGTTCCACGTGGAACATCAAATGATTCCCTTCTTAACCAATAGCTCGGCGATCTCAACAGCATTAAGCGCCGCCCCTTTAAGCAAATTATCCGAAACGACCCACAGGGACAAGCCGTTAGGGGTCGCTAAATCTTGACGAATCCGCCCCACATAAGTGACCTGCTGGGCCTCGGCTGGCAATGGCATCGGGTAAACAGATTTCTCCGGCTCGTCCTGCAAAACCACACCAGGCGCTTTTTTCAGCAAATCTTGAGCCTGAAGCACAGAAATAGGCTGTTCAGTCTCAATCCACAAAGCCTCGGAGTGAGATCTGAAAACGGGAACTCGAACACAGGTGGCAGACACGCGAATATCGGGACTTTCCATAATTTTATGCGTCTCATTTACCATCTTCATTTCTTCTTTGGTATAGCCATTCTCCGTAAACACATCGATTTGTGGCACCAAATTAAACGCGATCTGGTGAACGATTTTTTGTGGCTTGGGAATATCCTTTCCATTGGCCCAAGCCCGAGATTGGTCTTCTAAATCTTGAATTCCCTTCGCCCCAGCCCCTGAGACAGCTTGATAGGTGGCCACTCGAATGGATTTAATTTTCACCGCATCATGGATTGGTTTTAAAGCAACTACCATCTGAATAGTAGAACAGTTGGGATTGGCGATGATTTTCTTATCTCTATTAAGCACATGCGGATTAACTTCGGGTACAACAAGGGGAATTTCGGGATCCATTCGCCAGGCGCTGGAATTATCAATAACGAAAATACCCTTCTGAGCAAAAATAGGAGCAAATTCCTTTGAAACAGTTGCGCCAGCAGAGAAAATAGCGACATCCAGGCCCGAAAAAAGGTCATTACGAAGCATTTCCACAATAACATCATTCCCATTGAATTTCAACGATTTTCCACGGGATTTTTCACTTGCGAATAATCGGAGCGTTTTAATGGGGAATTTTCGGTCTTCTAACATACGGATCATTTCTCGACCTACGGCGCCTGTGGCACCGACAACTGCGACGTTAAAAGTTTTTTTCTGTGCAGCCATACCAATACTCATGTATCCAAATCTCTCCTAAAATATAATCGCTCAATTCGTTTATGAAAATCGTCTCGGACAACAAAACCGGAGGGAACGACTTTAACCTTACGGGAAATAAAACGAAGTTCTCGCAATATACCAAATTGTACCGAGCGCTAATTGGTTTTTTAGTAATGTAAATTTATGGCAAATCACTACCTACTTTGGGCCACAGGCAACGATCATCCGGGCTTCGTGGCAAAGGTTACGGAGTTTCTGTTTAAGATTCGATGCAACCTCGAAGACTCATCGATGATGCGCCTTGGATCGGAATTCGCGATGTTCGTCATTTTCAGTTCCGAAAAAGTGCTTGGCGATCGCGAAATCGCCAAAATCGAACGACAAACCGATATGAACATCGGCTTGAAAAAAATTTCGTCGCGACAGGCACGATTCACGCCGAGCAAAAAAAATTCATTCATCGTTCGCGTTCACGGTCCAGATAAACCGGGGATTGTTTATCACGTCACGCAAGTGTTGGCTCGACGGAAATTTAATATCACCGACCTCTCCACGCACCGAACGAAAGCGGGAAAAAAAGCCGGCTACATCGTTTTACTAGAGGGAGAATTGCCTATGAAAACGGCCGCTTCTTCATTGATAAGCGATTTGCGCACGCTCGGAAAAAAACTTCAAACGCGTATCAGTGTCGAACCGATTGCCACAACGTCTTTATAATGGCCGTTCGCCCTATTCGTTTTTTTCCGGATCCCTGTTTATCCGTTGCCTGCAAGCCGGCATCATCTAATACAACCGAGTTAAACAATCTGATCGAGGATTTGATGGACACGATGTATGCCTCTCCCGGCGTTGGGTTGGCGGCTCCGCAAATCGGCGTATTGCAGCGTGTCAGCGTGATCGACGTAAGTCGAATAAAACGGAAAGACAACAACCAAAATCATGGATTAATAATCTTAATTAATCCGCGATTCGTTGCGACCGCCGGAACACAGACCCCTCGCGAAGGTTGTT
Organism: uncultured Elusimicrobia bacterium; assembly: GCA_964463805.1. GTDB lineage: Bacteria > Elusimicrobiota > Elusimicrobia > F11 > F11 > JAJVIP01. Next base: position 1,938 of record CAYXDS010000212.1, on the reverse strand, counting down.
TGTCGGTGCCCGATTTATTAGCAAATGTGCATCGTTATGCGGACGTAACGGTGGAAACGGATACGCGTGAGGGGGGGAAAAAAACAGTTAAAACACACGGATTCGAAGCGCTGGCTTTGCAACATGAACTCGACCATTTGGACGGGAAACTGTTTCTAGACAGAGTAGTGAACATAAAAACCGATATTTTCCGGCGAAAAATCCATTAAGTTCAAATCGCCTTTAATTTTCAGATTGATTTCTTCATGATAATCTGGAAATAAACTTGCAACAAAAGGCCGTCCCTTTAAACTAATAGTCAGCCGACCATCGCTGACCTATGAAAAAATGGCCACGATTTAGAGATATATTCTCTCTCCAACCAACCGATATCAATGAATTCGCATCGATGACCGATGCGGGCGGCCGCGCCTCCCATTGGCAGAAAATCAAGTTTGATAACACGATTCGAATGTGGATCGCTATTCCATCCTATATAGCGTGTTATTTCTTGTGGAGCCATAAAGTTATTCCTTCATTATTGCCGATGACGCTCGTGTTTTTTATCTACGGCGCGTTGCAATTCGCGGTGAATTGGATCTTTATGGGATCGCGATACGAGAGATACATCGATTTTACATTCGGCTTAATGGATCTCGTAGCGATGTCGCTAGCGGTTTATTTCACCGGGGCGACGAACAGTCCACTTTATTTCGTCTATTTCATTCCGCTAATTGTACACGCGTTTCATCGCGATCTCGGCATGGTCATGCTCTATGGTTTCGGCGGAGTTGTGTTGTATGCGTTTGTGATCGTCAAATCGGCCGAAGAATTGACGACGGCAAATTTAACGAATCTTGGAACCAGAATTTTCTTCATGCTGTTAACGGTCAGCATCGCCGGCTTGGCCTTAAAGGTTCTACGTCGTCAAGACGAAGTGGATCAAAAACGAATTCGCCGATTAAAAAATTTGACGCTGGTTTCAGAAACGCTGAATCAAATGACATCCATGAGCGAGTTGGAGGAAATTACGATTACGCTTATAGCGTTGATCAATCAGGCGTTGGGGAAATCCATGGAACCGTGGATCAGATTCCTTTTCGTGCAAAAAGACGACTCGTTGATGCGAGCGATCGCTGATCCAACGAACGATCGCTCGGAACTGAAAAAAGAAATATCGACGGCATCATGTCCCGTCATGAAAAATAATACGCCGTTCTTATTGGACGATGCGGCAAATGAGACCGAATGCCCCACGGAAAAGTTTTCATTTGGATCACATATTTGTCTTCCGATGGCCGGCGCGGAAAACGAATCGTTCGGCGTGCTGTTCGTCGGAAGTCCCCGCAAACATGTTTTTTTAACGGAAGAAACCCAATTTTTGGAATATATCGCCAAATCATTAGCGCTTTCGATACAACGTCTTCATCGCATGGAAGAATTAAGAAAATCTTTAGAGATGAACAGCTGGGTCATGGCCGCAACCATCGCATCCTCGCGATCGCCGCAAGAAACATACACGGCGGTGGTCGACGGTATTGCGAGCATTTTGCGCGCCGATATGATAACGCTTTCAATCTTCATTAAAGAAAACGGCCAACTGAAGCCTGTAAAAAGTATGGGGGCAGAAATCCCTGAAAATCGCTCACTGATGATGCCGCTAAAAACGATCAAAGGGGAACCGCTCGGAGTGATTAAAGCGGCCCGAACCGAAGCAACGGAAAAATTTTCGGCGATTGAAGTTGAAACGGCGGCTACGTTCTCAATGCGCGCGGCGATCGCTATCGAAAATGCGCAAGCACACCAAGCTCAACGCGAGCAGTTGCAATCGTTTATTGAAGAATCCAACCGTCGCAAAGCGGCTTAAGGGCTGACTGATTCTACCACCGGCAACGACTCAGGAACCAATGCGTCGCGCGTGTAATGACAAGCCGGATTCCACAACAACCATTCATGAAT
>CAYXDS010000211.1:0-4619 GCA_964463805.1 uncultured Elusimicrobia bacterium | reverse complement strand
GGCTCCGCCTTCAGGCTTGCGGATTTCCATCAGGTTGCCGATCGCGAGTCCGTCGGCGCCCACGTGCAACCCGACCGATTTCATGACCGCCATCGCGCGCAGGCCCGCTTGGCGCGCGCCGTTTAAACGCGCGGTGGACAGCGCCTCATTGTTTGCGATTTGGGCGACCACGCCGCGTTCGGCTAAATACGGCGCCACTTCGCTGATCGTGTCGAAAACTTCGGAGACCGGCGAACCGGGATAACCGGTGATCAAGCCAACGCCTGCTTCGAGCGCGCCTTTCACCAGCAATTCATTGCCGGTGAAAGCTTCGACGCCGTCGGTTTTTAAGAAGCGTGGATCAATGCTCAATTATTTAGCCCGTGGATGAACCGCAGGAAAGTAGTAACGAAGACCAACCGCAAAATCGCCGTCCATGCCGGTGTCGGGCGTCAAACGCAGAACGGGCGCCACCTCGCCGAAGAATTCCCAGGTGGAGTTGTGAGGCATGAAGGAGAGTCCGACCGGAAAACGAATGCCAAACTCGGCGTTGTTTTCAAACAAAACGCGTGGACCGAAACCGAAGTAAAACGGGAAATCACCGCTGTCTGTGATACTTTTGAAACCTTCGATGTTTTTCGACCAATCAAAAACATGCCACAACAATGATGTGTGTAAATCAAATTCGCCTTGATCCACGCCAGCCGCGCCGTCCAAAGCAACCGTTTCGTTCAACCACATTTTATAGGACAGACCGCTCGGGTTTCCGAGCATCACGCCGATGCCTTGATCGCCGCTCCGCTGCGCCAGCACCGGCGCCGCCAACATCGAAATCAAAATCGCAGACTGAAATAGTTTCTTCATCGTTCTCCCCATAATAATTTTTCTCTTAGCACGCCAAAGTACGAGACTGAGGGAGCCTCGAACAATTTTAGTTTATGTGGAGCGCAACGCACGCTAACTTTATCGCCGGACTTAAGCAAGAAAACACGCTGGCCGTCCAAGCACAATTGAACTTGGTTGCCTTCGCGTTGGTCGCGCAGCCGCAAGTCCAGTTTTTGATGACGTGGAAATACGACCGGACGCTGCGTAAAACTGTGCGCGCAAATCGGCGTGAGCACGAGCGCTTCCACTTCCGGATGAACGACAGGCCCTTGTGCGGCCAACGAATAGGCGGTCGAACCGGTCGGCGTGGCGACGATCACGCCGTCGCCCGTGAATTTCCCCAATTCTTCGTTTTCGATCGATGCAAAGACCGTGGTGACGCGCGTGGTGGATCCGATTCGGATCACCGCATCGTTCAACGCGAGCAGCGGCGTCTTCACATGCGGCGCGGTCACTTCGAGCATCAAGCGTTGACTGATCGGCCACGCGCCGCCGACCCACTTATTGAGCGAGTTGTACAAACCGTTCAAGTCGACCGCGGTCATAAATCCAAGGCGGCCGATATTCACGCCCAGCACCGGAATTCCAGCGAGCGCCGCTTTGGTCGCGACGGCCAAAATTGTTCCGTCTCCTCCCAGCGTAAGAATCGCATCCGCGCGCTCAAGCTGAGCGGCTCCGTGAACGACGATTTTCCGCCGTTTGAACCATGTGTGCAAACGCGGCAATTCAGCGCGCGCGCGCGCCTTGTCCGGATTTGCGACGATCGCGACCGATCGTATTTTCAAAAGATTATTTCCCCTTATAGTACGACAGCGCTTCGGGCAACCAACTCTCGATTTGCTTGATGCGCGTCTCATCGGCCGGGTGCGTCGATAAAAACTCCGGAGGCTTTTGTCCGCCCGACGATTTCGCCATGCGCTTCCAAAACTCGACCGCTTCGTGCGGGTCGTAACCGGCCTTCGCCATTAGGATCAAACCGATTTTGTCCGCTTCCGATTCGTGTTTTCGGCTGAACGGCAACATCACGCCGAGCTGCGCACCATACCCATAGGCCATTAATGCGCGATCGCGGACTTGCGGATCCGCGTTTCCGAGTCCGACCTGCAACAATTGTCCGACCAACTCGGCCCCCATGCTCTGACTCATACGTTCGGCGCCGTGATGGGCGATCGCATGCGCCACTTCGTGGCCCATAACAACAGCAATGCCGGCATCGGTTTCACATACGGGAATGATCGGATCCCAAAACGCCACTTTGCCGCCGGGCAGGCAAAACGCGTTAATGTCTTTTCCCTGCAGAACATTGAATTCCCATTTGTAGTCCGGTTGGTTCGCCGCATCGGCGATGCGTTTTCCCACTTCTTGTACGCGCCGTTGATATTCGGCATTTTTCGTGACCGGGTTTTGCTTGAGCACTTCCGCGTACGACTGTTCGCCGAGTTGAACTTCTTGTGCCGGAGAGACCAAATTCAACTGATGGCGCCCCGTGTATTGCACGGTCGCGCAAGCGGCCAGCGTCAACAGCACTCCAATCATTAATGGCATGCGACGTTTCATGAAAAATTTCCTCCGTCTCAAAAATAAGTAAGCCCAGGTTACAAAATTGAACTAGAATGCTGCCCGCATTAGTTTTTCCCACCCTAACCAACTTAATTGAGCTGATTATTCGATAAGTTTCTCAATCAGCTCCACCGTCGTAATGTCGTTGGAAAACGTCCGGCAAGAATGATGCATCTTCGTTGATGCCGGACCAAAATGTCCCCAGAAGCGGGTGATGACAGATGTCACCTTTACATTTTTCCGACACACGTTTACAGTTGGACATGAGACGGACAGGAGATAGAGACATGACAAACCGTAAAATCGCACTGACATTCTTAACTGCTCTTACCAGTCTCCCGATCATCGCTTCAGCCAACGCCGGCGTTTCCGGCGGCCTTTCGCTGCTCTCCGTCGGTAACGCGCGCGCAGCCGCTTTAGGACAGGCTTATACGGCCTCTTTCGACGATGTGGCCGGTATGGCCTACAACCCCGCTTCTTTGAGCACCTTAAGAACTGGACAAGCGTCGTTGCTTTATCAGAAAGGTCTTATTGAAGATTCTTATGGTCAATTAATGGTGGGATCGCCGCAAGGTCAAAAAAATGCGTTTGGGCTCTCAGCCGGTTATTACAACGGCGGAAAAATCGACCTCATCGACGCGAACGGCAATACGTCCCAAGTCACCGCTCAACAGGATTTCACGTTTGGCTTGAACGGCGCGCGCAAACTCGGCGCCGGCTCCGTTGGTTTCACCGTTAAATATTTGCAATCCACGCTGATCCAACAAGCAACCGCGCGCGCTTATGCGTTCGATCTCGGTGTTCAAACCCCGTTGAGCTCGCGTCTTCGTATCGGCGCCGCCGCTCTCAATTACGGAACGAAATTGACGTATCTGCAGGAAGGCGACAATTTGCCGCGCATGCTTCGCGCCGGTGCTTCTTATTTGATGTTCCGTGGCCAAGCGAACACCTCGCTCTTGGTGGACGCACCGTACATGGTCAACGAAAAATATTTTGTGCCGTCGATCGGCGTTGAAACGTTGATCGGCCCGCTTTCGATTCGCGCCGGTTATCGCACCGGCGGCGGAGACATTCGTGAATTTACGATGGGCGCCGGTTTTATGATGGGCGGCGCTTCTCTCGACTACGCGTTCGGCCTCATGAATCAATTGGACGCGCAACATAAAATCAGCTTGGCCACCCATTTCGGTGGCCCGAGCCATCAGAATTTGAACGTGGTCCGCGCGCCAGTCCCGGAACGGAAAGTTACCGAAGTGGCGAAAACCCCGAAACCGGCCAAAGCTGAAAAAGTGGCCACCGCACCCGTCGCCGTCGGCGAAACCCGCCAAACGTTGGGCGGCATGCAAGTTTTACGCGCGCCGGTTCACCAGCAACAGCGCCGCGTCTATATCGTGAAAGAAGGCGACACGCTTGCCCAAATCGCCGAGAACGAAATGGGCGACAAACGTAAATGGCAAGCGCTCTACACGGCCAACCGCCACCTGATCGACAACCCGAAGAAGATCGAAAAGGGCATGAAGATCGTTATCCCGTAAGCCCCACTAACTCTTTAAACCTCCAGCCTCTTAAAACAAAACACCTGAAGGGAATTCTCTTCGGGTGTTTTTATGTCACCCGTATTTTTTGAGAAGGTACACCATACTCATGAGCTCCCACAAACTCTCTTGATCAGGTTGGCCAAGCAAATAACCGATGATGCCCAACAAAGATAGCGCATTTATTCCTAACCAGATTTTGATGCCACGAATATATCGAGGCAGTTCGTCCGCATAGGCTACATTCGTACGTTCGATAAGGGGACGTGCCGTCTTTTCTTTCCCGAATATGGAGGAGAATAGAGTCCAGAGCCCGATCACGGCTGCCATCATTCCGAGGAAAGGCAGGATAAAGAAAACGACCCCGATACTCCAATCAATAGTCCCATCCGTTTTCCACCGCGCCATGACGGCACCGATCCAAAGTGCCCATAAAAGATAAGCGATTCCAATCGCTCTCATGCGCTCCTTGGGGTAGCTCCGCATGTTCATCGTGCTTGGAACAATGTAATCGCGCAGGTCCGCCGCCCCCGGAAAAACAAAAGCGAGAAAAACCAAGAACGGCAGAAGAAGAATATAAGAGAGAGTGAGCATGGTGCCTCCGCAAATGAGATCGCTAGATTAACAAAAGGCCCCGATCGCCTAGGCGATCGGGGCCTT
>CAYXDS010000210.1:0-4655 GCA_964463805.1 uncultured Elusimicrobia bacterium | reverse complement strand
GTTCGGCGCCGTGATGTGATACGCATCATCGGTGGCGCCGTAACCGGCCAATTCCGCATAAATGCGCGCGCCGCGTTTTTTTGCATGCTCTTCGGTTTCAAGCACGACGAGTCCGGCGCCTTCGCCCATAACAAAACCCGATCGTTTCGCATCGAATGGGCGGCTTGAGATGGCGGGGTTATCATTAAAATCAAAAGTGAGCGCTTGAGCTTGGCAGAAACCGGCCACGCCAAGCGGAGTAATCGCGCCTTCCGTTCCTCCCGCGACCATGATATCGGCATCGCCGTAGCGCAGATGGCGCAACGCGGCGCCGATCGATTGATTCGCGGTCGCACAAGCGGAGGAGCAAGAATAATTGGGACCAACCCACCCAAGCATAATCGCGATTTCGCCGGGCGCGATGTTTGTGATCAACATCGGAATGAGAAACGGCGTTACACGATTGATGCCTTTTTCGAGCAAAACTTTATGTTGGCTTTCGATGGTTGGAAGTCCGCCGATCCCGGAGCCGACGATGACGCCCGCGCGTTCCGGATTTACGGTTGCAGGATCGATTCCCGCATCTTCGACGGCCATTTTCGCAGCGGCCATCGCAAATTGAGTGAATAGGTCCATTCGGCGCGCGCCTTTTTTGTCGACGCCGAATTGCGTGACGTCAAAATTCTTTACGTCCGCGTGAATTTGGGCTGGGTACGTGGAAGGATCAAAGCGCGTGATGCGGCTGAATCCGTTTTGTCCGGTCGAGAGCGCTTTCCAATAGGCTTCTTTGCCAATGCCGATGGGGCTGACCACCCCAACGCCTGTAATGACTACTTTTTTCATAATTGGTGGATTGTCCTATAAATAAGAGGGCGTCCCGCCTTTTCAGGCGGAACCGCCCCGCTTATTCGGAACGAAATGAGTCGATAGGTTGAAGAGGCTTATTTCTTGTGGCTTTTAATGTAGTCGATCGCTTGACCAACGGTCTGGATCTTCTCGGCTTCTTCGTCCGGAATTTCCATGTCGAACGATTCTTCAAGAGCCATTACCAATTCCACGGTGTCCAACGAATCGGCGCCCAGGTCGTTAACGAACGACGCTTCCGGTTTCACCTCGGCCGCATCTACGCCGAGCTGTTCAACGATAATATCTTTCACTTTTTGCTCAATTTCTGCAGACATGACTACCTCCTGAATTTGTTTCCCAGGGCTTGGGATTTAGGATCGTTTCCTACCCTAACTCCCAAATCCTGGATGCTACATGTACATCCCACCATTCACGGAAATCACATGCCCCGTGATGTAGGACGATTCTTCTGAGGCTAAAAACAGCGCGGCGTTTGCCACATCTTGCGGCTCACCGAGACGCTCCAGCGGAATTTGCGCCGATAACGCCTTTTTCACTTCATCTGAAAGCTTGTCCGTCATCGCGGTACGGATAAAACCCGGCGCGATGGCATTCACTAAAATATTTTTCTTTGCGAATTCCCGGGCACAGGTTTTCGTCATCGCGACTAAGCCGCCTTTAGAAGCCGAATAGTTGGCTTGTCCGGCATTTCCCATGAGCCCCACAATTGAGGCAATGTTGATGATGCGTCCTCCGCCCGCCTTCCTCATCGGCGAGAACGCCGCTTTGGTGCAATTGAATGGACCTTTAAGATTCACCGCGAGAACGGCATCCCATTCCGCGTCCGTCATACGAATCAACAAATTATCTTTGGTGATTCCAGCGTTGTTGACTAATACATCAATTTTCCCAAACGTGTCAACAACACGCTTAAAACCCGCTTCGATATCATCGATTTTGGTCACGTCGCCTTTCGCGCCCATCGTGTCGACATGATATTTTGACTTAATTTCATCGGCCGTCTTCTTAACAGTTTCCTCAATGACGTCAAACAAAGCGAGTTTTGCGCCTTCGCGCGCGTACGTTTCGGCAATCGTCCGCCCAATTCCTTGTCCACCGCCCGTGATAACGGCAACTTTGTCCTTCAAACGCATTGTGACACTCCCTTTTCAATGGATTCAAATTCATCTGTAAACAAAACGGTTTTCTTGCGGTCCAACTTCTTTGCCATCGTGCCAAGCACGCGACCGGCCCCCACTTCTATGAAGGATTCGGCCCCCAACTCAAGCAATTTCTTCATTGATTCGTGCCAACGTACCGAATGATCGATCTGTTGGAATAATTTTTCACGAAAATCGCCGGCTTTGGTGGTCGGAACCACGTCTACATTCGTGATGACAGGAAACGTTGCATCATTAAATTGAGCTTTCTCAAAATTGGTTTTCATTATAGAGGCCGCTGTGGACATCAGCGGAGAATGGAATGCGCCGCTGACGTTCAACTGAACGACCTTCGCGGCGCCGGCGGCCGTCGCCAACTCCATCGCTTTTATTACGGCCGTCACCGATCCAGAAATAACGATTTGGGATTCGGAATTATAGTTGGCCGGAATGCAAACCAACTCACCGGTAGAGGCTGCTTTGCAAACTTCCTCAACCTTCGTCGCCTCTAGACCAATGATGGCGGCCATGGTCCCTGGTTTGGCTGAAGCCGCTTCATTCATGGCCAATCCGCGTTGGCGAACGAGTTGGAGTGCGGTATCGAATGACAACACACCGGCCGCATATAAAGCTGAGTACTCCCCCAATGAATGTCCGGCCGCGAAAGACGCGTGAATTCCTTTTTCTTTCAATAATTCAAGCGCTGCGGCGCTCGCTAAAAACAATGCCGGTTGAGTAATGGCCGTTTCACGAAGCTTTTCTTCTGGCCCGTCAAACATTATCTGGCTGATGGAAAACCCGAGAATCTGATTAGCTTTTTCAAATAAATTGCGAGCGTTTTGAGATCGATCGAACGCAAGTTTTCCCATGCCGATTGATTGAGACCCTTGTCCTGGAAATAAAAAAGCTGTTTTTCCTACCATTGGATGACTGTTGCTCCCCATGTTAATCCGGCACCGAAAGCGATCAACTCCACCAAATCGCCCGATTTAAGCTGACCGTTTTGTCTGGCTTCGTCCAATGCGACGATCGTTGTGGCCGCTGACATGTTGCCGTATTTGTGAATATTCAAAAATACTTTATTCATCGGCAACCCCATCCGTTTAGCAATGGACTCTATGATTCGTAGATTGGCTTGATGTGGGATCAAAAGCGTTAATTCTTCGGGTTTATGCCCCGATTTCTCAAGGGCTTTGGTTGCTGTTTCAATCATACGAGAGACCGCGTGCCGATACACTTCTTTGCCGTCCATGTGGATATAGGGAGGATTCTCTTTAAAGTTTTCTTGTGTTAACGGATGACGGGAACCGCCGCCGGGAATTTTCAGTATATCGGTTCCGCTGCCGTCGGCGCCCAAATCAACGGCTAAGATGCGTGGGGAATTGGACTTACTGCCTTCTTTATCGCGCTCAATGACCATGGCACCGGCCCCGTCCCCGAAAAGCACGCAGGTAGCGCGATCTGTCCAGTCGGTAAATTTGCTGAGCAAGTCTGCTCCTATAATTAGGGCATTCTTATGGGCTCCCGACTCGAGCATGCTTTTCCCCACCGAAAGCCCGTACATAAAACCGGAACACGCCGCTGAAATATCAAACGCAGCCGCATTTTTGGCGCCGATCGCTTGTTGAACCAGGCAGGCCACTGAAGGGAAGAAATGATCAGGCGTGCAGGTTGCCACAATAATAAGGTCCAATTCACCGGCCGGTAATTCGGCGACGGCCAGCGCTTTTTTGGCCGCTTCGATTGAAAGATCCGACGTCGCTGTGGTGTTATTGGCGAGGCGCCGTTCTTTAATACCGGTGCGGGTGGTGATCCATTCGTCGTTCGTATCGACGATTTTCGAAAGATCCTCGTTCGTTACGATTTTTTCGGGAAGTGCAGAGCCGGTACCGGTTATTCGAATGGTGGTCAAGGGATTTCCTATTAAGCGAGTACGATGCTTTGAGATGTGTTCTTTAATTGATCTGCTATATGAAGATTTATGTTGTCGCGGACAAGCTCACGAGCGACACGCAAAGCGTTCTTTATAGCAAAGTCGTTCGACCCGCCGTGACTGACGATTGAAATTCCTTGTACGCCCAACAATGGAGCACCTCCGTATTCGGCCGGATCCACTTTTTTCTTCAGCGATTTCAAAACGCCTTTCACCAGCAGACCGCCAATCATCGCAATCGGATGACCGCGCAGCTCTTTCTTTAAAAGTTTAATAATCGATTCCGCCAAACCTTCGCCGAATTTCAATACCACGTTCCCAACGAATCCGTCGCAAACAACCACGTCCGCTTTACCGATCGGAATATCGCGGCCTTCGACATTACCAATGTAATTGAGTCCGCTGTTTTTCAGCAGCGCATGGGTTTCAAGCGTCAGTTCATTGCCTTTGCCTTCTTCCTCTCCAATCGACAAAAGCCCGACGGTCGGTTTTTTCTTATGAAAAATCGCTTGGTAGTAGACAGATCCCATCACCGCGAATTGCAGCAGGTGTTTCGGTTTGCAATCCATGTTGGCGCCCATATCGAGCATCACGCAATGACCGTCTACCGTGGGAAGAATTGTCGCAATAGCAGGGCGGGAAATACCTTCGAGTCGGCGTAAATGAATCAAGGAGGCCGTCATGGTTGCGCCGGAGTTGCCGGCCGAAACCATTCCATCGGCTTTGCCATCGGCGAC
>CAYXDS010000209.1:0-4717 GCA_964463805.1 uncultured Elusimicrobia bacterium | reverse complement strand
ATGAGTGCAAAGAAACCGTTTGTAATTATTTTATGCGCATTGTTGACGATCGAAGTTGGGCTTTCGTCGGGAAACGCAGCGTTGGCGAAACCGGAAGATTTGGGTCCGTTGCGCAGCCAAGCGTTGGATAGTTATCACGAAGGGCGCTACGAAGAAGCGGCGCAGCTCTACCGGAAAATCGTCGCGGTTCGTCCACAGGATATGCAGGCGCTCAAGGATTTGATGTGGGTGTTGTGGAAAGACGAGCGGTACACCGAATCGGGCAAAGTCGCGAACCAGATTCTCGCGCTCAAAAAAAACGATGCCGAAGCAAAGGGTATTGCAGAAAAAGCTCCGTCTTATGCATCGCGGGCCCAAGCCAAAACCGATTTCCATGCGGGAAGGTATCAGGCGGCCGACGCGATTTATCGAAAGTTAAACGAACAAGATCCAAATAATAAGTCACTGCTCAAAGATTGGATGTGGGTGTTGTGGGAGCTTGGAAAATACGACGAAGCCAAGAAGATCGCCACGAAGATTCTCTCGGTGGATATGAAAGACGCCGAAGCTAAAAGCATGGTCGAGAAAGCGCCGATCGCCGCTCTTCGCAATCGCGCGATTGAAAGTTACCAGGCCGGTCGTTATCAAGACGCGGTCGAATACTATCACCGGTTGCTGGCGCATTCGCCGAAGAATGCGAGTATTCTTAAGGATTTGTATTGGTGCTATTGGCAGATGAACAGATTTAAAGAGGTGGCGGACATCGCGTCGCAATTGGTCCAAATTTATCCGAACGACGCGCAGATGTGGAATATGTTGGGCCGCGCGCAAGTGTCGAACGAGCAATTGGAAGAAGCGCTCAAGTCGTATAAGCGCAGTCTTGCCTTGAATCCAAATCAGCCCGACACTCGTCGCGTGGTCGGACGGTTGCACGTCGATTTGCGCGAGTTCGATACGGCGATCACCGTGCTCGGCGATCTCGAACAGCGCGATCCGAGCATCCGCACGATCTATCCGCAATTGGCGAAAGCGCAATATTTCAAAGGGTATTACGATCAGTCCGCAAAAAATTGGGCCAAGGCGGCCGAGCTATTTCCTGAGAACGACAACTATAAATTACACGAAGCGCGGTCGTTGTATTACGAAGGAAAGATCGACCTCGCTCTGCAGAAATTGAAGAAAATCGCCGAATCTTCGAGTTCGATGAAGTGGATGGCGATCGATTTCATGGTCGACGACGCGCTGTCGCATCAAGACGCGTGGACCGCGATCAATTCGCTCGAAAGCAATCTCAAGGGTGATATTCTTCCGTCGGATGAGCCGCGGCTTTTGAAGTTGGCCACCATTTATCTCGATTACCGCATGATAAAGTCGGCGCTGACCACGCTCGATCGGTATTTGAAATTCAATCCGAATAATTTGCCCGCGCTCGTCATGAAAGCGGACGTGTTGGCCGCGATGGGGCATCATCTCGCTTCGGTCAACATGTATAAAAAAGTTCAGAAGTTGAACCCGTACTCGGCGACCGCGCAAGAAGGCTTGGCGAACGCGCAGTTCGATTTGGGACAACCGGGACAAGCGCTGAAGACGTTCCGCAAAGCGTTGGCCGCCGATCCGACCGATCCGTCGCTGATTATGCAAGAGGCGCATTTCTTGGCCGACAGCGGAGACGCGCGTGGCGCACGAAACGTATTGACGGATTGGCTCAAGGATAATCCCGACCATACGTTCGTTCCGGTGTTGCTGTATCACGGATTGACGCCGTTCGATCGCGATCCGATTCTCGCGTATCCGGTCCACTTGAAAGTCAGCGCGTTTGAAGACCACATCCGCGCGTTAAAAGAACATGGTTACACGCCGGTGACCGCCGAGCAGGTTTACAATTGGTACAAGAAAAAAGGCACGCTGCCGAAAAAGCCGGTTCTCATCACGTTCGACGACGGCCGCTTGGACAGTTTCCGTTACGCGGATCCGATCCTCGAAAAATATGGATTTAAAGCGACGATGTTCGTTCCGATCGCGAACATCGAAGGCCATTTGCCGCCGTCGTATGTTTCGTGGAATCAAATTCTTCAGTATCAGAAGTCGGGGCGATGGGAATTTCAATCGCACGCGGACATGGGGCACACCTATATCCAAATCGACGACCAAGGGCGTCTTGGATTGTTTCTCGTCAATCGTCAATGGCTCGACAAAGAAAAGCGGCTTGAGACCGTCGGAGAATGGAAGCGACGCGTATTGACCGACCATCAGCTTGCGAAACAGAAGATCGCCGCGAAAATCGGCAAGGTGCCGACCGCCTACGCGTTTCCGGAAGGGACGTACGGTCAAATTGCCGTGATCAATTCGCCTGAGTCGGTGCCCGTCAACGTGGAGGCCGCGAAGAAAGAATACGGCATCGCGTTTCATCAGGACCGGTACGGCATCAACGTTCGTTCACGCGATCCGATTTTTCTGTCGCGCGTCGAACCGAAACCGGAATGGACCGGTGAAGATATGGTTCGCCATTTTCAGGACAACAATCCGTTCGTCCAAGCTTACCGCAGATTATTGTGGCAGGCGACCTGGAGCGACCGCCCGTTGCTCGCCGATAAATATTTGGGTTTCCTCAAGGAGAGCGGCGCGTCGCAAGTGGTGATGCTCGGCGAAGAAGGCCGCGTGCGCGCGGCCATGGGAGATTATCCCGGATCGCGCGAAACATTGATGCGTGCACGTTCGTACGGACGCGATCACGACAATGCACGGCTTTATCGATCGGTGTCCGCGCAGATGCGGCCGTTGTGGGCGCCTTCCTATACATTTACCGATGACAATCACAATCGTCGCAATTCCATCTTCGAACAATCGTTTCAACCGTTCCCGGCATCAAAGGTCAATCTTGGAATCGATTACATGTACGGCACGTTCCGCGAAAAGGACGTTCCGCAGGTGGCCCAGAACGGCGCCGGTCTGAGTTTGAAAACGAAATTGTCGTTGTTCCAGACGCTCGGTCTTCGCGGTATGTGGCATTGGTTTAATCAACGCGTCGATGCGAAAGACACCTACAGCGCGTCCGCGCAGTTGGATTCAAGGTGGAACGATAGTTTCCGCACCGCGTTGTGGGGTGGTCGCGCACTTTATGACACCGCGCGCGCCATCAATGCGGGAATTACTGAGAATTTCGCGAACGCTTCCGGCACGTGGATTCAAGACGGTCCGTGGCGCGCTTCGGCGAAGGTCAGCGGTGCGAATTTGTCCGACGACAACCGCCGGTATGGTGTTGAAGCCGGTTTCTCGCGGTTGCTGGTGTCCGACGTGCGCGGCGTTTATCGGTACACGTTCGACAATATGGACAAGATTCGTCCTGAGTATTACAGTCCGCAGCATCTGAATCAGCATCAACTTGGGTTTGAATACACGCCTTCGTTTGATCGGATTCAGCCGACGATCGCGTACATGCCCGGTATCGGAAAAGAGACGAACACCGGCAGCACGTTCGTTTCAGATGTTCGCGTGTCCGTGTTGTTTCGGCTCGGCGCCGGCACCACGATCGAGCCTTATTACAGCTATCTAAGAACGCCGACATACTGGCGCAACACGTTCAACATTCTTCTCACGCATTACTTCTAACCGTATGCGCAGTGCGCTTGGCTTTGCGGTCAGTTCATTGGTTATCACCTCGTTTCTTACTCAATGCGCGGCGCCGTTGGTGACCGTTCCTCGTTTGCCGGAATCGGTTCATTTCGGTACATGGGTCGTTTATTGGGATTCGAACAACAGCCTCGAGGCGGCTCGCTCGCATGTGTCGCAGCTTAAAGAAATTTCGGTGTTCGCCGCGAGTTTTGACGAATCGTCGCGCCTCGTTTCGCCGCCGTGGGCCGATCATGCGTTGCGCGAGTTGCGAGGGGCCACGACCTCCGGCCATGGGCCGCGTTTGTTAATCACGGCCGTCAATGATGTGATCTCGCAGAAGGGCAATCGCTTAAAAGATCCGGATATCATCCACGAGATTCTTTCGTCGCCGGAAAAGCGCGGCATTCACGTGCAACAGCTTCTGAAATTGAGCGAAGGGGCCGATGGCATCGAGATCGATTACGAAGCGTTGAAGCTAAAAGATCGCGACGCGTTCACGAAATTCATCGCCGAGCTGGCCGACCGGCTTCATCAAAGCAGCAAAACATTGACCGTCGTGGTCGAACCGAAGACCAAAGACGTATTAAAGGACAAAGAAGGCGCGATCGATTGGAAGGCCGTGGCCGAACACGCGGATGGCGTAAAAGTGATGGCGTATCTCTATCATTATCCGTCGGGCGAACCGGGACCGGTCGCGCCGGCCGATTGGGTTGTCGAGGTCGCGCAGTTCGCGCTCACGCAAGTGCCCGCCGAAAAACTGTGGATCGCTCTTACGATGAACGGGTGCGATTGGCCGTCCAACGGCCGCGGCAAAACGATCGTTTATAAGAACGCGCTGTTCGCCGAACAATCTTCTCGCGCCAGACGGCGTTATGATTCTTCATCGGACTCGCCTTACTTGCGCTACAAAGACAAAGGCATCGCGCGCGAAGCGTGGTTCGAAGACAAGCGAAGCCTGCGCGAAAAAACGGCCCGCCTCGCCTCGATCGGCATCCTCAACATCGCGCTGTGGCACATCGGCTCGGGCGATCCCGATTACTGGATTAATTGATTAGTTTTTCTAAGCCGTCTTTCCCGCGAAGGCGGGAATCCAGGCACTTGAGGTGTCTGGGCCCCCGCCTTCGCG
>CAYXDS010000208.1:0-4731 GCA_964463805.1 uncultured Elusimicrobia bacterium | reverse complement strand
GGGGGCCCGCTTACGGCGGCAAAAACTACTGGGGATCGGCCTTTCAATCCTTAGCCTTGTTCTCTTGAAATCTTGAAGAAATCGATCATTCGGCTTTGTCTTATTATTACCACGTCGCATTGTTTGGCGGAAGATTTGGCTCCGCGGACATTTAAATCAGCGATCGACGACGGCGCTTATTTGTTCAGTTCACCTTTGAAATTGAACAGCGAAAATTACAAAACGCCGTTGTGGTGCGGAGCGGCGGTAGCAGCGACCGCGCTTTTGGATAAACCAATCCGCGATCATTTGTTTCCTTACCGCAATTCCGACCCATCCGCAGACCTACGCCGACTCGGCGATTTCGGTCAAGTTGCCGGACCCATCATCGGGACAGGATTCGCCGTTCATGGCTGGACATCCGACGACGATACGTCCAAAGAAACCGCATACCTTTCTTATGAAACGTTTGTTTGGGCTGGAGCGATCACGGGCACGCTCAAATTTATTTTCGGAAGGGAGCGCCCGTTTAAAACGGATACTCCTTTCGATTTTAATTTTGCGAGCAGTGATTCGTCTTTTCCATCGGGCCATACGACTGAGGCATTCGCGGCGGCAACCGTTTTTTCAGAGCAATATCCGAAATGGTATGTGGTCGTGCCCGCCTATGGCGCCGCCGCCGCGATCGGCTTTTCTCGAATATACGCGAACCAGCATTGGACCAGTGACGTCGTTGCCGGCGCAATCATCGGAACAGCCGTATCGCACACGTTGCGCCTTCGGCATCGACATTGGAAAGATCCCAAATGGGAATTTCGGACCAACGGCGCTAACATTGAGTTAGTCAGAAAATTCTGATGCCAAACTTTCGCGAAGAAAATTTCACCTTAATGGGGATAACCGAATGAATTCTAAAAGAAGTTTCTTTTTTAGAATTCTGTGTCTTATTTTTATCCCGTTGTTGTTTTTTGTTTCGCTCGAGCTAATTTGTCGGGTGTGGTACAAACCAGGTCGAGCCGAGTCAAAAAACATATATGAATATGACCCTCAAAAAGTATATCGGCTAAAGCCTTCGTTTAATGGAGCAACTTCGGGAGTACCGGTTCGAACCAACTCTTTTGGATACCGCAGCAAAGAAATTTCAGTTAAAAAACCTTCCCATACAATTCGGGTTCTCATCATTGGTGACTCCATATCTTTCGGGCATGGAATTCCATACGAAGCGACATATGCGGAAAAGTTAGAACAATTATTAAAACAAAAGCATCCCGAGTTGCGATTTGAAGTTATGAACTCGGCCGTTCCTGGAAATTCGGCCTTTCAAGAATATTTCGACCTGGAACGCGGGATCCGATTAAATCCCGACATTATCTTCTATCAATTCGTTATGAATGATGTGGTTGAGCCTTATTGGGTTTATCGAAAATTTGGCGGATCGGGAATCGACTATCATCACATTCCAGACACCGCTTACTATGATTATTTCTTGCGGCAACACAGCGCGCTTTATTTACTTCTGAGGGACGCGGCAGCCCGTTTAAAATTTAAAGATCCCAAAGGTAAAAATATTGAAGAACGGGCCAAGCGACAGGAGGCGTATGCCTGCGAAAATTTGGTTTTTAAACCGCAGACGCATGAGATATTAGCCGCCTGGAATGAATACTTTGTGTGGGCAAACAGAATAGCCGATCTCGCAAAGGAGAAAAACATTCCGCTTGTTCTAATGGCCACTCCATTTGAGTTCCAGTTTGGCTTGGAAGAAAAAATGGCGATCCCTCAAGAAAAATTGAAGCACTTCGCTCGGATAAAAAAACTGCCTTTCATCGACTTATTAAAGGAACTCCAGATCGAGTTTAAACGAAAGACCGGTAAAAATCCGTGGGAGGCCTCGCAGCAAGAACGAGTCGATTTCTGGCGTACATACTTCTTAGATGGTGATCATTTAAATCCGCAAGGCCATGAGATAACGGCGAGAATGATTTTTGCCATTATTGACCGGGCTATCGATCGCGCCCTCGTCGTGCCATTTTGATTGTAACGGCGTTATCTTAGAATGCACACTCAATGATGGAGATTAAATGAATTGGTTCGGATACGCGCTTGGCGCGGCTAACCGCTTTCGGCGGTCCCGCAAAGCGAATGATGGGCATTGTCTTCGCGATTACGGGCTTATTTCTTCTTAGATGAGCGTCTACTCAAGCCTCGTCATCTTTAACGCGTTCATCACCGCCGTTTACCTCGTGTTGTCGTCGCGCGTGATGAAGCAAGGTTTATCGTCGGGCGCCGCGCTCGCGCTCGTGCATTTATCGGCGGCCGCAATTCTTTTCGTTCCGATGGTCATCGTGAACCGTGGACTATGGCCGGTCGCGGGACTTGCCGCTTTTGCCGGACTCCTGCTAGCCAGCGTTTTGAAATTACTATCGAAACAGATGGCGTTCTTCGCTTACGCGAAAACCGACGTCGCGAACGTAACGGTTTTCTCTGCTTTCATTCCGATTTTCGGCCTGGTGATCGGACTTGGCGTATTGAAAGAACCAATCAGCCCGCTCGAATTCATCGGCACAATGATCGTATGCGTGTCCGTCTATTTGATGTACTTGAAACGTTCGAGCGCGACGGGCGGCCATTGGTTTTGGTCGCCGTTTACCGAACTTCGCTCACCGCCGATCCTGATGGCGTTTATGTCGACGATTCCGATCGTGCTCTCCTCGGCGTTCATCAAACAAGGCGCGTTGTTGATGAACGATCTTCAGTTTTGCTTCTACTCGACGCTTTTGATCGGCGTCGGAGCCGCCGTGATTGAATCCGCGCGGAGCGGTGGAGCGGCGTTTTTAGGAAGGTCCGCGCAATGGAAAAAAACGGCTTTGATTGGCGGTGTTTTTGCGGCCGCGCAATTAAGTTATGTGGTGCTCATGACGATGGAACGCGTGTCGCACACGATTGCGTTCCAACCGCTGGGCATCGTGTTTCAAATAGCGCTCGCCTATTTTCTTCTCGGCGAACGGAAAGACGCATCGAAACGCTTTTTTTATGGCGCTTGTATCGTGGTCGGATCGATCTTATTGAATGTCGGCAACGCCCCCCAAAAAGGGCTCCAATCGAAACTGGCGGCGGCCGGCATCACCTACCGTACGCCGATCTTTCTGACCCGCCAAGGCCTGAAAGACGACAAACAGATGAATCCGGATTTAAAGGAGATGCTGGGTTTTCTTTTAAGAAAAATTCCGGAGCGGATGCGCGACGCGCATCCGTTTGAAAGAAGCGGCACGTGCGCGGTCGTTGGAAATTCGGGGAATCTGCTTCACTCAGGTTACGGGCGCGAGATTGATTCCCATGACATCGTTTTGCGAATGAACAACGCGGTGGTCAAAGGCTACGAGGCCGATGTGGGGAAGAAAACCAACATCATCATGTTAAACGCGCCCAAAATGCCGGCGATCGTGGGCGACGCCATCCATTTGGTCACTTATTGCGATCAAATTTCGGAAACGCTCTACACGATCAACAAAGTCCTCACGAATCGCGAAATCATTTCCAGGTTCAAGTCGTTGCGCATTCTCGATAATCGTTTTTTCATGTCGCTTTATGCGTACACCGGCGGCAAACCATCGACGGGCTTGGCAGCCGTTTTTTTATGCATGCATTACTGCAAGACCGTCGATTTATACGGCTTTGGAAAAGACGCAAGCGGCCGATGGGACCACTACTACACGGAAAAGTTATGGGACGCCGGCAATCTCCATGATATCTCGCGTGAAGAGGAATTTCTCAACCGGCTCGAAAGCGAAGGATTCGTCCGCATTCACAGAGGAAAACGATGAAACGACTCGCGTTTCTCTCGATCCTTTTATTGACACCGAATCTGAGCGCCGACGCGCCCGCGCATGGGCTTCGATCCAAACTCTTGAAAGCGGGCATCACGTACGAAACTCCTGTTTTTTTGACCCGCGAGAACCTCTCGCAAATGAACGATATCGACCCCGACCTCAAAGAATTGCTCGATTTTCTCTTACGTAAAATCCCCGATGGGAAGAAACGCGGCGAACCGTTCAGCGGCCGCACCTGTGCAATCGTCGGAAACTCCGGCAACTTACGCGGATCCCGTTATGGTTCCGCCATCGACGCACATGATGTCGTTCTGCGCATGAACGATGCGGTCGTGAAAGGTTACGAAGCCGACGTCGGCGCAAAAACGACGATCGTTATGACGAACGCGCATAAAATGCCGGCGATCGTCGGTGAAAAAATTCATCTGGTCATCTATTGCGATCAAATTCCCGAAACGCTGAATACGATCGACAAGGTGATCACGCGAGCGGACGTTACTCTAAAGTTCAAATCGCTGAACGTTCTCGACAACCGTTTTTTCTCTTCGCTGTATAAATATACGGGCAAGAAACCATCCACCGGCATGGCCGCCGTTTTCCTCGGCTTGAATTTTTGCGAGTCCGTCGATTTGTACGGTTTTGGAAAGGATTCCAAAGGCGAATGGGATCATTATTACACCGGCGAAACGTGGAATCCGAACGGGTTTCACGCGGTGGATAGCGAAGAAAAATTTCTGAACCGTCTCGCGCAAGAAGGTTTCGTGAAAATCCATAGGGGCCGGCGGTGATCCGCACCGTACTTCCATTAAAGAAAAGACTTTCGCGTCAAAATGCGTGGACCGTCGAACCTTACCGACCGGAACACGAACCGGAAATTGATCTCTTAGCTAACGCGACGTATGGCCAACCGATCGACCGCGAAACC
>CAYXDS010000207.1:0-4733 GCA_964463805.1 uncultured Elusimicrobia bacterium | reverse complement strand
AACCCGGCCAATATCGCCACTTTTTCACGCCGCATCATCACCGATTGCTTGCGCGATGAACTCGCGTTTAAGGGGATCATTGCCAGTGATGACCTTGAAATGGGGGCTGTAAAGGAAATGGGGGGCATCGATGCTGCGGCCGTTAAAACAGTAGCTGCCGGCCATGATTTGGTACTAAGTTGTCACGACTGGGACAGCCAAATGAAGGTTTTCCGCGGTTTGATGGATGCTTACAAAGGCAAACTTCTTCCAATGGATGAGCTTGAGGAGAGCGCGGATCGCATCGAAAAACTCAAAGCAAAGCGCAAGCAACGGTTCGAAGGGACGATCGGTCCGGATCCTGCCGGCGCCAAATTGGCGGCGAAAGTCGCGTCCGAAGCGGTCACCATCGTTCAGGACAATGACAAGATTTTGCCGCTGTCGGATTCGCTCAGACAGGACGTCGGAATCGTGTTTCCACAGCTCTCAAGTTTTGTGTCAAAGATAATGGTAGAGAAGACGTTTGAAGACGAAATTGGATTTTTTCACGATATTTTGGGACACCTTCCGGAAAAGCATGTCACCGAGATTTATGGCATTGATCCCAGCGATGAAGATATCGAAAACTGCGCTAACTTGGCCCGCAAATCTACCGTGACTTTGTTCTTCTGTTACGACGCCCACCTGCATCCAAAAGAGCAAGAACTGCTGGCCATGCTGCAGCGGACCGCGCGGAAACTCGTGGTGGTGTTGTTGCGGGATCCCTACGACAAGACATTCTTGCGACCCAAAGACGCCGGCGTCAGCGTATTTGGCTGGCGGCGCTGTCAGATTGAGGCCGCCATCAACAAAATTTACGGCGAAGCATGATTCTTTACGCCGATGTGGGCGGCACCAACGTCCGCATGTGGGCGGCCGGTGAAGGAAAAAAGGTCGATCAGCTGGTTGTCGGCCTGCGCGGCGCTTGGACTTCAGCCGAAAAGAAAGCTTGGCGCAAACGATTCCGCGGCATTGCTCCCCAAATTACCGTTTTATCGGATATTGAATTGGCCCATCGGCTGGCGTTTGGCCGGGAACCCGGTATTGTTGTGAACGCAGGAACCGGCTCAATTGCTTTCGGCAAGAACAAACGGGGAAAAACAGCGCGCGCCGGAGGATTGGGGCCATTAATAGGAGATGAGGGGTCCGCATTTTGGATTGGCCGCGAGTATTTGCGGCTTCTGTATCAAATGGATCCCCGTGTCGAAAAGGTGAGATCTTATGTGGTGGGACCGAATGCGGTCGCCAAAATAGCGGCGCTCGCCAAGAATGTTTTAAAAACGGCGGGCAGAAAGCCCAACTCGTACGAAGCGCGGATCGCCGATCAGGCGGCCTTTCATTTGCGCGAGCTTGTCCACGAAGTCTGCAACAAACTTAATTTGCCCGCCTCCACTCCGATTCATGTGACCGGCGGGCTTTTCGAAAGCGACGTCTTTAGACGCCTGTGGCAAACGTCTCTATCCCGTTCCTAAGCAAACGCTTCTCGCTGCTGCGGCGATGGCGCGTCTTTACATCCTTATAAAGCTTGTGGATCTGCACTTCCAAAACTTTTGACGCGGCATCGATCGCGCCCATCATCGTTTCGGCGGTCTTTTTGATGTCGATGCGCTTGCGAGGCACTTTCGCGATAATATGGCATGTTTCCGAGCCTTTCTGGTGATGATGGCTCGTGGTTAAAAAGTATTCGATGCGAATGATTCTGTCTTCAAATCGGTCGAGTTTCGATAGGCGATCGTAAATATGGTCGCGCCACCGGCCTTGAACAGTCGTCTCGTGTCCGCGGATAAAAACTTGCATGAACTCCTCCTTCTTTTGCCGTCACTATTAGCGTTATTTATACAAATTTCTTAAGTTGCTCCTTCTTATGATCAAGAAACGCGTATTTTCAGGCATTCAACCCTCGGGCGTCGTTCATATCGGCAATTACATTGGCGCACTAAAGAATTGGGCGCTTATGCAGAAAGATTACGACTGCATTTATTGCATTGTCGACCTGCATGCGATCACTGTGCCGCAAGATCCAAAAGATTTGCGTGAACGCATTCTTTTCACGACCGCCACCGCGCTCGCTGCCGGCGTCGACGCCTCACAATCGGTTTTGTTCGTGCAATCGGATGTTCCCGAACACGCGGAACTCGCCTGGTTATTGAACTGCGTCGTGTACTACGGCGAACTCACGCGCATGACCCAGTTCAAAGATAAATCAACCGTGCGGGGAGAAGGAACGTCGGCCGGTTTGTTCACGTATCCGGTTCTCATGGCCGCCGACATTTTGCTTTACGGAACACACGCGGTTCCGGTGGGTGACGATCAACGCCAACATTTGGAATTGACGCGGCTCATCGCCCGCCGCCTGCAGAAAGATATGCCGGATTGGGTGGTGATGCCCGAAGCGTTTATCGGCAAGAAAGGCGCGCGCGTGATGGGACTCGACGATCCAAACACGAAAATGAGCAAATCCGCTTCCAGCGAATACAATTACATCTCGTTGGCCGATACGCCCGACCTGATCCGCAAAAAAATAAAGAAAGCGGTCACGGACTCCGGCTCGACCATCGAATATGACGAACAGAAACGTCCTGCCGTCGCGAATTTGCTGACGATTTACAGCGCGTTGAGTGACCGACCCATCGAAGACATCGTGAAATCGTATGAAGGGAAAGGCTTTGGCGACTTCAAAAAGGATTTGGCCGAAGTCGTGGTTGAAGGAATCGCGCCCATGCAAAAAAGAATCGAACAATTTACGTCCGACCCCGCCCATCTCCAGAAAATATTGACCATTGGAGCCGAAAAGGCAAGCGACATTGCGCGTCCGCGCATGGCCGAAATCAAGAAATTACTCGGCTTGGGTCGATGAAAGATCAACTCTCCGACCTCATCGCACATCTCGAGAAGACCGTTCCGTATGCGGCGGCGCTTTATAAAAAGAAGTCCGGCGTGCGCGTGACCGCGAATCGCGTGCAGGAGAGCGTGGAGCCCGAAGATCCGGCGGAAGGACTCGTCGTTACGTTGTGGAACGGCCAAAACTTTTTTGAATATTCGACGAATCGCTGGGAGTGGAAAGAACTTCGCGGCACGCTGTCGGGCCTCGCCGCCGACAGCATGAAACAACTCGATAAGAAGCGAGACGTCACCATGATCGATCCCGGCCCCGCCATCGACAAAGATTTCCATTCAACCGTCAAAGAAGATCCTTCCACTGTTCCGGCCGCAAAAAAACTCGATATCGCCCGTGAACGAATGAAAAAAGCGCTCGGCGTCGATCCGCGTGTGGCCAACGCGGTTTCCATTCTGGGCGACACGACCGGCGAAGATATTTTTGTGAACCGATCGAAGCGGATGTCGCAGCGAATTACGCGCGTCGACGCGATCCTCGTCGTGTTTGTGGCGGAAGGGAACAAGATGGCCGACGTGCACAGCGGCGTGTCGAAAAACGCGGGCCTCGAAAAAGCGACGATTTCCGACGAAGAAATAAAAAAGATGGTGGCCGACGCGGCCGTTCTCGCGAAGGCGGACCGGCTCGAGCCCGGACTTTACGACGTGGTAACGGATCCAGAATGGTCCGGAATCATCGCGCACGAGTGCTTCGGCCATGGAATGGAAACGGATTTGTACGTGCGCGAGCGCGCTTTGAGCCAGCATTACATCGGCAAACAAGTCGCGTCCGACATCGTGAACATGTTCGACGATCCGTCCCTCATTGAAGAAGCGGGCGGCTTCTTTTTCGACGATGAAGGACAGCCGAGCGTGAGCACGCACATCATTAAAAATGGAATTCTGCAGCGGGGGCTGACCGATCTCGCGTCCGCGCACACGCTGAAATTGGTCCGGTCCGCCAACGGTCGCCGCGAAAGTTTCTCGCGCAAGGCGTACGCGCGCATGACCAACACTTTTTTTGACAACGGTCGTCATTCTCCGGCCGAATTGATCGCGTCGGTGGACAACGGATTGTATTTGAGACATGCGACGAACGGCATGGAAGATCCACAGGCGTGGGGCATTCAAGTCGAAGGGTTATGGGCCGAAGAAATCAAAAAAGGGAAATTGACCGGAAAAGTTTACTCACCGGTGATCATGACCGGATTCGTGCCCGATCTTTTGAAATCGATTTCGATGGTCGGCAACGATCGATGGATATCGGGCCTCGGCATGTGCGGCAAAGGTCACAAGGAATGGGTCAAAAACACGACGGGCGGTCCGCATTTAAAAATGAAAGCGCGGTTGGCCTAAGCCGTCATCCCGGCATGTCTTTAGCCGGGATCCAATTTATGAACGATACTCTTAAGAAAATTGTTGAAAAACTGCTCGCCAAGGCGAGCCGCCTTCGCGGGAATGACGGCTTGGGTTGGCAAATTCGTTGGGCGCGCAAGAAATCCCATCAATCTTTTCTGGCTCAACTGCACACCGAATGCCGACGACTGACCGAAACCGAAGCGGCCGTTATCTCCGTGTTCAAGAAAAAACCGTCGGGAACGCTCGGCATGTCGAGTTTTAAGATCACGCCGGCCAATCTCGCGAACTTCGACGCGGAGCTGGAGCGCGCGTTGTTTGCGGCCGAACTCGTGAACAATCAGTTTTTTGAATTGCCCGACCATCCGAAGCAATTACCGAACGTGCGGTTGAAAGACGGTTCGATCGACGAACGCACGACCGCCGCGTGCGAACAGCGTTTGCTGGCGGCGATCGCCAAAGAAAAAGGCATTCGACTCTCCGGC
>CAYXDS010000206.1:0-4792 GCA_964463805.1 uncultured Elusimicrobia bacterium | reverse complement strand
CGCGGCTTCAACGCTCTCGCATACGCGAATGGCCGCGTCGCCGACGAACTTGGGTTTCGCGCGGAAGGTCTCGAGATCACGGCGGCGCCGAACGGCAGCGCGGCCGCACGATTCAAAATCCACACGTACGACGGCAGCCATAAAAATTTTCCGCGCATCGGTCCCTACGATTGCATCACGCTATGGGACGTGCTCGAACATCTGCCCCAACCGGTCGAATTTCTAAAAGCGCTGCGGCCGTTGCTCGCCGATAACGGCCAATTGGTTGTGCGAACGGTCAACGAAGATTGTCTGCTCTCCACCCTATCGCTGCTCGCCTATCGCTGCACGTTCGGCCGGCTCAAAGCGCCCGCGCAACGCATGCACGAAGAGTACCACGTGGTCTATTTCACGAAACCGACGTTGGACAAATGCTTACGAGCGGCCGGATACGAACCGAAAGAGCGATGGTCTGGAGAATTTCCGGCCGAACGCGCGTCCACGTCAAAACTTGTGCAATTGATATTGAAGATCGCCTATGTATTCCAAAAATGGACCGACCGCACGTATGAACAGTACGCAGTTTCGGTGCCTCAAAACAATCGAAAGCTAACGACGTGATTTAAAATAGTGTAAATTCCCAGCCCCATGAACCCATCAGCGATATCGGTTATCTTGCCGGCCTACAATGAAGAGGATTGCATCCTCGCCACGATTGATGAAGTCGAAACCCATTTAAAAAAAGCGAACATCGCGTATGAAATCCTCGTGATTGACGATGGATCCACGGACCGAACCGGCGAGCTCGCGCGCCAACGAAACGTAAGACTGATTCGCCATCGGCGGAACATGGGCGTTGGCGCGGCGAGAAAAACCGGCATCCTCGAAGCGAAAAATGAAATTGTCGTCACCACCGACGTCGACGGAACCTATCCGAACGACCGCATTCCCGATCTCGTGCGCTATCTTCACGAACATGATTGCGACATGGTGGTCGGCGCACGCATCGGCAAGAACGTGGTGTTCGAGTGGCCGCACCGCTACATTCCGAAATTGTTGATCCGCAAACTCGCGTCGTATCTTTGCGAGTACAAAATTCCCGATTTAAATTCGGGCTTGCGCGTGATCCGCAAGGAAATCGCTTTGAAGTATTTTTATTTGTTGCCGAACAGCCATTCATGGGAAAGCACGATCACGCTGGCGTTTCTCTGCAACAATCGCGCGGTCAACTACGTGCCGATCGATTACTTCGCGCGCAAAGGCGGCAAATCGACGTTCGCGCCGATTAAAGACACGTACAATTACATTTCGCTGGTCATTCGAACCATCATGTATTTCGCGCCGCTGCGCGTGTTCATTCCGTTGAGTTTTCTCGTGCTGGTCGGCGGGATGATCAAAACGATTCACGACTGGAACACGTACCGGAACATCGGAAGTCTCGACGTTGTGATCATGCTGGGCGGCATCATCATCATCTTGGTGGGACTGTTGGCCGATTCGATCGTCGTCAACGGCCGCCGCCTGATACCGATCGACAACGACCACCGTTATTAAGCGGCGCTAAGCGTTCGACGCGATTCGGTGCGCGTTGGCCATCGCGGTCAACGTCACGGTCGAAGGCGGAATATCGGTGAACACGCTCGAATCCACAATGTGAATGTTCTTCCACTGCGGAAGCCTTCCCAAGATATCGGTTTCCATCGGCCCGGGTTCGCGCTTCATCGGGAAATTCGCGCCGATATGCGCGCCGACGCCCGCCTCAGACAATTTCATAAACATCGGCAACGGGCGCGTTTGAATCGCGGGCGCGACGCTCGCCAAGCGTTTCATAAGGCGTCGAATCAACGGACGCGTCCGCGGATTTGCGTGCGCATCGATGTGAAGTTTCCCCGACCGCGGGTTCAACCACGCCTCGAGCGTCGGCGAGAAAGCCGAATTCAAATAGCCTTGCGCGATCAAGAACCGCGGCAAAAACCATCGTTCGACGGCGCCGCGGATCAGCGGATAAAATGCTCCGGCCGTTTCGACGAACAAGGTTCGATACAAATCGTTGTACGAATAAATTTGCAGGTGGCAATTCGATTGGGAATCCTGTTCAAACAACTCGAGAAAGACTTGTGAAAGCGTATGCAACGGTTCGTTGACGACGTCGGGCGCCGGCACCGAACGAAGCATCGGCAGAATGAAATGCTGGCTGGTCTTGATCGACACGCGCCGATCGCCGGCCTCGATGGAATTCAAAACGATCTTCAACGTATTGATGACGCCGCACGCGACAAACGCCTTTTTCCCCTTAAAGCTGACGGCCGAGCGGTCGGACACGCGCCGACCGAGAATGACCACGCCGTCTGACGATTCATGGACCCGATCGACGATCACGCCGGATTCGTACTTAAACTTCGGATGGCTCTCGATCTCGCGCAGCGTGTGGCGCGTGCTGTAAATCAAATCGTGCGGGCACCCATGCATGCAAAGTCCGCATTCCACGCAGCCGTCGCGCAACGCGAGCCGCGCTTTACCGAAATAGATCTGCTCGCCTTCGAGACGCGCTCGCTCGCGCGTAAGATCGGCCAACAGCGCGGCCGCCTGGCGGCTTTGTTTCAGATCCTTCACGTCTCCGTACAAAGGAAAAAACCGCTCGAGATCGTCTCTGCCGCCGTAAACGGTCATCGCTTTAATCACCGATTGATACGACGCGGATAAGTCGCTCGGCGAAATGGGCCAATCTTTTAAATCATCGACGGAATAAGGAAGCACGGCGGCGCCCCAAACGTTACTAAGCCCCCCTTTCGCCATCGAACGAGAATAGCGCGGCTTACCGGCCGGAACAGTGAGGTCGTCTTCAAGCGCACGTACGTGAAAGTCCGAACCGAACACGTGCTTGAGCGGAAGTCCACCCATTGTCGGGTGTGATTGGCGTCTCACCTTCTCAAGAAACGCCACGTCCCAAGATTTTTTCGGTTGCGACCGCATCGTCTGCAATTGCTGTCGAATTTCAGCTTCGAGGCCAAGTCCCACATCGAGAACGGTAACGGGTTCCCCCCGTTCCAACAATCCCAACGCCGCGCCGACGCCGGAAGGACCGGAGCCGATAACGAAATTCAACGGACGAAAAAGGACCGAATCACATCGGCGGTGCGGCCCGCTTCAAGTTCGGTGTATCGGGGATACGTTGGCAGATAAAGCAATTGGTCGGCGGTCGCTTGTGCGTTCGGGCAAGCGCGATAAAATTGTTTAAAGATGTCGAGTGACGCACAATTGTGATAGTGGCTGATCACGAGATCGCGATTTTTTTTCATCGCGTGCCGAACGACCGCGTGCCGGTCCGGGCAACGGAAAGGGTAATACGTATAGATGTGCGTTCCATCTTCTCGGAACGGCGGCAACACAAGCTCTTTGACGTCCCGCAACCGCTCGTCGTAGATTTTCGCGCGCTTTATCCGCGCACGATTGTTCGCTTCGACGCCGTCCAACTGAGGATAAATCAAGCGCGCCTGCGACGGCGTCATACGAACCAAATAACTTTGCGGAATCGAATCCTTTCTCACCGGCACGCGATCGACGGTCACCATGCCATTCACTGCGGCCATGTCGTTCAAATAACCGTATCGAAACACCCAAAACGTGAACGTCGAAAACAACAGAGGCGAAGTGGAAATATCCGTGGTCAATGCGTGCATCACTTTCGCGCCGTATTGGTTCAGCGTCATCATAGGATAGTCTTTCATTTGCGTTCGCACGCGCGCGTTGAGCTCGTCGTCATCGGTGACGATCATGCCGCCGAAAAACGCGTTCACGAGTTTGTACATGCCGAAACTGAACACACCCGCTTTTCCGAAGGTGCCCACCCATTTGCGGTCGACTTTCGTGGAAAAGGCTTGAGCCGCGTCCTCGATCAGCGGAACGCCGTGAGTTTCACAAATCGCCTTGATTTTTCTGACGTCGCAAGCGAGTCCGTGCAAGTGCGTAATGAAAACGGCGCCTGTGTTTTTATCGATCAACCGTTCAACCTCGGCCGCAGCGATGTTGCACGTATTCGGTTCGACGTCGGCGAACACCGGCACGCCGCCCGCGCAAATGACCATGTTGATAACGTCGACGATCGTGATCGGAGAAAGGATTACTTTTTGTCCGGGCTTGATCACGTTTAAAATACTAAGGTAGATTCCGAGGCGCGCGGTGGGTGTGAGAATCGCGTGTTTGACGCCCAACAACGACGCCAACGCAGCTTCGAGTCGCTCGGCGTCGTCGCCGCGATGAAACCGGCCGGATAAAATATCGGCCGCGAGCATTAGATACGTGCGTGCCTTTGTATAAATTCGAAAACGAGGTTGAGGAGCGCCGAACATTTTTTCTCTTTTATCAAAAAAAAACCTTCCGCCGCTTTGGTTAATCGCGCTGATGTTTTCGTTTTACGGCTTTGCGTTCGCATTGGCGTTCAACAATCCGAATTTTTCGGTTGCCGCCGACTCAAAAGAATACCTGGTGCTCTCGAAAAATCTAAAAAACAACGCGGTATTCTCCACCAGTGAAATACCGCCGTTTAAACCGCAGTTATTTCGACTGCCCGGCTACCCCTCCTTCTTATGCGCGATAAATGCGACGACACCATCGGATTTCCGCAGGGTCATGCTCATTCAATCGCTGCTCGCGATGCTGTTTGGGATTTTTACGTGGTCGGCGCTGCTCCAATGGTGCGGCCGAACCGGTGCGATCATCGGCACCTGTGCGTTGACGCTCGATTTGGCAACGGTTTTGCACGCGCAACTTGTTTTGTCCGAGATATTGTTTCAGACGTTCATCGTCGTCGGAT
>CAYXDS010000205.1:0-4811 GCA_964463805.1 uncultured Elusimicrobia bacterium | reverse complement strand
GCCAACAATGTGATGACCGCACCAGCGATGCTCAATCGTTTGCTGAACATGATCGAATACGGTGACGCCCTACTCGCGCCCCGAGCCGCCCATGTCTACATTTCCCTGATGAGGCGCGCGCCGAATTTCGTCAATGCCTCACAGATAGATAGATTGTTGACGTTGTTGAGTCGCCGTAATTTCGCGACGGTCGATCCGTTGATTGAAATCCTGCAAAACGTCCAAACGCGTTCGATGGTCACGCACGATCAATTTTTAAGGCTCCTTCGAATGCTTTCGATGACAAACGAACGACGGGTGGCTGCTCCGGCACGCGAAGCTCACCAGCAAGCGTTGCATCGTGTAATTGTCGCCGCGTTGGTACGACCGATGCGAACCGTATTCGCTGAGGACTTCCTGGCCTGGACGGAAGAACACAAATTGAACTTCGAGACCAACAACGGGCAGTCGTCTTTGACCGATCCGTCCGTCTTCCAAGAATCGAGACTCAAGCAGTTGCCACCCGCGGTCGTACGACCAGAAGGCACATTGTTGGTGGACAACGATGAGGTGCGGACGTTGCTCCAATACGCGCATCATGAGCAATCCGTTTTACCGTACGCAGTCGCGTTGATTGGACGCTTTGCCCGCGAGAAAATGACGCTTCAAGGAGACCTCATTCGCGTGTTCCTTGATTCGATTGACTTAAGCAACGACGAACGAACACCTGAAGACTTAAAAATAATTGCTCGCAAAGTTCGCCATGAGCTCTCGAAGCAAATTCAATCACCGTCAATGTGGATCAACGCAATGAACGGTCTGCTTGCGCGCACTCACGACCAGTGGATCCTCTTAAACCAAGCAAAACGGCAAAATATTCCGGAAGAAGTGACGATGCGACTCTTGGCTTTGCGTGGTTTACGCCGCGCCGTTGGTTATTTGGCTGAGCATCTGAAATACCCCGAATTCTCCGAAAAACTTGAGGCGTTTTTGCTTCAAATCGAACAACAAAAGGCGATGACCGGGCTCCTTCTGTCAGAGCACGAGGGACGATTGTTCACTCATTGGGATGATGCTCCGTTGTTAATCCTCGTCCAGGAAATCAACAAGTTGCTCTCTACAGGGAGGGAAGCATTGTCTCCGTTCGGCATACTCGAACTGGCGAGACATTCAGTGCGGGATCACTGGGTGTTGCGGACGACAAGAGTCGGACGCGCCTCCGATTCCGAAGCGAAGCAGGGAGACGCACTGAGTGCTGAAGAAAGGGAGGCCTACTCCGCACTCATTGAACTCTTCCCGGCCGGGCTCGGTTATCTCGGCGTCACCGCGATCCGAAATGATCGTCGAGGAAAAATCATCGGTGCGTTTATAGGCTTGCCTTTAATCATCGGCGAGAAATTTCTGATTTCTTATTTCGCGTCGGGGCCGTTGCTCGGCTTTGTTTTGTTTTCGGCGACGTTTATCGGTTTTCACATCGGGCTTATCTCCGCGCGGAGACTTCGAGAAGACAAAAACACGCGCGGACCGCCCACCGCGCTTACGGCATCGATGTTGTTCTATGTCGGCATTCTTTCTGCGTATCGACTGATTCCCGAACCTGCGTTCTTCATTCATCTTCTCTTTGACGTGGCTCTCATCTTCATCGATATTCTTCAATCCACGCCCCGCCGCGATCTCTACGACAATTCTAAATTGAGAAACGTGCTTACAGGTCTTCCGAAAGGATCACGAGAAGGCTTGTGGGAAGCCATCGCCGGTCTCCGCCATTGGAGCCGCCAACCGCAATTCAGGGAAAAGTTTTCGCTGCAGGAAATCGACGAAATGGACGACCTGCAAAGAATTTCTCATCTCAACGGGCTGTTGGTTCAAGGAATCGGAAATTTCGAAACCGCGCAAGCACCTGCTCGCTCTGTCGTCAACACGCCGGTGGAATTTCTTGACGGTTTCATGAGCGGAGCTCCTCTTTTCGATAGAAATCTTACATTCGAAGGTATTGAGACGGCTCTGGGTAAATTAAAAGAGGGCACCCAACATATTTACAGACTCCGCGTTAGAGTCGCTTATATGTTGCTGCACGCCGCCGAAATTTATTCACGCGCCGATCTGCCGGAATTTGCCACTGAACCGCCGGAGAAAGTGGCGCAACGGCCGGCCGTAAAAAAACTTATCGAACTCATCGAGCAAGCGCCCAACGGTCCGATTCGCGTGCTGTGCGTTTGCCGCGGCAACATCCACCGCAGCCGCGCGTTCGAAAGGATTTTACGGCACTTCATCACTGAAAACCGACTGCAGGGAAAAATCTTTGTTACATCCGCCGGCGCCGGCGTTCCGGAAAACGAGGATGAAGAATGGGAAGCGCTTCGCGCCCTCTTGAAGAAAAGCGATCCGCTGCAACTTCAAACATTCAGCGACGCCGGAATCACCACCGATATCGAGACGAACGACACCCCTCGACCGCTTGTGCCGGAAGAAGTGCAAGCGGCCACCGTGATTCTTGTGTCGGATCCGCAAACCGCCGATGAAGTGAAGATGAAATTGGTGGGACTGGATAATACGGGAAATTTTTCCGAATACCTTAAAAAGTTACGAGCCGCGTCCGCCAAAGTCATTCCGATGGCCGACTTGGCGCCGGAACGCTATCCAAACCAAATCATCCCGGACCCGCAAACGAAAAAAACGACGATCCAAGCGCTTGTAAACGGGTTGAAAGCGACCGTGCAAGAAATAATGCCGCGTGTCAAACAGGCGATCGACAATAAAAATACGGATGGGGGAACCGATGCTTATTTTTCAATTTCTTTATTGTTGATCCCTGCGACGCTGATGGGAGTCTTCGGACAGCGATCTCTTTTCCTTTGGGCAACACTGTTCACCATTGTCATTCTGATCGGCGTTCTCCAAATGGACGGCACATATTGGCGAAAGTTATTTGCCGACGCGGACACAGGAAAATCAGTGTTGGATTGGCAGTTGCCCATTGATGGAATTCGAATATTTAAACAAGTGCATGGCGGCGTGAGTTTTCCGGAAATGATCAATGGGTCGGTTAGGTTCTACAAATCTTCCAGACGTTTATCGGTTGAATCTCCATGGTTTGCGTTTTCCATTATAGACCTGTCGCTTTTTCCATTTTTTTCAAACTACTCGCTCGGACATGCCTGCTGTCTCGGCGTCGATATTCTCGCGCATAAAAACGGAAAAAAATTCTTGGTCCATGGACATTTTGGGCCTTCCTCAGCATTGTTCGATTATCAATATTTACTCGAGTTCTTGTTGGAAAACGGATTTCGTCATTTGCAAGTGCGTGTGAGTCCGTCGGATTGGGAAGTCAAAACAATTCAAATTAATGAGATCACAAAAGCGATCACGAAGAAATACGCGGGAATACGAGCGTCCGATTTAATTCGATCGCTGTTCGTTCAAATCCGTACGAGTTCATCGGTTCTCAATTCTGCGGCCGATGCGCTTTCAACTGTTTGGCAGCTGGATATCGCACGAACTTCAACCTTCCAACGGATCGAATGGGCGCATCAAAACCTATTCTCTAATGATAAGGATGAAACCGAATTTACCGTTGAGACGGCGCCGAAGTCTGAATCCGGTAAACATAAGCTGTTGTGTTTCGCTGTGATCGCACTTTTCGACCTCACGACGCCGCAAGGATTGCTTTTGGCGATTACAACGGCGTTGTTCATCTTTATTGTTATGCGGCCCATCGCGCCGTCCGATGAAACATCCTCACCACAGGATTTAGACCCCGCGACAGAACCAGACTTGGATGCGGCACCGGATCCCACAATACCCGCACGACTGAAAGCCTATGAGGATCCAACGAAAGAATTGGATCCTAAAGATTTCACTGACTTCATCATCGCCGTGCGCACAAAGGACACTGCTCCCAAGTTGCGGAGAGCGTTGCTGAGACTGCTCGTGTTGCAACGAAACGCCGTTTATACAGTCGATGGAAAAACGGTATGGGACCTGTTGCGACAAAAACCGCGCGCCATAAGTAAGCCGGAAACCGCTTTTCTCTTCAAAGCGTTGCATGCACGAAACATGGAGGCCGACGAGCGCCGGTCAATCAGAGACTTTCTATTTCAAAGATTCATGAAATTGATCACGAAGTACGCTCAGCAGGCCGCTAAAAATCTTCCTAAAAAGATTCGAGAGGATGTCGTTCCTGAGGCGTGGAAGGAGGCGGTCGAAAACGGCATCCTGAAATTCGAATATTGGCGTGAGCGACCTTTCGCCAAATACATAAAGTTTTTTGTCAAAAATGCGCGACGTTCCGTGATGATGAAATCCGGTCCGAAAACATTCGTTGAAGATTATGAAAACCGCTTGCGCTTGTTGCTTCGAACGATGCACAGTCTCGGCCGTAAAGCGAAAATCGAGGAACTCGCCCAAATAACCGGCCTGAGCGAATTTCAAATCAGGGCTATGCTTAGTCCAAGGAGAGAATGGCCGTTGGAAGGCCGCGCGAGCGAGGGTGACCACTCCAGCATCCTTGATATCGTCGCGCCCGACATTGACAGCACGGCCTCCCGTCGTGAACAAGCGGAAGCGCACACACGCGAAGTGAAAGAATTGCTTCGCCATTTGACGCGCCGCAACCAAGTTATTTGGAAATTGTATTACGGACTCACGCCGTCGGAAAAACAATATACGTTGAAGGAAATTGGGGAACTGATCGGCACCTCCGCCGAACGCGTGCGGCAAATCATGGCGGAGGACACTCCGGAAATGCGGGCGCGCATCGTCAAAATGACGGAGGGAAAAAAAACCGATGAAATTTCTACGCGAGGTAGAAAAAAACCGGCGCCATATTTGGA
>CAYXDS010000204.1:0-4836 GCA_964463805.1 uncultured Elusimicrobia bacterium | reverse complement strand
CGACCCGCTCAAATCAATCACCATTGGAGACCAAAAAGAAGCGCTCGCGCAATTAGGACTGGAAGTGCCGGGAGATTTGATCGAACAATCGAATTTGGCGTTCTTGCTACTGGTGATGCAACTGTTGCGCACACGTTTTTCTGTGGCCGAAATAAGCGAAGCGTTCCGTGCCTATTTGAAAACGCTGGAATCATCGCCGATGATCGACCAACTCAAACGACGGCTTTCGAGCGAAGATTTAACGTCGCTGATAGGAGGCGCGAGGGGAAAAACTCTGGGCAGTGAATGGGGATCGCTGCTTGAAAAGCTATCACCTTCGGCCGCATCACTCCAATTGCGTTACGACTATACGCCAATTATCGATCGCCGCTACAGTCCAGACGGCCGGCTGTATGTCTTGCAACAAGATTTTTTCCTGTACATTTTCGAAACAAAAACGGCGCGACTTTTGAAAAGATTGGTCATCCCAAATCAAGGATTCAAAATATCAGACATCGTTTTTAATGCGGACGGATCGAAGCTTGCCGTAAAGACATACCTAATGCTGGACATATGGGACACGAACACCTGGGAACCCATTCAATTAAACAATTCCGCTGATTGGTGCCCTGTATTTGCGTTAAGCGCAGATGGAACATTAATTGCACTTCAAACTGGGTCCGGGATAATCGCCATAGAGGATCTGCAGACCGGAGAAACAATTCTTAAGTGGAGAGCCACTTCATGGGCCATTCAAACGATGGCATTCAGCCACGATGGTCAGAAACTCGCCATTAGCGATACTCAAGGCGAGACTCATATATGGAAAATTACCAAAGAAGAGCAACGACCTTTTCTTTGCAGACACTACACTTTTTTATCAATGGACTTTAGTCAGGACGACACGATGCTTGTCGCGGCGAGTAAAAAAGGGAACATTGAAATCTGGGATGTAGATAAAAAAAGAAAAGAAAAATCGACTACCGTCAATTTTAAGGATATGGAATCTTTGTGCGTTTACTTTACCGGCAACGGCAAAGTCATCATTGACCATGATGAACTCGTGCATCCTCAGATATGGGATCCGGACACGGACAAACGACAAGATCTTTTACGCCTATCGCCCCAAGCGAACTCTATTCCCTTAATAGATTCCAAGGGATCACGCGTCATAACGCGTAGCGAAAACAACAATTGGATTTGGGATGAACGCGGGCGACCAAAATTCAACATCCCCGGCATATTAACGCAAGCGAGCTTTAACAACGACGGAACCGCTGCATTTACCTTTTCCTACAATGCCGTTTCGCGCATTTTCAAAGAAGAAATCTGGAACACAAAAACTGGTGAGAGATCGAAATTCCCGCGAAACTTTTCCGGATTGCCTGACAACCTGATTTTTAGCGACGACGGCAAAAGACTGCTCGTCGCTATAGGGACGGGCGAGCTTCGACTGATTGAAATCGCAACCGGCCAAACCGTTCAGATCTGGCGCAACGTTCGGCCGAACGTCATCGCGCTTAATCGCGATGGATCGCAGGTTGCGTTAGGGTTTGATTCACGCTTGATCGTGGCGAACGTTTCAAACGGCAAAGGTACAGATTACAGTCTGCGCGGCCAATCCCTTGTAACGGCCATTGGGTTTAGTCCCGATGGGAAAAACGTCGTCACCGGCCTCGACAACGGAACCATTCAAGTTACCGAGTTGGCGACGCACGACATGTTTCTTTTGTCAGGATCATCCAATGATCCTGCGCCTCATTCGGTCACATGGGCCTCGTTCACGGCGGATGGTAAACATGTGGTGACCGCCTCGAATAACGGATTCGGACGCATTTGGAACGTTGACGCAGGCACGCTCGAAAAAATCTTTCCGACCGCCGTCTACCCGCAACAACGTTTTCAAGATGTTCGTCTGGACCAGTTCCTAAGCGAATCGAAGAGCACGCTCACACTCGCCCGCACGCGTTTCTGGGCCACCGTTTTCTCGCTCGGACTCTCGTGGGTTTTCTGGCGCAACGAAAATATGTTCGTCGACTTTTTTGCGGCCGTGTGGGAATCAACGATTCACCATCGCAAAGGATTCGCGCGGTTGCATAAGAATCCGTCCCACATGATGCAGTGGGGCGCGGCGATCATCCGCGACGCGCGAAAGAAAAGTTGGTGGCGCGGCATGATGGCGCACTTCAAATACAACCGGTGGGCGCGCAAGAATGGGGAGAGAACGCTGACACTTGGTCAAAATAAACCAATTCTCGATGCATACAACTCGGTGCCACCGAAAGACATCCGCAGTTGGACTTCCGCAGATATCGGCCGCGCGATTTCGAATATGAATCGTTTGGATGTGCTCGAAAATAAACGTGAGTTCCTATCGGCGTTAAAGGGAATTTTCCATCAGAAAAAAGTTTCTCAACGAACGGCCCGTGAAATCTTCAGCAACGCGTCCGAATACAACAAGTTCATGTTGGACCTTCATCCGTATTGGACAAAAGCACAAAAAGAATGGAATCATTTCTTCACGCATTCGGAAGATCACGATTTCGAGTACTACCTTATGCGCATGTTGAATCTGATAGGGCAGCGACCGAACGTGGTCATCAATGTGGACACACATACGGACTTCGAAGACCGTCCCACGATCAATCTCGCCAGTTGGGGTTGGTGGTTGCTTCGACACAATCTCGCCGACTTCTTCATTTCGGCCTATCTCGGAAAACCCGGCGCTTCGTTTAACTATGTCGAGATCGCCGAGCCGGTCGCTCTTTATTTAAGAGAAGTGCGCACCCGTTATGCGAACTCGCTTCTGCGAAATGCGCGCGTACACCTTACGCTTGATCTCGATCATTTTTCTTCCCTGGACGACGGTTATCATTTAACAGCGAGCCAATTCGCCGATCGACTCCAACCTTTGCACGAACTCATCGACGGTGCTGATATCCGCAGCGTCAACACGGCGGACTCGACTGAATATTTGCACCAAAAATGGTCGATGTCGTGGCTGTACGCTGCGCGTAAATTTATGCGCAACTACTTTGAACCGTTCCGCCCGAAAGGAATGCTAACTTTATTTTCCACGCGCGATCTTGCCGCGTGCTTCGGGCTCGGCCGCGAGAGTTGGTTCACCGAAGTCGTGTTCGCGCCGCTCGTTGAATCGATCGTGCATTGGATTCCGATCTTTCCTCTGTTGCATGGAAAAAATTATTCACACCATCAATGGATTGGCATCTTGATGATTTGGTCGTTCGGATTTTTGCTTCCGTACCTGATGCCGTTCTATTTCGATTGGTACAACACCGGTCTTTTCGCGCACGCGATTTTCAATCAAGCGATGCGGTGGCTCGGGGGGAAACCTCTTACGCTCGGAAACGTTCGCAAACCCATTTCAAACCGCTGGTTACGCGTTTCCCAAATCAGCGCCGATGGCGTTTTAGCGGAAGCTCCGTTACCGGACAAACCGGTGATCATTCCTGTGATGAACGCGAAAGAAGAATCGATTGCTTATGTTAAATTCATGCGCGCATATATGGACGTGTCTGAAATAAATACACAAAGAACGATGTTTGTTCTGGGCGATAGGAATGTTCGCAATTCAATCGAAAAACTCCATCTTGCCAACGTGGTCGTTGTAGAAACGGAGATAAATGCTTCCGTGATGCGAGAAGTGGTCATCAAACATCGAATTCAAAACTCTCTGCTCGTACTGTCTCCCGATATTCCGAATGCCGACGAGATCCGAGAACGATTGAGCGACTTAACCGTCGAAGTTCAATTACTAACTTCGCTGGTTCGCATCGGAGCCATGCCATGGCGTGAGGCCATACGCGCTTTGCTCTCCGCATGGAGCGCCGCATAATTTGACAGGTTCACTCGAAATTTGTGACGATGGTAGCCTCTCCATAAAAGGAGAAATTGCCATGAAGAATCAAAATGAACCCTCCGTCGCCACCCTCGACAAAGATCTCAAAGAATTCCGCAAAGAAATGGATACTAGGTTTAATCGGCTTGCCTTTGCTGTTGTGAAAAACACCTCGGATATCGCGGAATTGGTACCTGCCGTAAAATCACTAAGTGAAAACATGAATCTGCTTGTTTCATGGAGTGATAGTTTTTCACATAAAGTGGATGTTTATTGGAAAAAAGAGTTGGTTCACGATCATCGCTTGAATGAATTAGAAACGAAAGTCGAAGGTCATGACAAGCGGTTGATTTCTCTCGAAACGAAACAATGACTTTTGTAGATTAGGCCCATGGCACAAACGCTCGAAGAATTGGTTGGCTCTAAACTCGTTATCGGTTTCCCGGGCACGAAAGTCACACCGGAAGTCGTTCAACATTTCAGGATGACGCATGCGGGCGGCGTCATTTTCTACCGCATCAATTTCGAATCGCCGCAACAAATCCGCAAAGTCATCGCCGACCTTGAAGCGTCGCTAAACAAAAAGCTGCTCGTCTGCGTGGACCATGAAGGCGGCCGCGTGATCATGTATCGCGACGGCGTCACGATTTTTCCGGATAATTTGGCATTCGGACATACCGGCAATGTCGAATATGTGAAGCAAATGGCTGAGATCGCAGCCAAAGAGCTACGCGCACTCGGTACCGACGTGAATTTCGCGCCCGTAGTCGATATTTTGACACCGGCTTATTCGCCCAATATCGGAATCCGATCGTTCGGTGAAGATTGGAAAATGGTTTGTGAGATGGGCGCCGCTTACATCAAAGGCCTTCAGTCGGGTGGCGTGTCTGCGACGGCCAAACACTTTCCGGGCAAAGGACATGCACAAGTTGATGCTCATTTAAAGTTGCCCACCATCCAATCCACCTGGGAAGAAATGAAAGCCATCCACATGCAGC
>CAYXDS010000203.1:0-4871 GCA_964463805.1 uncultured Elusimicrobia bacterium | reverse complement strand
TTCCAAAATGCCGGCGGCCGCCAAATCCTCACGCGGCTCGATATCTACATCGACATCACGGCGATCAAAAAGCAATACGAGAATTTGAAGAAGGCCGACGGCAACTTCGCTGAATTCTTTAAAGCGGTGACCGGAGAGAATTTCAACCCGGCGAATTTGTCGTTGAAGGACATGATCCAAACCACGGTCCGTCACGAAGTCGCGCACGCGGCGTTGCACGTGGACAGTCCACGCCGCATGGAAGCCTTAAGCCGCACGGACCGCACCAAGTTCGAAATGCTGCACGAAGCGAACAGTATGTTCCTTGAATTAAAAGGAGCGCGCAACCCGACCGCGTTGCTCGCAAATTTGTTCTCGATCGTTCAAGTGGCCACGCACGTCGATGAATCGCCGGCGCACAAAGACGGCGCGAACATGGTGCTCGGTTATTTGATGAATCGCGCGACGGCCGAAAATCCGGGCGGCCCTCGGATTCAAACCTATCAGCAGTTGGCGAGTTTCCTCGTAGCGAAAGAACGCGCGCAAGCGGGCGGCGCGGAAACGTGGATCGCGGCCGCTCAAGTCGATTTCAATAAGGATCACATCAATCCGGAAGCGGTGGCCGTCAACGCGAACAACGGGCAGACGAACTTCGCGCGTGATTTGTCGGCGGCCACGAAAGTTGACGTAAAAACCGCCGAACGATTCTTCCCGGGCGTCAGCGCGTTGCCGCTCGATATGAACAGTCTGCGCATGGCCGTTTTCCGCGAAGGCGGTGTCACGCAATACCGGCTCATCGCCGACACGAAAGGCGGCGAGCGCGCGGTCATCTATCAATCGTATGTAAACAAAGACGGTCAGAAGCTCTCATCGAACCAAGTGCTGTCCGCGGTTGCCAATCAATTCCGCTCGGGTGCAACCGAAGAACAAGTGAAAACGTCGCTGGATCGCTCGGGGATTCGGATTGCGTTGCAAGTCGAAACGTCGGCTGCGGGCGCGCTTGAACTCGGCGCTGATCTGAACAAAGACGTGCGACCGCTTGCACGCACGGCCGCCGCCGAAGGCCGTCAATTGCAATCGTTCGTTCTGTCGTTCACGGTGGCGGCTTCCGTGAAAGTGGAAGGACAACAATTCAGCATCATCGGTAAGCCGGGCGGCAATATCGGCGATAGCCGGATCGTCTTCGCGCGCACGACGGATAATGCGCGTCCCGGACTTTCCACGATCATTCACCAAAAAGATCAAGGCGACGCAATGCGCTCGCGTGACGCGGATCGTCGTTCAACGACATTGTTCAATCCGCAATTTCAGATTGAGAAGAAAAATGTGGACAGCGTGGATCAGCTCGGCATGGACGTGGTTGGTAAAGTTACGAAAAGCACGGTTGAACATTGGATCGATCCTACGACGAACGAGCGCAAGTTCAGCGACAAGGGCACCGTGCAAATTGAAGGCAAAGGATTCACGGCGACCGTTCGTTTTGAAGACGGCAAAATCGCCGAAGTGAAATACAAAGCGGACGCGGGCGCGAAAGCGGTGATCGAAATGCGGCCCGACCCGAAAGGCCCGGTACGCGAGTCGATCGAACTACCGGCCGGCCGCGAGCTGACCTACGACGCAAAAGCGGGAAAATTTAAAGAAGACCAGTTGGACGGCGTGAAGATCACCGATCATGCGTCGGGACTTTCGGTCGTTTTCGCGAAACAGAATGTGGCCGGTCGCGACACGGTCGTGCCGATCGTGCAAGGGAATTTTAAAGCGTTCGGCCAGGAAATGATTCTCGGCCGCGATTTCAAACAAGAAAACGTGAGTTTGAGAAACGGCCAAGTGTGTATCGATTTACCCAACGCGATCACGATCAATAAGCCGGTGCAACTCGCCGGTTCGGCGCCGGGCGATGCAGCGTCGCGTCTGAATGGCGTTGAGATCAAACGACTCGAGTTGAGCCCGATGGGTGGACTGTCGGGCGTCGGTCGTTCGCGCGTTGATGGTGAAATCGTGATTCCGGGCGGTCGTGGGGGTGGGGCCGGAGGAGCGGGCGTGCAAAATCCGAATCCGGCCGGCACCGATTCGACCGGACTCATTCTGCGCACGCGCGCCGATGGCGCGCAAGTGGTCGCTCCGGCGCCGGGCGGAGAATCATGGCTCAACGTTCGCGTATCTCAACCGGATCCGAGCAAAGATGAACTCTCGGGCCAAGCGAATGTGTTCTCGGCGAACTTCACGCGAATTTTTACGGGCCAAGGCGGCGCCACGGCGCTCGGCATGCGTTTCAGTGAAGGTTGGATGCTGAATAAAACCGCCGACAACAAAGTCGAGATCTCCGGTCTCGGCGGCCGATCGCTGCAAGTGCTGGCGACGGGTGCGGTATTTTCCGTCAAAGAAAATAAAACGGCGGTGCTTTCGTACACGGTGCAAGGCGACGGTCAAATGAAACTCGACAACACAGCCGGACTTCAGAACATCGTGATGAACATGAATGGTCTCATGATCGGTTTCAATCAAATGCCTGCTGCGGCTGGAGAAACCACTCGGCCGAATTCGGTGCGGCCGGAAATTCTGCCGGGCAGCATCATGCCGAAATTCTTTGGACACAATCTCGCGGGTCGATTGGATTTCTCGCAAGCGACATTCCACGATAACGTATTGAGCTTCCCCGTGAAGAAAGACGCCGCCGGTAATCTGCCGGCGGTCAACGGAGTGACATTGAATGGCAACCCGCTCGATACGCTCAATAAACCGGTGAGTCTGTATGAAGTGGGAATCGACATTTCCCGCGGTGCGTTGATCGGCCGAGGTTTCGCTCGCTTGGGTGCGGATGAGAAAGTTGAGGTGCCGATTTCCCCGCTCCAACAGACGGGCGGCGCCGGAGGGAGTCGCAACCCTGTGACGAAAGACGAAGCGCGGCTCCGTGAAGTCGCTTCGAAAGATTTGAATGTTAAAGAAGTGAAAGGCAAAGGCGGCGAACGCGTCAACCAAGTTACGGGCCTGAACGGACGTTCGCAATTGAATTTAACGTTGATCGACCCGGGGGCGTCCGGCAAAGCGATCCGCGGCGTCGCGAACATCATCTCGGATTATTCATCGGGCATCCGCACCGAGGGCACGGTCACGTTGTTGAACAAAGAATTGACCGGCAACATCACGATTTACGCCGGCGATCTCGACAAACACGAGTACACATTTACGAAAACTCGCGCCGGCGACGCGGCGGTCGAAATTAAAGACGCCGACGGCGGCACCTGGCGAAGCGGCGGCGCGGGCCAAGAATTTGCGCTTCCATTTAGAAACGGCCAAGTAGTCCAACGCAAAGCCGGCGACGGCGACACCGATCGCAGCGCGATTCAAACCGGTGCGAGCAAGGACGGATGGGCGCGTTGGAATTTAACCGGACATCAAGTCGGTTTCGTCGAATACAAAAGAGAAGCCGCCTCGCTTCCGGATCATCCGGATTTGTTGCCGATCGGCGACGCCAAAGAAACGGTGATCCGAATGAACGACGGCATGATCACGTTTGCCGACGGAACAAAGTATCGGCACCGCGGTGACGGAACGCTCGATCTCGGCACCGATCGTCTCGGCAACAAAGTGCGCGTGGTCGGCGATACGACATTTACGGTGCTCGGTGCCGAAAGCGTGTTCGGCGTGCGCGGCGCGTTTGTAGTGACCGGCCCGGGAGAAATTGATCTGGTTCGGGAGTCAAAAGTCGATGAGTCCAACCGTCCACAGATATTGCGTGGAAAAGAATTTACCGAGGTGCGTTCGGAAAGTACGGTCAGGCTCACCGCTTCTTCTTATGGGGGGCCGACCAGCGATGCCGCGCATACCTCGCGGTTTGTGGTGACGAAAGAAGAAGGCGGTCGGACTGTTACGTTGCCGATGGAACGCCAATTGACCGAATTGGTAGGTTCGTTCAACAACGGCGGCAACATGGGCACGTACCACATCGGACAAGACGCGGACCGCAAATGGGTCGGCACCGATATGGCCGGAAACGCGGTCGGTCAATTCATGTTCGGCGGCTACCGTTACAAAATTACCAATGACGGCAAGCTCGATAACAGTGAAGCGGTCGGCCGTTCCGTTGGAAAAACGATCGACTTGTTG
The DNA here is from genome assembly GCA_964463805.1 of uncultured Elusimicrobia bacterium. Classification (GTDB taxonomy): domain Bacteria; phylum Elusimicrobiota; class Elusimicrobia; order F11; family F11; genus JAJVIP01. The sequence goes on along the minus strand of CAYXDS010000203.1, from coordinate 785 downwards.
ATGCCGAGCGGCGCCGTGAATACGGTCGCGATCACGCAAGAGCCTCGTAATCCCTATGTTTATCGAGCGTCGATCGTCGGCGACGCCGTTTATACGCATGTGGCCGGCGCGGGCCAAGGCGGCGACACCGAACTAAAAAGCATAACGATGATGTTCGAGACAGGAGGTACCAAGCAGCTCGTCACGACTTCTGTGATTACGGGCGCCGCCGGCGAAACATTCACGTTGACCGAAGATCCGACGAACGGCGCGCGAATAAAGGAATCCGATTTCAGCGGCAACGCCAGCGTAACCTTCAAGGTGGACGGACAAAACGTCATATTTACCCGCGATCTGAAGGTCCCGAACAGCCCGCAAAAATCGAACACGAAGCTCATCAAAGAAAACGTCGGCAATATGGTGATGGCGTTTTCTGAGGGGCGTCGCATGGTCGGCATCGTTCGAGAAATCGATGAAAAAAGTCCGATGAACGGCACGGCGACCGTTCGAGACGGCTATAACGAGACCGATCTTTCATTGGGACAATTTGTCGGTAGAAAAGAATCAACTTTGATTCTTGAGTCATCTCCTGAAAAGGGGAAAAGCGTTTACACGTTTACCTCAGATTCCGATTCCCTCAAAACGCAAAACGGAACCGAGGTTATTATAAAGGCCGGCAGCACGTTTGCTCCGACCGATCAAAAAGGAAAAGTTCAACCGATCAGCGGCAGTATCGAAGTGGTGGGAGGGCGGGGCGTTCGCGTCGGCGAAGGCGGACGTGTGAACGTCGCCAAAGGTGGGAGTGG
>CAYXDS010000202.1:0-4940 GCA_964463805.1 uncultured Elusimicrobia bacterium | reverse complement strand
ACACTGCCCATGCTGCCGCCCATGAAACCGAAATCCATCACGCCAAGCCCCACCTTCGCGCCGTCAATTTCGCCGACGCCGCTCCAAATCGCGTCCCTCATGCCGCTTTTCTTCTGATTGGAAACGACTTTTTCCTTATAAACCTTGCCGTCGAGAAATCCGAGCGGGTCCGCCGACTGCATATCGGCGTCCATCTCTTTCGCGGTGCCTTCATCGAGCAACAACGCAACGCGATCAAGCGCCTTCAGCGGAAACGAATATCCGCATTTCGCGCACACGCGATGATTGGCTTCAAGTTCTTTGTTGTAGATGATTTGATCGCACTTCGCGCATTTGGTCCAAAGTCCCTCGGGAATATTACTGCCGCCCGTTTTTTTCTTTTCCACAGCCATGGTTAGTCACACTCCTTCGCTAACGCGCGTACGAATTTTCGCATCGCGCCGAGGCGCGTTGCGCGTTTGTTTTTTCGAACGATATCGACAAGCGCCGAACCGACGATGAAACCGTCCGAACTCGAGCGCAACTTCCTAATTTGTTCAGGGCCGGAAATTCCAAACCCCACGCAGACAGGCGCGCGACTCAACCGCCGCAACTTTTGAAGCCATGCTCCGGTTTCTTTCGGTAGCGAGCGACGCGCGCCGGTCACGCCGGCCACCGACACCGCATATAAAAATCCGCCGGTCTTCTTCGCAATCGCCGCTTGCCGCGCCGCCGGCGTGGTCGGAGCGACCAAATGAATCATGTGCACGCCGTACGACTCGAACGTATCGCGGATCTCGGCCGCTTCTTCGGGAATCACGTCCGGAACAATCACGCCGCTGACGCCCGCGTGCGCCGCCTCTTTCGCGAATCGTTTGACGCCGTACGCGAGAATCGGGTTGATGTACGTCATAAACAACACCGGAATCGAAATTTCTTTTTTTAGCGCGGCGGTCCATCGCAAAATTTTTGAGACCGATGCGCCATTGGCAAGCGCCTGTTGCGACGCGTATTGAATCGTGGGACCATCGGCGATCGGGTCGGAAAATGGAATTCCCACCTCGATCATGTTCACGCCGTCGGCGACCATTTGTTTGATGAGCCGCTTTTCCTCGTCGAATTTCGGATAACCGGCGGCCAAATAAGCGATCAACGCTTTCTTTTTTGCGCGCGCCAACTTCGCGAACGCCACGTCCAATTCATTTTTAAGCACGGGGCTTCACCTCGGCGAGAATCCGCTCGACTTCGTTCACGTCCTTGTCGCCGCGTCCGGAAAGCCCGATCACGACGACATCCGACTTTTTAAACCGTTTCGCGTGCCGCGCCACATAACCGATCGCGTGCGACGATTCAAGCGCTGGGATAATCCCCTCGGTTTCGGACAACAACTTAAATCCAACCAATGTATCGGCATCCGTGGCCGCCACGTATTCGGCGCGCTTGCTCCACTTATAAAATGCATGCTCGGGGCCGACGCCCGGATAATCGAGCCCCGCGGAAATCGAATGCGTTTCGGTGACCTGACCGTCTGCATCCTGCAATACGTACGTGCGCGCGCCGTGCAACACGCCGATCGTGCCACCGCTCAACGTGGCCGCGTGGCGCTTCGACAATCCCTCGCCTCCCGCTTCGACGCCGATCATACGAACACGTTTGTCGTTATAAAACGGATAGAACAACCCGATCGCGTTCGATCCACCTCCCACGCAAGCGACGACCGCCGTCGGCAGCCGGCCGAGCCGTTTTTTCATTTGAGCTTTCACTTCGTCGCCGATCACGGCCTGAAATGTGCGAACCATCTCCGGGTACGGATGTGGCCCCACCACCGATCCGATACAGTAAAACGTGTCTTTCACGTTCGTGACCCAATCGCGCATCGCTTCATTGACCGCGTCCTTCAACGTTTTGCTTCCCGACTCGACCGGAATGACTTTCGCTCCCAACAATTTCATGCGAAACACATTCAATGCCTGCCGACGAATATCTTCAGAACCCATATAGACGTCACATTTAAGTCCGAGCAAAGCGGCCGCCGACGCGGTGCCCACGCCATGTTGCCCGGCGCCGGTCTCGGCGATCACGCGCGGTTTGCCCAAATATTTGGCCAGCAGACATTGGCCCAGTGTGTTGTTGACCTTATGCGCGCCTGTATGCAGCAAATCTTCTCGCTTCAAGAAAATACGCGGTCCCTTAATGGCTTTCGACAATCGCTCCGCTTCGAACAACGGCGTCGGCCGTCCCGCGTATTCGGTCAAATAATGGCGCAGCTCTTCATGAAACTTCTTCGACCGCATCACTTCGCGAAAACCTTTTTCGATTTGGTCGAGCGGCGCCCACAACGTCTCGGGCACGAATTTCCCGCCGAACGGTCCGAAGTACCCGCGCTTGTCGGGCAATTTAGTTTTTCGCATGGGTGATGAACTCTTTCAGTTTTTCCAAATCTTTTTTCTTTGGAGATTTTTCAACGCCGGACGCCACATCCACCGCGAACGGGGCGGTTTTCTTCACGGCCTCTTTCACATTCTCCGGGTTCAGACCGCCCGCGAGAAAAATCGGTTTCCCCAATTCTTTCGCTTTCACGGCCAAATCCCAATTGAACCGCTCGCCGGTGCCGCCCGGTTGTTCCGGGTGATACGAGTCGAGCAAAAAGTAATCGACCACGTCTTTGTATTCGTGCATACGCGCCAGCGTCTGCTCATCCTGCATACGGAACGCTTTAATAATGAACACGGTGCGACCGGTTCCACCGAGCGCCACGCGCAGCGCGCCGATCATCGCCGGAGTTTCATCGCCATGCAATTGCACGCCTTTCAAATTCAACTTCACCACGGCATTCACGATCTCTTCCTGCGTCGCATCCACAAACACGCCAATCACCGACGCAAAGCTCGGCAACGTCGGAACCCAACCGGTCGCCGTCGCCAGCGACACATGCCGCTTGCTGTCCTTCCACAAATTCACGCCCAGATAATCGGCGCCGTAATTCAGCGCCCACACCGCGTCATCTTTATTCGTCAATCCGCAAATTTTCACTTTCATACGTCACCTCCTTTACGGCATTCCGGCCGTCGCGAGCGCGCGCACGGCCTCTTCCAAATTCGGTTGCTTCAAAATCGATTCCCCAACCAACATCGATGATGCGCGAGTCACCATTAGTTTCGCGACGTCGGCCGCGGATTTGATACCGCTCTCAGCGACAAGCACACGGTCCGCCGGCACCATTTTCGACAACTCTTTCACGTGATCCGGAAACATCTGCAGCGTCCGCAAATTGCGCGTGTTGATGCCGATCACTTTCGCGCCCGACGCCACCGTCGCTTCCATCGCTTCGGGCGTAAACGCCTCTACCAACGGTTCGAGCTTCCACTCGCGCGCGCAAGCGACAAGCGAGTTCAGTTCTGATGCCGACACCATATCCGCGATCAATAACACGGCGCTCGCGCCGGCCGCCCGTGCTTCCACGATCTGATACGGATCAAACACAAAATCTTTTCGAAGCACCGGCAACGTCGTGACGGTCTTCGCGGTACGAATATCGTCAATGTCGCCATCGAACCAATCGGGCTCGGTCAAAATCGACATCGCAGCCGCGCCACCGTCCTCATACTGCTGCGCGACCGCAGCCACATCGGCATCCACAAAAATAATGCCGGCCGACGGGCTCTTCCGCTTGAACTCGGCGATCAACGTAATACGCCCCGGTTGATGCACCGCTTTCAAAAACGAAACCGGCTCGGCCGTCCGCTTCGCTTGAGACTCCAACGCAGCCAACGACGTCTTTTCTTTCGCGCGCGCCACATAACCGCGGCGACTCGTTAAAATTTCTTCGAGCTTATCCACGATAGCTGTCATTGCGAGGCCGTAGTTTGGCCGTGGCAATCTCATCAATCGCGCATGTAAACGGAAAGGCATTTATGAGATTGCCGCGTCGCTTCGCTCCTCGCAATGACAGATTCATTCAATCGTGTGCGAAACGGCCGCCAAATCTTTAAGTTTCTTCAACGCGGCGCCCGAAGAGACCGACAGCTCGGCTTTCTTCACCGCTTCTTTGAGCGAGGTCTTCGGAAAACCGGCGGCGCGTTCGGCGATCCAAATCAACGCGGCCGCGTTCGCGACGACGACCGGCTTCGCCGCATGCGGTTTTCCTTCCAAAATTTTCGTGATCGCATCGGCATTCGCATTCGCATCGCCGCCGGCCAAATGTTTGGTCGACACCTTCGGCAAACCGAAATCTTTGTGCGTGAGTTTGTACGACTTCACTTTTTTATTGAACATTTCGCTCACGTGTGTCGGCCCATCGAGCGTGATCTCATCCCATCCGTGCGAATGCACGACGAGTCCCGCCTTATGCCCCATCTTGCCGATCACCTTCGCGACCACCGGCGTCAACGCCGCATCGTACACGCCGATCAACTGGACGCTCGCGCGCGCCGGATTCGTGAGCGGCCCCAACAAATTGAAAATCGTGCGCACGCCGAGCTCTTTGCGCGTGGGCATCGCGTGCCTCATGGCCGGATGAAACGCCGGAGCGAACATAAATCCAACCCCGACATCGTTGATCGCCTGCTCAACAATCGCGACCGGCGAATCAATCTTCACGCCAAGCGCCTCAAGCACATCCGCGCTGCCGCACTTGGAAGAAATCGCCCGATTTCCATGCTTGGCCACTGTGTATCCCGCGCCGGCTACCACAAACGAAGCGGCCGTCGACACATTCAAACTATGACGACCATCTCCGCCGGTTCCGCAATTATCCACAACCAAATCGGTCTTAATCGACAAGGGCCGCGCCGCATCGCGCATCGCAAGCGCACACCCAGCAATCTCCTCGACCGTTTCCCCTTTCGCGCGCAACGCGACAAGAAACCCGGCGATCTGAGACGGCGTCGCTTGGCCATCCATGATTTCTTTCATTACCGCGTATGCGGCTTTCTGAGAAATCTCTTTGCGATCGAGTAATT
>CAYXDS010000201.1:0-4947 GCA_964463805.1 uncultured Elusimicrobia bacterium | reverse complement strand
TGTCGATGCCGCCGTCTCAATTTGAAGCGGCGTTCGTTTCGACTCGACACGATAAAAAAATCATGGAGCGCGCGAAGAAAGCGTTTGCGGACGCGCTCGCGGAGGTCGCCGGCAAATTATGAAGATAGGATCCGACGTTCTTTGGCTTTCCGAAGCCGACGTTCAAAGTTTGCTGTCGATGGACGACGCGCTGACCGCGATCGAATCGGTTTTTCGTTTGCACGGCGAAGGTCAAACGCAAATGCCCACGAAAATTTATCTGCAGTTCGATCCATACGACGGCGATTTGCGCGCGATGCCCGCGTATGTGAAAGGGTCGATCTCGGCGGCCGGCGTAAAGATCGTGAATTCGACGCCGTCGAACCCGGAGCGCGGATTGCCCGCTGTGGCGGGCATCATGACCTACATCGATCCACAATCGGGGCTTCCGCTCGGCGTCTTCGGCGCGGGCGCGCTTACGGCGATCCGAACCGGCGCGGCCGGCGGCGTGGCCGCGAAATATTTGGCGCGGAAAAACTCAAGCGTGGTGGGGTTGGTGGGATGCGGACGCCAGGCGGTCACGCAACTCGAGGCGCTCACGCGGTTCTTCGACGTGAAAAAAGTGTTGGTGTGGGGAAAAACCAAGCAGGAATCGGACACGTTTTGCGCGCAAAACAAAAAGCTATTTTCTAATCTCGTCTCGGTCGCGACGGTTCAAGACGCGGTTCAAGCCGACATCGTGGTGACGACCACGCCGGTGCGAACGCCGGCCGTCAAAGCCGCGTGGATCAAGCCGGGCACGCACATCAATGCGATCGGCGCCGATGCGCCGGGCAAACAAGAACTCGAAACGTCTTTGGTGAAAGCGGCGCGCGTGGTCGTCGACGAATGGCATCAGGCGTCGCACGCGGGCGAAATTAATGTGCCTGTTTCTTCGGGCGCGTTTTCCGAGAAAGATCTCGCCGGGCAACTCGGCGAAATCGTGTGCGGCAAAAAGACCGCGCGGCGGACCGACGCGGACATCACAATTTTCGATTCGACGGGTCTCGCGATTCAAGACGTGGCCGTCGCGAAAGTGGTTTATGAAAAAGCCGTAAAACTTAATAAAGGTCAGGTATTGAAACTTCATGGTTGACATTGCCCCATTTCGCGCGCTCCGTCCGAGGACGGCCAAAAAAGGCGCCGACATCTCCTCTTTTATTTGCCCGCCGTACGACGTGATCTCACCGCATCAACGCGAAGCGATCGAAAAGAAACATCCGAACAACGTGGTTCAAATCGAATTGCCGAAAGGATTGGAAGCGGAAAAGTTTACGAACGCCGCGAAAATTCTCGATCAATGGAAATCAAACATGCTGGTTCAAGAAGACCGCATCGCTTCGTATTACGTGCTGGAGACGACGTTCCGCATTAAAGACGCGTTCGCGCCGGACAAACAACTGAAACGCTACGGCGTGCTCGCCGCGTTAACGCTCGAAACGCCCGGAAAAGGCGCGGTTCGTCCACACGAGAAAACATTGCCGATGGCAAAGGAAGAGCGTTTGAACCTTATCACCGCGCTGCGGACCGATGTGAGCCCGATCTTCGGTTTGTTCTTCGACAAGAAGAATCAATGGCGCAAATGGGTTTCAAAAATCATCAAAGGTCAGCCGCTGGTTAAAGGCCAAGAAAGCAAAGAGCTCACGCATCGTTTATGGAAAGTCGAGCCGGGGCCGTTGCACAAAGAATTGCAGGCAATGTTGAAGTCGAAAGAGTTGTACATCGCGGACGGTCATCATCGCTACGAAGTGGCATGGGCTTACAATGAGATGCGGCTGAAGGCCGAGTCGTCGGACAATTCGAATGCCGGCTGGCGCAGCGTAATGACCTACATCTGCCCGATGGAAGAACCGGGCCTTCTGATGTTGCCGACTCACCGCATGATCAAATCGAAACACACGGTGCAGGAGTGGCGCACGCACTTGGAAAAATATTTCGACATTCATCCGGTCAAAGACATGAAGACGTTGATCAAACAATTGATCGACAATAAAGATCGAAAGATCGGTTGGGTGTGCGCCGGCGAAATTTCCACGTTGACCGTGAAGCAGGGGCAATCAGTGGATCGGTTGCTGAACTCACGGCCGTCCGCGTTGCGCGAACTCGACGTGGTGTTGTTGCACGATGTGGCGTTCGGTGAAGCGGTCAATCCGTCGTTTTTGAACGATCGCGAAATCGTGTTCACGCGCGATTTGGACGGAATGGAAGCATTGGCCGATAAGGACCCATTGTGGGTTGGTTTCGTGTTGTCATCACCCGGCGTGGCGTCGTTGGCGCGCGTGGCGGGAGCCAGCGAAGTGATGCCGCCGAAAACCACTTACTTCTACCCGAAAGTGCCCACCGGTTTCACATTAATGGAAGTGGAGCAAAAAATAGGATGACTTGGCTCGACATCACGCTGATCGTTTTCTTCGTGCTGTGCATGGCCATCGGCGCGCGCGTCGGCAGTTTGTGGACGGCCGCATGCTTGATCGGCGGTTTTCTCGGCGCGTTCCTCGTCGAATATTACGCGTTGCCGCTTGCTGAAATGATCGGCGGATTCATGGGCGCTAAATATGTGGCCAGCACGTTGCTGTTTTTGGGCGGCGTTTTCCTGGCGCTGGTTCCCGGATGGATTTTGAGCAAATTGGCCGCGGCCGTTTTCTTGAAAATCTTCGACAGCATGTTCGGTTTGTTAACCGGATTCCTCTCGGGTTTCATCGCTTTGACGCTTTTGTTCCTGCTGGTATTGCCGCGCACGCCGAGCGTCGAAAAAAGCCAGCCGTGGAGAAAATCAAAATTGGTGAAGCCGCTGCATCACGGCATCGAAGACTTTTTTAGCGACAGCCGATTCCATAAGAACTCGGTTACCGATCAAATCAAAGACGATTTCATGAAAGACGTGAGCCCGGCGCTCGAGAACACCGGTAAAGCGATTTCGGATACGGCCGGCACGATTGCGCACAAATTCAAGAAAAAATAACACGTTCCCATCGGTGCCGGCAGATCCTTTCGAGTTTTGGCGCCGGCTGCATCCGAATCCAACCACGGGTTTCTTCTTCGGACCCGCGCAAGGGCAATCGTGGACGCGTGCCTCTGACTTGTATTTTTCCGCCGAAGAGCCAACCGACGTGCTGTCGTCCGACAGCGCGCAGCTCGCAAAATTTCTCGAACGAATCAAGCCCGCGCGTTTGGATCGTGCGGCAGCGCCGCGGTTCGTCGGTTTCTTCGGTTTTAATGCGGGGCGTGCGTTCGATGCGGGCATTCGCCGCTTGCCGTTGCGCGCGAATCCGCTGAAGACACCGGCCGCATTGTTCGGCGATTTTCGCTCGATCGTGCAAATCGATTTGAAAAACAAGCGTACGATTTTGCACGCGCGCGGTAAAAACACGATTGCGCTGCGCGAAAAAATTCAAAGATTGCTGGAGATCGAAGATTTCCCGAAGGAGAAATCGGGCCGGTCTTCGCCCGGAAAATTTCAAGTGGCCAACGAACGCGCGTTCGCGAAAATGGTGAGCGAAGCGAAACGCGCGATCGCTCGCGGCGATATTTACCAGGCGAATTTGAGTCTTCGGTTCCAGCGGAAATTTGCCGGGGACCCGGCCGCGTTGTACCGCGCATTGTGTCGGAAAAATCCGTCTCCTTATTCGTGTCTAATGAAATTCGGCGATACATGGATCGTCAGCGCGTCGCCGGAACTTCTCGTTCGCGTGCGCGGACGGCGCGTGATCACGCGCCCGATCGCGGGCACGCGGCCGCGCGGCGCCGACGCATCATCCGATCGCCGCCGGCAAGGGCAATTGTTGTTGTCGCCAAAAGAGCGCGCCGAGCACGTGATGCTCGTCGACCTCGAACGCAACGACGTGGGCCGCGTATGCGCGCCCGGCAGCGTGCGCGTGACCGAAAGTTACGCGGTCGAGCGTTATTCGCACGTGATGCACATCGTGTCGCAAGTCGAAGGCCGGCTTGCGTCGCGCAAAACCGCGTTTGATGCGGTGCGCGCTTTGTTTCCGGGCGGGACGATCACCGGTTGTCCGAAAATAAAATCAATCGAACTGATCGAGAAAATCGAACGCATCGCGCGCGGCCCCTTCTACGGCAGCGCCGGCTTTTTCTGCGAAAACGGCGACGCGGTGTTCAATATTTTGATACGAACGGCGCTGGTGAAGAACAAAACCATAACGATCCAAGCGGGTGCCGGCATCGTCGCCGATTCCAACCCAAAACGCGAATACCGAGAGATCCTCGCGAAAGCGGGCGCTTTACTAGATACAGTCCAATCGCTCCCATCGTAGGGGCCGGCCTCCGCGCCGGCCCGCCAGCACGATTCATTTATTTTAAAATCACAGCCCCCTCCGTTTCATTACAGGAGGAATTATGGAAACAATCCATCGAAGAGCGGATCGTCGGCCTATCCGTTTAAAAAATTATGATTATTCGCAAGCCGGCGCCTATTTCGTGACCGTGTGTTCATATCAGAGACGCCCCGTTTTTGGAACGCTCGAAAACGGGAAAATAATTCCCAACCATTTGGGTCTCATGGTTCAGGACGTTGGCTGGAATTTGGCTTCGATGGGCTTTGGTTTGCAAATTGATACCTTTCAACTGATGCCCGATCATTTGCACGCGATTTTTTTTCTGGAAGGCGAGCGGCTGTCTTTGATTCAACTCATGCAGAAATATAAATCATTCACGACAGCATGTTATCGTCAAACGCCTCTGGCGAAAGAAACAAGCGGAAGATTATGGCACCGAGGTTATTACGAACACGTGATACGGAACGATAAAGATTTGAGTAGAGTCAGGGAATACATCATGAACAATCCGATGAAAGCGCATATTGATGCGAATCATTTATGGTGAGTGTATCTGCCGTAGGGGCCGGCCTCCGCGCCGGCCCGAGATCACGACCACCGTGCAATATACGAAGCGGCAGGAATCGTGCTGGCG
>CAYXDS010000200.1:0-4953 GCA_964463805.1 uncultured Elusimicrobia bacterium | reverse complement strand
GGGTTCATGTTTCGATCGGGCGTTGAGCGCACGTGGGTGTTATTGGTCGATCCATCGTTAGCGGCGAGTATGAGATCTCAAAAAAACTACTGACCGCGTATTGCGACGAATGGTTCGCGCATTACAACTACCGTTTCACGGCGCTCGTGATTCGCGGTCATCGAGCGCCCGCATTGGCGGAGTTACTCGAACGAAAAAGCGCTCAGGCGTTCGAACGCGCGCGCCGACTCGGCAAACGATTGCTTGAACTGGGGCAAAACCCGCCCGAGAAAATGGGCGACCTCAAAAAATTCGCGACCGATAAACCGTTTAAACTGCCGAAAACCCTCGAGGACATGGATGCGATCTTGCGCGCGGTCCTCGACGCCGAACGCACGAGCATCCGCGGCTATCACGGACTCCACGAAAGTTGCCGCCGCGATCCGATCACGCGTGAACTTGCGCTTAACTATTTAATGGCCGCCGTGGCCGGCGAACAAGAATTGGAATTGCTGCTCGGGGACACCGCGCCCCGGATGCGCGGCACGTAGCCCTCTCCCCCCCCTTTTTTCCTCTCAAAACCTACCGTTCCGACGGCGAGACCGTTGCATAACAGTTACGAGGGCTTCCTAACGGCTGCACAGGATGAACGGTTTTCCGTCGATGACCAGTGTCACACTTCACAACTTTGTCACAGGAATTACACTTGGAGAAGTCTCTCGGCTGTACGAGGAGGTTCTATATGAAGAAAATACTACTGATAGCGATGACGTTGGTCGCGGTTCGAGCGCCGCTGTTCGCGGACATGTGCTCGGATATCCGAACCTATTACTCAAATGAGATTTCTCGTTTGGTGCAAGAAACGCAAATGGCGCTCTCACTGACGACCGATCCCGCCGAGCGAACGGCCATCCAACAAAATTCCGATATGCGCAAAGTCGAACTCGAAGCGCAAATGTCCGCAGCGCTCGATGGTGCCGGTTGCGGCGGTGATTCGAGCACGCCACCGCCTTCGCCGGACCCGACGCCGGCTCCGAACCCTGAACCGGATCCGACGCCCGCTCCCGATCCCGGCTCCGGTGATTCCGGCGGCGACGACAACGGCACCACCTGCGCCGAACTGAAACAAACGGTAAAAGATCATATCGCCGACATGAAAAGAAACGGCGAGTCTCGTTCGGCACAGATGCATTACTTAAATTCGATGAAACAACAGTTGAAAGACTGCGGCATCAAACATCGGCGCTGCGATTACAAACCGAACGACAAGGCGCGCGAGTGCGACAGAAAAGAAAGAGAAAGATGTGAACGTGAATCGCGTCGCCATGAAGGTCATCACGGCAAAAAGGAAAAGAACTGCCGTTCCTAGACGATCACAAGCTTGAAATAAAACCCCGTTCGCCTCTGGCGGACGGGGTTTTTTTCTGGACAACCAATTGAACCAGGCTACACTCGATGCTATGAACCGGAAGTCTCGCCTCATCATCGGCTGGACGCTCAGCGTGGCGCTGCTGATTACCTCTTCAGTGCCCGTGCGCGCCGAAGTATTGTCGCTGCAATTCACAACCGCCAAAGGCACGGTAGCATTGCCCGCCGAGGAAATACGAAAAAGACTCTGGGTTGATTTTTCGGTCGTCGGCGCGCAATTCGGCGCAACGCGCCACTTCACAAAGTCAGGAGAACAGTGGAACTTCCCCACACACAGCGTTCAGTTCTACCAAGACGGCTTCCGCTACCGAATCAAATTAAAAGACAAGAAGACGTGGCGCGCCGAGCGATTTGAAAAGCGGCTCTATTACGACGGTCAAAAACCGATGGTGCTGATTGATGCGCTGCCCGATCTGTGCCAACAAACGCTTGTCTACCATCGGCAACGGCGAACATTGAGAACCGAAACAACCGACCCCACCCGAAAGTCGGACGATCGGATGATCGCAGTGCCTTATGAAATCCGCGATCAAAAACAATGGGTGTCACTGAACAACATCGCTAACGAACTGGGGCTCGTGATCTTCTCTTCAAAAGTCGGCCGCTATCGACTCGTGCTCCCAGACTTCTCCATCGTCGAACTGCGCGTGGGAGATAACAACATTTACAAGCAAGACACGGCCTACACCCGTTTGACCGACCCGCTTCTATTATTCTCCGGGTCACCGTACCTGACCGTATCGTCGCTCGGCGCGTTGTTGGGCACCGGTGTTCATTGGGACGAGTCATCGAAAAAGCTGGCCGTGCCCGTCGGGTACGGCCGTTTCACGAAAACCGCGGCACCGGTCGGATACCGGTTACGCTACGAAGGCATTGCGCCGAAGCCGTTTTCGTTCTCAGTCGATGAATTCACCGCCTATTACCAAACACCGGAACCGATCTTCAGCGCCGATCACTCGGACGTGTACGAGTCGGTGCGTGACTTTTTCACGAACGAGCCGATTCATTCGAATAGCAACAACGACGACCATTTCAGTGGCAACGTTTTGCTCGAAACGCACGGCAACACGGCCGGCATTCCATTCGAAGGGAAAGGCTCGTTTGAAAAAATCGGCGACGCGTCTCAAGTTGTGAATGCGAGCGCGAAATGGGGGTTCCCTCTGTTTCAAATCGCAGGTGGACGCGAATACGAAACGTTCGGTGGGTTCAACAATCAATTCAACGTGGTGGACCGCATTTCGCTCTCACACTCAAACGACCATTTCGGCGACGGCGACAAGAACCCGAATCTCCATATGAATGCCGCGTACGGATCGCTCGGCTTCTCGATTTTCCTGTCAACGGAAACCTTCAGCCAGACAGTAAAATTTAAACAGTCGTACGTGTCCGCGGGATTGGATACGGGCTGGCGTTGGGGCGATCGACAACGTCTAAGTCTTAAGCTCGATCAGTACCTGGTCACGAACAAAACGACCGGAAGATCAGCTTCGTATTTGGACACCGAATTATTCGGCGACATTTTCGACGGACAAATCGATCTTTCGGTCGACCAAAACGATCAAGCGGCGCTCGCGCAAACGGTTCTCACGCCGCGCCACGCGACGTCGCTTTTAAGTCTCACCTATCAAGCCGAAGACATCGTCCAATTCGACGGCACGCTCGGCATGAGCAACTTCAAAGATAAACGAAACGATAAGCGCGTGTGGGACACCGACCATATGGAACGGCTGATTATCGGCAACCGCAAACGCCGAGTCGAAACGTCGTACGAACATGTGGGCAAAAATTTCCGATCGCTCGGCAGCCCGATGCGCTACATGGACCGCAGCATCACGCGCGTAGCGCCGTACATCGACATTACGAGGATCTGGAAAGTGCTCGGCGAATATCGACGGGAAGACATCGCGTCTCTGAAGGATCAAGGCGTGGTCCCGTACACGAACGCGACCCAATCGGCGTCGAACATATTCGCGCTCAAAGGTCTGACGATCCGCGGCACCTGGAACGCGTACGACTCAAATCTGTACGGCAGCCGCAAAAACACCGATTTAAATCTCACGAAATATTTGGGACGGCATTCGCTGAATCTCGGCGGCGGCCCCGGATCTCAGCATCTGAGCAACGGCGCGTTGTTCCGCCGATCGGCAACCGGACGCGCGGGCCTGCAACTGCTCGGAGACGATTGGAAATTTTCGCTGGGTGAAGAGTACACGCGATCCGCCTATGAGATCTCAGGCAAGCCGCACCGCTTCGAGTCGCTCTCCACGATGGTTTTCAATTTCGATCAGTTCCGTTCGCTCGTGCAATACGAACGAAAACCGAAGTATTACTCACTCGAAGACATCCTCTATACCGGGCTGTTGAACCTCGGCTGGCAAGTGAAGAAGGACAAATCGCTGAACATTTTTTATGCAGGCACGAGCCTCAACGAAAACCTCAGTCACCCGGTCGTTTGGCGGACCGGCTTAGAGTTCAAGCTTGATTTTCAATAAGTTTCGCCGGTTGTAATAAAAATCTCATTGAAATGTCACACGGCTCAGATTAAACGCATATTATGAGCCGAAATAACGCACTTAACCTTATCATTGCAGTGATCCTTACAACGCCGCCGGTGTTGGGCGCTCCGCCGCCGTCGGAACTCACCAAAGAAAAACAACTGTGGAGCAAGGTCAGCGCGGCCGCGCAAAAGGACCTGCTGTCGGCCGACACCATGACGCAGATGGATCAGTTCACGAAAACGTATCCGACCCATCCGCTCGCGATGAACGTCGATTACATGCGTGCCGAGCGTCAATTCCAAAACGGCGCGTATGAAAAAGCGGCCGTCTCTTACGAAAAATTCCTGCGCGATCATCCGAAAGCCGAACTCTCCGACAGCGCCCAATACCGGCTCGCCGAGTGCTATTACAATTTAAAGGTCTATAACTCAGCGCAATCAGCCTGGCAGAAAGTGGTCGACGAGCATAAGGCGTCGGCGCTTTATCCGAGCGCGATCGAAAACTTGGCGATGCTTCAAATGCGCAGCCGCGAATGGGGCCGCGCCGATGAAATGTTCACGCGCCTGGGGCGGGACTTCCCGCAATTCGGCTCCGCGAAGCGCATCCGACAAAACCACGGCGTCGTAAAATACTACTTGGGCGATTACGTGGAGAGCGCGCATTTATTGGAAGGACTCGATGACGACAAGAGCTCGTATTATCGCGGCCTGTCGTTGTTCGCGTTGAAACTCTTTGAAGACTCGGTCGCCGCCTTAAAAGATGTAGGAAAAACGGCCGAGGGCCCCTACTCCGAATCCGCCGCGTTTCTCAAAGGTGAGAGTTTTTATCAGAAGAAAAACTACACGCTGGCCTCCACCGAATTTGCGGGATTTTTGAAACGGTTCCCACAGAGCGCGTTGGTTCCCTACGCGCACATGCGTCGCGCGGCAGCCGCGTTGCTCGTTCAAGAACGTCCGGAAGCGGTCGAGTATGCGGACATGGCGATGTCGGCCAACGCACCGGTCGACGTGAAAGTGCACGCGGCGTTCATCAAAGGCGTGGCGATGCT
>CAYXDS010000199.1:0-4978 GCA_964463805.1 uncultured Elusimicrobia bacterium | reverse complement strand
AAAATATCTTCTTTTTGATTTTCGCGTTGCCCGCCGACCAGCGCGCGAGCGATGTCGACCAGCGTCATGGCTTTCTGCTTGAGTTCGTTTAAAACCATTTTCGGATCGGATATTTCCGTCGTCAGGCTCGCGCTCATGCGCGCCAGTGCTTCTTGCAAGTGGTAACCGGTCACGGTTCCCGTGCGGCGATCGTCGTTTATTCCTTGAGACGATTCTTGAATCAGCGCGATCACATCTCGCAACCCGGCGTAGATTTCCGTCCGCGCGCGCGTTTCGCGCGCGAATTCGCGACAGGCGTTTGCGACGGTCCAAAGATGGCCCGCCAAATTTCCGCTGTCCACCGTCGATACATAAAGCGGATCCAACGGCCGCAACTCCCGCGTGTCGTACCAATTGAACAAGTGGCCCTTATATTTCGCGAGAATCTTTACCGTGGCCATCGTGGCCTCGAGCCTCTCCACGGTTTCCAAAACGCCGATCCATCCGAAATCGCGGGCTGCCACCGTCGACAATAAATAGAGACCGATGTTGGTGGGTGAGGTGCGACGCGCGACGGCGGGTTGGGGGATTTCCTGGTAATTATCCGGCGGCAAGAAATGATGTTCGGACGTGACGAACGTCTCGAAGAACGTCCAGATTTTGCGCGCGATCAGGCGCAGATATTGACGATCGCCGACGGAGAGTTTTTGAATTTTCTCGTCTTTCATCGGTAAGCTTAAGCGCTGAGCGATCAGAGGGCCCGCCATCCAAAAAAACACGATGGACAATGTCACCCAAGACAAATCGTGCGACCTGAGGACCCACGTAAGCGCAGCCGTTGCGCCGGCGAGGATCGCAACGCTCGCTTGACGGCGGTAGTAGGCGCTCAATTTATCGTCGAAGAGGTTTTCGGAAATGGCCGCGCTCGTCCATTCGAGAAGATTGCGCCGGCTTACAATCATGCGGTAAAGAGTTCGAACGACCGCATCGCTCATCATCCACGCTTGATGCGCGAGGAAAACGACGGACAAAAATATCTGCACGAGAGCCAGTTTCAGTTCCACCCATAGGCTTCGCACGTGATTTAGCATGGAAACCTTTCGCGCTCTGGGCAGAAAGCCGATAAGCACCGGCAACAATGCGGGTAGCGACATCGTGCCCAAAATAAAACCGATCCACCCGTTCGCCGGAACATCTTTTACGGTCCACGCTCCGAGCAGCACGAGGAAATTGGCCGGAGCCGACAAGGACCGGCGCAGATTATCGATCATTTTCCAACGGCCGATCGGGGACGGAGGTTTTTTTCGACTTAAAATCCACGGCAACAGTTGCCAATCTCCTCTCACCCAGCGATGGTTGCGGGCCGCCGCCGCTTCGTAATGGGAAGGGAACTCCTCGAAAAATGCGACATCGCTAAGCAGCGCCGCGCGCGCGTAAAGGCCTTCGAAAAGATCATGGCTGAGCATCGTGTTTTCAGGAACGCGGCCTTCCAGCGCCGTTTCAAACGCGTCGACATCGTAAATTCCTTTGCCGGTGTAGGATCCTTCTTTGAAAAGGTCCTGATACACGTCGGAAACCGCGAACGCGTACGGGTCGATGCCCGCCGGGCCGGAATAAATTTTCTGATACAACGACCCAAAACCCGTCATCGGCAGCGTCGGCGTGATGCGCGGTTGCATGAGCCCGTACCCTTCGACGATTCGTCCCAGCCGGGAATCAAACCGCGGGCGATTGAGCGGATGCGCCATGGCTCCGACCAGCCGCGCGACGGCTCCGCGCGGCATATGCGTATCCGCGTCGAGCGTGACCACGTAGCGAATTTCCGACGGTACGTCGCGAACATTGAGAAAGGACGTCGTTGTGTCTCCGCGGAGCAAGCGATTTAACTCATGTAGCTTGCCGCGCTTGCGTTCCCAGCCCATCCAAACGCGTTGGCGCGGGTTCCATATCCGGCGGCGATGGAACAAGAAAAATCGGACCGCGTCGTCGGGCCCGCGTCCGTGCCGATCATTGAGTTTTTCGATTCCTTCGAGCGCGATCTTTAAAAGTTCATCGTCGCCCGGCTCGTGTTCGTGCTCGCCGTCGGTCCAATCGGTCAACAGCGCGAATTGCAGATGCCCATCGGGATTGCCCAAATAATGGATCTCCAATCGCTGCAGGTGAGCCTCGATGGTTTTCCGGTCCGTCAGCAACGTCGGCATTACGATCAGCGTTTTGTGCGGTTTTGGAATTCCGGAATCGAAATCGAGTTTTGCCGCGGGTTCCGGAACCATGGAATCCATGACCAAAAAATTGACGATCGCCACAGCCAAATTCGAGGCTGGAATTAGACCGACGACTCCAAAAGTAACCAATACCCAGGGAGGAAGCCCCATTAATGCGCTTTCACAAAGCGGAATTGCCAAAAAGGTGCTGCTCAGCAACGTCAGTGAGCTAAGATAAAAGAGCGTGGCCCGTGAAAGGATCGCGCGTTGCAAACGTTGCCGAATGGATATTTTGCAACGAATGTCTTTTTCGAATTGGGCGCGCCCTTTGGAAAGCAGGTAATAACCGGGATCGCGTTTCCGTTCGATCTCGACCGCGTCGTCGTGCGTTGCGGGAACGAAAGATTGTACGGTATGCATCACGCGGGTCGCAACTTCTTGCTCGGAGAGTTCAGCGCCTCTGGCCAATTCTTCTATCGCATGGCGATACCGATCGCGCGTTGCGAAATCCATCGACGCAAAATTGCTTCCGGATCGCAGGATTTCATCCACCACGGCCACGTCTTCGAAAAACTGCGACCAATCCAAAGCGGAGATCAAGCGCATGCTCGTGATCACGTTGCGCATCGTCGTGTTCATCGCGGTTTGTTCTTGGTGTTCGAGCCGAACGATGCTCTCGGCATCGGTGCCTTGCGCCTGCAACCGTTGGTCCAGCCACGCGAGCGCGGGGGCGACCGCTTCGCCTTGTTCCCGCAAGCGCTGCATGAGTTGCACAGCGAATGGCTGGCGCAAATGCACGTTGTCAAAACGTTTGAGCAACGCGGTCGGATCCGTCTGATTTTTCTTGTTTAACCCCAGCAGTTCGTCCGCCACCGCATTGGCTTCTTTTCGGGCGTCCCCGCTCAACATGATTCGTTCCGTTAACCGGCGCAGGTTTTCCACCAGCACGATGCGCAGGCTGATGGTCAACGCCCATATTTCGCCGATGGTCAGCGGGTCCACGCGCTGGTAGGCGCGCACGAACCGGCGCAGCCAATCGGGGTCAAACCGGCTGTCGGTATGTGCGATGAAAGCCCACGCCACGCCGTAAACGCGGGGGGTGCCTTTCAAAAAACCCTCGGTCAGTTTTGGGAGCTCGCGGTAATAGTTTGGCGGAAGATCGTCGATGATTTCCCGAATCTGATCTTCGACGATATGAAAGTTATCGACGAGCCATTCGGAGGCGGGCGTAATCGACCGTTCTTCTCGAATCGCTCGATTGATGCTCCGGTATCCACGTGTGAGGCAGCGCGCGTTGTCTTTAACGCGCGGAAGCAGGCTTACCCCTTTGGAACGCTTCGGCGAAATTTCCTGTGCGACGGCCAAACTCTGCGCATGTTGTTCCAACCGTTCGATGCTGAAAAGCTCAGCTCGAATGGGATCTTCGGGCTCAATAGCGCGCCTGCTGGAAAATAAGTGCCGTAAACTCATGTTGTACCTTATCTAATCTTTTGATCGCGCAGGTAGTTTTGGAAGATTTGAAAAGAGCCAGTTGATTTACGCGGTTTGAGGCGATTGTTTTAATGTTGCCTCGCTCTTTACGCTTCTGCAGCGACAAGGTCGTTGACCGAATAAAAACCGAGCACTTCTCGCGCATCCGGAACTTTCAGCGCGATTGCTTGCCGTTTTTCGGCCAGCCAATTCACGATGTCAGTCATATAGAACCACGGCGCGGTTCCCGCGTTGAAGTGGTCGAACGAGGCGAGCACCGCCTCTTTTTTCAGCGCGTAAGCGCCGGCCACCACTTCTTGGATTCGCGTCTTGGCCCACGGCAGGTCGCAATCGCGTCCGGCGCCCGTCACATTTCCGCGCTCGTCGCGGATGACTCGTCCGTTTCCTTCCGGTCGCTGCATGATCACGCTCAACAGCGCGCAATCTAAGCCGGACTCTTGTCGAGTTTCGATCAATCTCGCCAGCGTTTCCGTTTTTAAAAACGGGCGATCACCGTAAACGATGAGAATATCGTCGACCGCTTGC
This sequence comes from uncultured Elusimicrobia bacterium, assembly GCA_964463805.1. Taxonomy (GTDB): domain Bacteria; phylum Elusimicrobiota; class Elusimicrobia; order F11; family F11; genus JAJVIP01. The sequence goes on along the minus strand of CAYXDS010000199.1, from coordinate 779 downwards.
TCAATGATGTGTTTTGCGCGGTAAAGCGCGTCGCCGCTTCCTTGCGTTTTTTCCTGGATGACCATCGTCGCGCGCGCGCCCGTGAAAATTTTTAAATCCCCCGATTTGGCGACGATCCCGATCGTTGAGGGTCTCAGCCGTTCGACCGCGCTGAGAACGTGTCCGACCATCGGCATCCCGCGCAACGGTTGCAGCGGGCGCGGTAACGAATCGTCAAAGCGATGCTGTTCACCGCCGCCCAAAATTATGCATGTGAGATCTGTATTCGTGTTTCCATTCATGATTTTCACCCCAGTAATGACATCCTCACCACTTCCAATGTCTCAGCGTACGGCATGCCGGCGAGCCGACCTTGTTCGCGCGCGATGTCGCGGAAGAAATCGGTTTGCAATCCACGGCAGGTAAATTGACTCTCATGCGCGTTCACCGCTTTCATCTTTGTCTCAAGGCTGCTCGATATGTCCACATATGCTTGTGGATGGAATTTGGTCGGAACCGATCGGCATGCGGTCGGGTAATAACAGAAGAAATCGGTGAATTGCAGCCGTTGGCTGGCGAGGCACGCGTTGTAAATAATCTGGTGATCGCGATGGAAGTCGGCCGAACCGTGTGAGAAAACGGCGGCCGGTTTTAAATCCAAAATCAAATCGTCGATTTTTTTTACGATCTCGTAGGTTTTTTTATCTTCGACGCGCGAGCAGCCGTGATTGAACAGAAATGTTAGTTCGCCGCCGAGAATTTCCGCCGCCTTCGTCGATTCTTTTACGCGCTGTTTATAC
>CAYXDS010000198.1:0-4985 GCA_964463805.1 uncultured Elusimicrobia bacterium | reverse complement strand
CCATCGGTGGCCACCGCTTAGATATTGAATTTCCCCTCTTGAAACGGAATCATCGCGAGGAAGCCGCCGTTCGTGTACGGCTTGACCGGAATGCCATTGATCGTCAACGCGGCGGTGGCCGGAATTACCGATCCGAAAACAAATGATTGTTTGACGGCCGCGACGTTCGAATTTTCATACGGCTGCACGAGACGCAGAAAAACGTCCGCGCGCGCAACGGTCGAGACGAACAAGATCGACGCGATAAAAAACAAGCGTTTCATAGCTGGAATCATAACTAAAACGAAGGTCCGACGCTGATGTACCACACGTCGGTCCCGGTGTTGGTTCGATGCGCCCATTGGACGGTCAAGTTCATTTGGAACGATTGGAGAATAAACGTGGGCCACGAAATGCCGACGCCGGCCGAATTCTCAAGTTTCTTCGCATCGAACGCGTCTCGTTCTTGCGCATTGTCCCATCCGTAGCCGGCGTCGTCGAAAACGATCAGATAGGCGGCTTTAAAAAAGAAATCCGGAAAGAGAAACGCGGTGCGCGCGTTTAAATATTTGATCCGCAATCGTAATTCGGCATTCGCATACGCGACGTTCGTTTTTTTATTCATCTCCGAATCGGCCGACAACGCACGGACGCGGTCGATGCCGCCGAGACGAAACACCTGCGCGTCCGCGCCGATGCTGCGTGCGAAGTACGCGTGCGTGGCCAGCGTGCTTTCGCGCGGAATCGGAATATATTGCGTGGCGTCGACGATGCCGGTTTTGTACGACTGATCGCCGCCGATCTTATCGACGCCTTGTTGATAGAACATTTGGAAACGCCGCCCTTTTGTCGGAACCAAGTAGCGGCCCGTGATCGTGTCATAGGCGAGGCCGGTCAAAAAGAATCGATCCGCAAAGCGATTGTCCGCTTCGCTGGCGTCGAGAAACGTATCCTGCCGGTCGGTGATGCCGCCGCCGACCGTTATGGATGTGATGCGATCGAACGGATAATTAATGAGTCCGAAGCTCGAGAATTCGTCACGCAATTGTTGTTGCGCGAAATCGCGATAGAAACGCACTTTTTGAACGCCGATTGAAAATGTCGGTCGAAATCGCGCATACGTGTAGACGGCCGAGAGATTGACGCCGTTTCTGCCCGCGTACTGCGCTTGCTGCTGGAATTGATGGTTCCCCAGTAAATCCGAAAATTGCCAAACGTCCATCACGACGAAACCGTCGACCGATGAATAAAAGAAAAACGGAATGAAAATGTCGGTGGACGCTTTGAATCGATACGGCCGGCCGACCGTGGAAAACAATTGCGCGTTCTGGTCGCCGGGCCAATTCGTGACCGCGCGCATCGCCGCTTTCTCCGAAACGAACGCTTGCGGCCAATTCGGCGGCGAGGACTCGATTGGGGTTTCGAACGACCACGTGCTTTTATAGAGATGTTTCTCGCCGGCGTCAAAGCCGACGAAATAAATGTTTTTGTCGGCCGCCGAATAACGCGGCGAAAATCCGCCGCCCACGAGATTCGTGAGCCGCGTCTCCCGTCCGGACGCGTCTTGCCGATAAATATTGAATCCGTAGGCGCCTTGATCATCGCGGTCGCGCGTGTACAGCACCGATCCGTCGGGCAATGGTTCCGGTTCCAATTCCGATCCGATGCGATCGGTGAGGCGCGTGACTTGTTGCGTTTGCAGATTCATCTCGAACAAGTCTCGGCCCATCGGTTCGGACAGATCCTCCGACATCATTTCCGCCGAATAAAGAATCGATTTTCCGTCGGGACGGAACACCGGGCTTTTCTCGTCTTGTACCGAGTCGGTCAGGCGTTTCACGATTTTCGCGTCGCGATCGATTAAATACAGATCATTCGTGCCGCGCTTCATGCCCGTACACACGAGCCGATTGTCGTCGACCGGGGAGAACGAAGGGTAGCGGATTTCATCGAACGGAATTTTTACGCGCCGCAGTTTTTTGCGTTGCAAGTCGTACAGATAAAGGAAATCGCGTTGCTCCTTTTCGGCCGAGAACGCGAGCCAGCGTCCGTTCGGAGAGATCGACATCGCGCGTCCGCCCGGGTGCAAGTATTCGTATTTGCGGTAAATAAGCGGAATCAGCGCCTCCGCTTTTTTCGTTTCGATATCGTAGCCGTACACTTGGAACGGTCCGCCGCGGTCGCTGAAGTAATAAATCTTTTTCCCGTCCGGAGCGATGGCCGGGGATTCGTTGAATTGTGGAATACCGTCGCCGCGCGTTAGCCGAGTTCCATAACGTCCGGGAGCTTCGGCCGTTTTTAGGAATTTGTTGTATTTTTCGCCGAGCCACTCGCGAAAACGGAAATCAAAGCGGTCCAAGTCCGCGCCGGTGCCGGAGCCTCCGAGAATCGATTCGAGCGCGCTTGATATGTCGAAGAAGTCGCGCATCGCGAACAAAAGGTCGTGAATTTTTTCCGGACCGTATTCATCTTGGAGAAATTCCATGGCCATATCGCCGGTTTTGTATCCGAGCGTGACTTGATTCGGTTTTAAATGCGCGAACCCTTGCAGTTCGGCCAATTTTGGAAGTTGATTGTTCGCGAACGCGTCACGAACGACCATGTCGCCGGTGGCGTCGTCGATCGTGCCGGATCCGGATTCGGCCGCGCCTTCCATCATCCACAGCGGATAAAACGGCGATTTCAATAGGCGGACGGATTTCCAAAACCCGCCGTACAAAACATTGAACTGCACCACGTGAGAGAACTCGTGATAAATCACGTGTTTCATCCATTCTTCGGAGCCGTCGTTGAAAATTAAAAAGCGGTTTTTGAACGCTTCGGTGACGCCGCCGGTTCCTTCGCCGATCGACACAATGTTCGTTTGTTCGAATTCATTGTGGTTGGAATAAAAGAAGAACGGCGTGCGGTCGGGGACATAGAAGTTGAATTGCTGTCCGACGTCGTGCCAGGCCGACTCAAGGTAATGTGCCATGCGCGGCACGAGTTTCTCGGTGTTCTTATCGTAATAGATGTCGAAGTGCGCGGTGCGCACGGTCATCCAATCGAATTTGTCGCGACGGACATTGTTTTCAACTGCGGGGCAGGTGACGGAACAAAGGACCGGGACAATGAGAAATGACAGGAATTTACGGCATGAAAACGTCATGCGCCAAGTGTAACAGGCGATCCTGTGGACGGAAAGAGCTAGATCGAAATTTTTTCGTCGAGCTTACGACGGAAGATCGTCGGTCCAGCCCGTGGTTTCCCCGAGCGTGAGTTTGCCCCCGTTGCCCGAATATTTTTTCAGCAGTTCTTTTTCTTGGCTTTTTTCGTAGCGGCGGATCGACAATTCAATTTTTCGTTCTTTCTTTTGGATTTTCAGAACACTGGCGGTGACTGAGTCGCCCTCTTTGTAGGAATGCTGCTGCGGCTCGCGGTCGCGCGATGATTTGTCCTCGAACATCGAGCGTTCCAGTTGGATTTCGGAATTGCGCACCAACGCTTCAACGCCCGCTTCGAGTTTCACGATAAGTCCGAATTCGGCCACTTTCACGATGGTGCCGGTCACATCTTGGCCGATCTTAAGCGTTCTCATCGGATCGGGCGTCAATTGCTTGAGTCCGAGAGACATCTTTTCTTCTTGCGGATTGACTTCCAGCACCATCGCGGTGATTTTGTCGCCGACTTTCAGCACTTGCGCCGGGTTTTGCACGCGCTCGGTCCAGGAGATGTCTTGCGTCTTCAGCAAGGCTTCGACGCCGACCGGGATTTTTACGAACGCGCCGAAATTCGTCAGATGCGTGATTTCGCCTTCAATTTTCGATCCGACCGGATATTCGGCCATCGCTTTTTCCCATGGGCTTTGACCGAGGCGCTTCAAACTCAACGAAATTTTTTCCTTCTCGCGATCGATCGCAATCAGTTTCGCTTCGATCTGTTGGCCGGTTTTAAGCACAGCTCCCGGTTTTTTCACTTTCTCAGTCCAAGACAATTCCGAAACGTGAATCATACCTTCGACGCCGGCTTCGATCTCGACGAACGCGCCGAAATCGGCGAGGCCGGTCACTTTTCCTTTAATCGTCGATCCGATCGGGAAGCGCTTCTCGATGCCTTCCCACGGATGCGCGAGCAGCTGTTTGCGGCCGAGCGAGATGCGGTTTGAGGTTTGGTCGTGTTTGAGCACTTTCACCTCAAGCTCATCGCCGACCTTCAAAACTTTATTCGGATTGTCGACGCGGTTCCACGCGATGTCGGATACATGCAAAAGTCCTTCAATGCCGCCGATGTCGATGAACGCGCCGAACGTGGTTAGTCCGGTGACGCGGCCTTTATACACTTGGCCGACCTGCAACGTTTGCAGCGTGGCCGCGCGTTTCACCGCTTTTTCTTGTTCAATCACGCGGCGACGGGAGACCAAAACATTTCCTTTCGCTTTGTCCATTTCGAGAATGATCACGCGTACGGTTTTGCCGACCCACTCATCCGGGTTGGCGGTCTGCTTTTCATCTAATTGGGAGGCCGGCATGAACGCGTCGAGTCCGATATCGACCGTGAAACCGCCTTTAATTTTTTGGGTAATCTTCGCTTCGATCGGTTGGTTGGCTTGATGCAACTGGGCGACCACGTCCCAGTTTTTACGTTCGCGCGCTTGGCGCCACGAAACGAGCGGCCGTCCCTCGGGGCCGCTTTCGCGGATCAAAAGCAATTGAAGCTCGGTCCCCAACGCCGGCGGATGTCCGCTGAACTCGCGCAGCGGCAACGCCGCTTCCTGCTTGAGTCCGACGTTGATCAACACATGGGTGTCGGTGATGCCGACCACCGTTCCCTGCACGATGCTGCCCGGCGCGGTTCCGCCGGCGCTTTGCGCAAGAAGTTGTTCCATATTCAATTCATCTGTCATAACCATGCTCTCCATGTGAGTTTTCCTTTGTTTTTAGCCGAACCAACCTTGAGTTTGAAACGCGAGGCGGGAACGTCAACAGCAGTATTAGACCTTCATTCGAGGGTGCGGAAGCCTACCAAAT
>CAYXDS010000197.1:0-5007 GCA_964463805.1 uncultured Elusimicrobia bacterium | reverse complement strand
ACTAGCAACCTTCCCGTTAACAGCGGGACGCTCCACCATTGAGCTATCGGGGAAATTTTGAGACGTTAATTTAGGTATATTTTTGCGACGGACGGATTGTAACACAAGTCATTTAAAATGACAAAACCTCTAAAAAATCAAGAATCGCGTCAGCCACCAACTTGTGTCCTTTCGGCGAAAAATGACAATGGTCGAAAAAAATCGGTTCTTTTTTTCGGGCTCTTAAAAGCGGCAGCATATCTAAAAAAGGAATCCGGCACTTTTTGCAAAAATCGGCCAGCGCGCGTTGCGGTTGGGAAATAAATGCGTCATCGATGTTGGCTTGAACTTGAGCGGCCACAGGAAACGCAACAATAACGAAACGAGCGCCGGCTTTCTCAGAATTTTCCTTGGCGACCAGAATTTGTCTTTGCATATTCTGCATGCTGTCTTCAATCCACGCATCCCCCCACTCAAAAGCAGCTAGCTCTCGCATGATTTTAAATGGGCCGAGACCATTCATCCATGAATGGGATGACAACACCTGGACCCATTGCTTGTGAGCGACTCTTTGCAACCAATGAGGTTTCAACCTTATTACGCGCTCGACGATCCAAAGCACCAAATAACTTGAACGTATCCATTCTGTACGGTCGGCCCAGCTGAGAATGGGATTTACAAAACCGAGTTCCCCCGGAAACCCTTGGGGCGGACGATTGTCATTCAGATACCAGCAAAGGACGACAATGGCCGGCTTCAAAGGCAATACTGTTTTATTCAACGTTAAAATTTCATCGGTTAATCCCGCCCCCTCGACACCGGCATTGTAAACCTCAAAACCGCGTTCGCGAAGACGCGGACGGAGACGGGCTACGAATGTTTCTTCCTCGGAGACTCCGAAACCGAAAGTTATGGAATCGCCGACAAATATGATTTTGGAGGCAGTCGAATCATAGGAACTGGCGACTATCGGAGAACGGAAACCATGCGAGTCTATTTTTACAGGAATAAGCCTTTGGCCGTCAAAAGATTGCATGCTGCCCTCGATATTCGGGATATTGTGAATACCGGTCGGATCCCAATAGCCATATCGACTTTTTTTGAGGAGAGCTTCGTTTTTTTGACAACGCGGAAAATAGAATCTCGCAAAGATTTCCGCGCAGACCAGCGCAAACGACAAGGAGACGATCAACAGAAGAATTTTTCGGACCATGCGCCCCTAAATAATAAGAGCCCACCGCCGAAGCGGAAGGCTCTTATCTGATATATCAAGTACCAGAGATAGTTAGACTTTCGAAACGTTCGCCGCTTTCGGTCCCTTGTCGGAATCGACAACTTCGAACTCTACACTGTCTCCTTCGACCAAGGATTTAAATCCCTGACCGGTCACTGCGGAGTAGTGAACGAAAACATCACCGGAACCGTCGTCCCTTGTGATGAAGCCATAACCTTTCTGATTGTTGAACCACTTTACTTTTCCTCGTAAGGCTGTTACCTACCTTTTGATGCTGGTTGGAGAGCTGATTCGTGGCAGACGGGTCTACCCAGCTCTTTGCAGCACGACTCTGATACTTAGAATATGTGCGTCAAAACGAGGATTTTTCAAGGGAAACAATTATTCAAGGATCGCCCCTTCTTTTAGCAGCATTTTGCGTTTCTGCTGAATGCCGCCAGGGCCGGAATAACCGCCCATCTCTCCATTTGACCGAAGTACGCGGTGGCATGGAATAATAGGAGCAAAGGGATTTTTACCTAGAGCGGAGCCGACCGCACGAGAAGCTCCTGGTTTTCCAATACGTTCGGCGATCCAACCATACGTGCGGGTTTGTCCGGCAGGAATTTCAGCGCAGGCGAGCCAGACTTTCTGCTGAAATAGTGGGTACGACTTTATCTTCTGTTTAATCGTGTTAGGAACCACGGCCATTATTCTACACCAAAAAAGTCCGTTTCTGACGGCGATGCCTATGAAAGGTAATGGCAAACCGATGCGCCTCATCGCGCACGTAACGCAACAAAAGAAGGCCCGGTGAATCGGCGGGCAGTCGAACGGATTCCGTTTTTCCGGGCAGAAAAACTTCTTCTTCTTGTTTAGCCAACGCGGCCACCGCCAATCCTTTGATGCCGAGTTCGGCGATAGCCGACAATGCGGACGACAATTGGCCTTTTCCCCCGTCGATCAACACAAGATCCGGAAACGATTTTTTCTCTTTTTGCAGGCGCCGATATCGACGTCCGACCACTTCGGCCATTGATTTAAAGTCATCGATACCTTTCACGGTTTTGATGATAAATTTTCGGTAATTCGACTTATCGGGGCGACCATGATCGAACGATACCATCGACGCCACTTTTTCAACACCTTGAATGTGCGAAATATCAAAACACTCGATGCGCTGCGGCGGTTTTTTAAGTCCCAACCCTTTCATTAAATCCTGCACGGCGCGACTCTCTCCGACGCGTTCTTCGAGCATTGATTCGTTCAATTGACGGTAAGTGACGCGCTCGTCCATGTGCCGCAGCGTTTCGATGCGATCACGTAACGCGGCGGCTTCTTCGAATTTTTCATGACGTGAAAGAATCTTCATCTGGTCTTCAAGCTGCGTGATTATTTTTTCTTTGTGTCCGCCGAAAAACCAACGTGCGCGTTCGGCGATTTCTCCGTAATCGGCGGCTGAAATTTCGCCGATGCAGGGCGCCGGACATTGTTTCGTGTGCAGATACAAACACGACTTCACTTTTTCGTATGGAAGAGGCGCGCCTTCTTTTATTTGCAATTTGCACGGACGCAACGGAAACAATCGTTTGCGCCACGCCCACTTCAACAAACTTCGGACCTGACTTACGTTCGGATACGGCCCGAAATACAGCGTACCGTCTCTTTTTTTGTTGCGCGTGAGAAACAGTCGCGGAAAATCCTCAGTCATGGTCAGAGCGACGAACGGATACGACTTATCATCTTTCCACATCACATTGAACATCGGCATATGCCGATTGATCAGCCGCTGCTCCAACACGAGCGCTTCGCGTTCGCTTTGAGTCGGCACGTAATCGATGTGGCGAATGACGCTGACCAACGCCTGCGTCTTATTATCTTTCCTGTGTGTCGATACGAAGTAAGAGGCTACGCGTTTTTTTAAATCGCGCGCCTTACCGATATAGATGATGACGCCGGTCGAGTCGCGCATTAAATAAACGCCGGGCGAATGAGGAAGATTAGGGATGAACGTGTATGACGAACTCACATCTTTCGACGCCGCAACGCGTCCATCAGGTGATCGTACTCCTCGATCTTAAGCAGCTTCGAGACGAGGAAATAGAAACATGTGCCGATGGAGGTCGACAAAAACACGCGCACATACAAATGAAGATTGGTGAACACGACGAAATTTAAAACCCAACACACGCCGCCCATTGCGAGGCCGGCCAATGATCCGAACAAAAAGCTTTTCAAAATTTCACGCCCCCCTAACGGGCCTATTTCCTTTTTCAAAAGAAAGAATAAAACGATCGCTTGATACCAGGCGGCGGAGGCGGTCGCGAAAGCAAGCCCCCCTACTGTAAATTTCCACATCAACGTCACATCGAGCACGACATTCACGGTCATCGCCTGGAACGCGATACGGACCGGCGTCTTCGTGTTTTTTTGCGCGTAAAAACCGGTAGCGAGAATCTTCGCGGCCGAATAAGCCGGCAGCCCCGCTGAAAAACCGACCATCGCCACGTACGTCATCCAAGAATATTCGGCCGTGAATTTTCCATGCTGAAACAGAACCTGGACGATGGGAAACCCGAGCACCGCCAATCCGATAAACGATGGAATCAAAACAAAGTTCGCGATGCGCAACGAATACGACATCAATTCCTTGAACGTCTTCATGTCTTTCTGACTGGCCGCGCGCGACAACGCCGGCAACGCCACGCTGGAAACAGCCACGCCGAAAAGAGCCAGCGGCAATTGCATGATGCGATTCGAATTATAGAGCGCGGTAATCGAACCATCCTTAAGGAAACTTGCGCAGAATTGATCAACGAACGAGTTCACCTGGTCCGCGCACAAACCGATGACCGTCGGCACCATTAAAAAGAAAACGGTCTTAACTTGCGGGTGAGAAAAAGGCTTTACCAGTCGCAGTCGATATCCTTTCTTATAAAGCGTGGGCAATTGCCAAACCAAATGTATGCCGACGCCGACGACCGCGCTGATCGCGAGCCCTTCGATCGGCGACTGCATGCGCGACGCGATGAACAAAATAAAAGCGATTTCGCCGATCGACAAGCCGGAAGGTGCAACGGCCGGCACGAAAAAAGATCCGCACGAATTTAAAACGGCGGTGATCAACGCGGCGATACAAATCAACAACAGGAACGGGAACGTGAGTCGCGTCAATTGTGTCGTTAACGCGAATTTTTCCGGGTCGCGCACGAACCCCCACGACACGATTTGGGTGACCTGCGGCGCAAAAATAATGCCGACCACCACGATGATCGACAAAATGACAAGCAAACCCGAGACGAGCGCGTCGAACAGGCGTTGCGCTTCCTGCTCGCCTTTCTCGTGCAATGTTTCTGTGAACACGGGTACAAACGCCGACGTCAACGAACCTTCACCGAGGAAGCGCCGTAGTAAATTCGGGATCTTAAACGCCGCGTAAAAAGCGTCCGTTTGATAACCACCGCCGAAATAAGCGGCCACTAACGAGTCGCGCGCGTACCCGAGGATACGCGAGATCAGCGTCGCCGAAGCGAACGAACCGAGACCGCGACTAAAATGAGCTTGATTCTCTCGAGATTTCATTGCTACCATCCACGGATATACATATAAAGGAGTCACAGGTTTTATGGCAAAAGGAAAAAGCAAGCGGCATGCATCGGCGTTGAAAGCGCATCGGAAATCGCTGGTCCGCAAAGATTTTAATTATCAAGTTCGCAATCGCGTGCGCACATTGACGTCGAAAGTTCTCAAAGACGTGGCCGCGAAAAATATTGACTCCGCGAAGACCAATTTCAAATTGGCCCAATCCGCCTGGC
>CAYXDS010000196.1:0-5109 GCA_964463805.1 uncultured Elusimicrobia bacterium | reverse complement strand
GAGTGACGCGCGGTCGGTTTATTTTTCCCGTCCGCGGCCACCGCACCTTTCGCCAATGCACTGCCCATACGGCCAAATCCGATGAATCCGATCATGTTCGATCTCCAAACAAAGCGCGGCCGATCCGTACCATCGTCGAACCTTCTTCGATCGCCGTTTCAAAATCATCCGACATGCCCATCGACAACACCGGTTTCGAACCAAACGATGAGCTATGCGCGGCTGCAAACTCAGCCATCTGTCGAAACGACCGCCGCATTTGCTCCTCGCTGGCGTTCAACATGCCGATCGTCATTAATCCTTCCAACTGCAAGTTCTTAAAATTTGAAAATGCGTCAATCAATTCGGCCGCTTGGATCAACGGAACGCCGCTCTTCGTCGGCTCCGTCGATATCTTTATCTCGATCAAACATCGTTGCTTCTTTCCGATCTCACCGGCAACGCGATCCAACGCAGTCGCCACTTTCATCCGATCCACCGATTGAATGAGATCAAACATCTGAACCGCTTTTCGTACCTTGTTCGTCTGAAGTGCGCCGATCATATGCAGCGTCGACGATGGGAACGGCGCTTTTGCGGCGGCTTCTTGAACTTTGTTTTCGCCAAAATCCTTGATTCCCAATCGACTCGCCTCAACGATCCGATCCATCGATATCGTCTTCGTCACGGCCACCAAACAAATAGAATCAACGGGCCGGCCGGACTTTTCCGCGGCTTGCCGCATTCTTTCGGTGATCCGTAGATATCGATCGTGGAACGTATTGGCTAGAGATTGTCCGCCAAGAGATGGGGTTGACAAAGCTCGATGATTATATCACAACTCGGCCATCTTCTATGCATAGAAAATGGGCCCTTTTGGCACTTCTTTTGTCGGTTACCGGCTGCAGCGCTCATCGTTTTTTTTACCTGCCGAACCAAAACCTCTACTCCGATCCGGCATCGCGAGGCATCTCCTACGACATGCTTGAGATTCCGTCGTTAAACGGAAAAACATTGAGCGCCATATATTTTAAATCAGATATCGCTCCTGTCGGAACAGTGGTCCATCTGCATGGCAACTTCGGAAATGTTTCCTGTCATTACATGGGGTCGCAATTTCTTACCCATTACGGTTTTGACGTGCTAGTGCTCGACTACCAAGGATACGGGGGATCCGAGGGGTCGCCGACGCCGAAAAAGACAATCGAGGATGCGATTTCCGCCGTGCGCTATGCGCAGAACCACTTAAGGGATTCCGCGAAAGGAGTGGTGATTTTCGGACAATCGCTGGGAGCTGCCATCGGCGCGGTGGCAACCGCTAAAGAACCGTTGGTGAAGGCAGCTGTTCTTGAATCCGGATTTAATTCTTATCGCGCGATTGCGCGTGACGTATTGAAACGCTCGTTTTGGACATGGCCGCTTTATCCCATCTATCCATTATTTCTCGGTAAGACCTACGATCCGGAACGTTACGTAGGGAAAATATCGCCGCGCCCCGTTCTCATGATCGCCGGAACCAACGATACGGTCGTTCCGTGTCGATTGACCGAAAAATTATTCGCGGCGGCGAACGAGCCTAAAAAGTTGTGGGTGGTGGACGGCGCGGGCCATATCGAGTGCCGTACAAAAAAAGGAAAAGAATACGAGCAAACCGTAGCTGATTTTTTCACAACCGCACTTCAAAAATAGCGATTCAACGACAACATTCCTTCCTGATAATGGTTCTCGCGATTAAGCGTGAGACGCAGTTCAAAGTCTTTATGAAACGGAACCGTCTGAATCAAACTCAACCGATTCGCGGAACTTAAATCGCCAAGCCCATAGCGAATGTAAGAAGCTTTGAAATGAGCGCGCCACCACGGCGTCAAAGCACCGAAAACTCCAGCGGACGCGCCGAGACCAAGACGGTAATGTTCATCGAACACACCGCCAACACCGCTGTCCGCTTCGATCATCGAATAAACCAACGCTTGATGCGGCCACGGCAATCGCAATGATACGCCGGACCCGCCATTCACTCCGGCGAAACCGCTGCCTTCGGGATGTTCGTTGAGATCATGCGCGCGCGCATATTGGATCTGGAACCGCCACGACGGTTTACGAACCCATTCCTCCCAAGGCGCCAAGGACTCAATATGAACGCCGGTAAAATTCTCGACGTAAAATCGGTGCCGGCCATTCTCAAACCGTAACCGAGCCGACATCATTTCCAATTGGCTCCCCTCGACAAACCCGGCCGGATCCGTTTCCAAATCGTGCAACGCGCCGCGAACGGAGATCTCTTCAAATCCATTGTGACGGTTTGCGCCGACACTCAATCCGACCCGACCGGTTTTATGTGCGAGATGCGGCGGCGTCGGAACCGGCACCTCCACCGCAGTTGAAGTGGAAGAGGGGACTCGATTCAGCGCCAACAAAATTACCTGTTCGCGTTGTTGAACCTCGAGCGGCTGCCCGCGCGCGAAACCGACGCGATAACGAAAATAATCATAGGCAGATTCAAGCACGCGACGCTGCCGATCGACCGATAATTTTTCAAGCCGCTGAGCGGCAGTGACATTCGGAGACACGGCCCATAATCGCGCCAGCTCACGTTCCTGCTTTGTCAATGCGGAACGCGACGCTATCATTTGCCGCATGGCGGACGGACGACACTTATACTCGGAAACGAGCAGCGGCGATTCAAGAACGGCTCGCAGCGTATCGACTGGAATCGCGCGAAATCGAAAAGATTCGGATAAATGCAACGAAGGGTCGGCGACTTCGAGCATGGGCAAAAGCTGATACGAACAGTTGCGATTAAAAAAATAATAGGAAATCGACGTCGGTCCCATTTCCCATAAGTGCGCGACGAGCCGATCCACGGCCGCCGGCGGCAAATCCAACTTGTACTCCCATAAATCGCGCGATTCCAAGTTATTGTACTGCTGCACCTTCATGTAATAAGGCAACGCGCTGAAGGTGCCGGGATAACCGCCGAGGAGTCCGCGCATCGCGAACACAAGACCGTTTTTCGTGTTCGTACGCGCGGCGAAGTTGATCGTATAGTCCAGCAACGGGCGATCGACGCCCGTCGACGACGACCGGCCCACTCGCAAAAACGTATGACCGTACATCGACGCCGGATTGTTCAGATAATAACCGGAGAAAACCAGCGTGATCGAACCCGGATCTATTTTTTCTCGCCAGGATTGATAGCGTTCGCACGCTACCGTCGGCATCGCCGAACCGAAATGCAGGTTCTCATTGAGCCATGCGTAACGCGCTGGATAACGGCATTGCGGATGCTGGGTGTCGGTACTTTCCGGAATCGGATCGAAAAAAGATTTTATCGTTGCTTCCAACTCGGCTTCGGGATCGGTGCGGCCCATCGGCGATAGAAAAAAATCGGGGCCGTCGATATCGCTCTTTTCGGCGCCGAAGAGCCCTCGTCGATAATGAAGCAATACTTTCCATTCACGCTTCTCAGACAACTGCAGTTTCCGTGCTTGTTCGATAAATACAGTAGCCGGATCAGCAAACACAACCTTGGATGCTGTCAGCACGCAGATGAAAAAAAATGTTGATTTGAGAAACCGCATAAAAAAAAGAACCCCTCGCCTCGTATGCCAAAAAACGGCGTCGGAGGCGAGGGGGTTTTACTTTGTAGGAGAGGACGAATTAGCTCAACAGCGCCTTGTAGTCGCCGAGTACGGTCTCCATCGACGCCAACATGTCCGAGGTGGACGTGGAAGCGGTCGGGAACAACGACGCGTAATTATCGTGGAATACTTTGACCAGCGTCGAAACGTTGCTGTCATTGGCGCCAAGCAACGAAGCGAACGTTCTCACATATTCGCCATCGCCGGCCGCCATTTCACGGCGGAGGCTGTCCAAATTGACTTCCGCATAAACTTCAGCCGCTTTTACGATCTTCACCGCACCGTCTTCGGTGCAGCCGGAGGTTCCGGAGCTGATACCGAACGTCTGGTTGCCGAACGTACCATTCGTGGTTCCGCCCAGCACCTGCATAACTTTTGAATTTTCCTTATTGGACAAAAGCACGTATCCAAGACCGCATCCGGCCATCGGATGGTTCCCTTTCGCCAAAACCAAAGACGGGGCCATCGTCAACGCCGCTACACCAACAGCAACTAGCTTCTTCATGAATCCTCCTCAATGATCGGAATAATTAACCGCAGTTATCCTATCAAACGAATTACCAACGCAACACCTTGTGTTTTCAGCGCGTTTCCGAGCTGCGCCGCTCTCGCAAACAAACGGCGGCGGGGATACGCTTTAAGCATCCATGAAAAAAGGGATGTACCTCTTACTGGTCGCCGTTTCTTGCGCTTGGGCCGATCCATCGACGGAAACGGTCGTTCCGATGCGAACGGTACGCGTGATCGATCCGCGCACCGACGGCAGCCATTTAATCGGAAAAGCGGGCTCGCATGGCTGGGAGTTGGACTACAAACGGGATCGCCCCGGTTACGCGTTCACGTCGTTGCGCGACCCGGTATTATTGGAGCCGGGACTTCATCGCGTCACATTTTTTCTACGACGCGGGAATTACCCAAAAAAAGGACTGCTGTTTAAATCGTATGGATTGTTCCGGATCGAAGTATGGGATCTGACGATCAAGAAAATGATCGACAGCCGCGAATTGCAAATCGGCGACTTTTCCCACCCCAACGCGTATGAACCCCGTTGGATCGAGTTTGACGCCGAGGGTCGCGAAGGTCATGCGATCGAACCGCGCGTTTACTGGGTCGGCCTCGCGAACGGCGAGGTGGATCAAATTCGCATCGAACGCGTGTTGCCCCCATCGCTGAAAGACCTCCAAAGAAAAGCGCAGGTGATGAACGAGCGGATCGTGCGGCAACATTTAGAGAACGGCTTCGTAGTCTCCAAAAACCCGGATGGTTCGGCCGATGAAACCGGCGACGCAACCACTTACACCGGTTTTTATGTGACGTCGCTTGCCTGGAAGTATGCGGTTACGCACGACCCAATCACCTATCAACAGCTTGAGAACGGACTTGAAACGCTGCACAACGCGATCAAAGGCACATACGAAGAACCAATTCTCGTGCGTTTCGTGGATGAAGACGGCACGCCTTTCGAAAAAATTCCGAGCAAAGACGTGTA
>CAYXDS010000195.1:0-5175 GCA_964463805.1 uncultured Elusimicrobia bacterium | reverse complement strand
CTTCTCGAGTTGTTCGATATGGCGCAATAAAAACGTTATGTCTTCTTTCACGTTGGCATCGGCGTGAGGATTGATGAAGTAGGCGTTTGATTCGAGGCGTTTGCGGATTTCTTCTAATTTCTTTTCTTCTTGCATGGCTGGATCATACAGATTCTTGAGGCGGCGGAAAAAATCCGGGATTCATTAAGAATCCCGGATTTTTTAGCCGAACGGACGATGTTATCGACCGCCCGCTCCACCGGTGCCTGATCCACTTGAGCCTGTGCCGGTGGTTCCAGATCCGCTGGTGCCAGTTGTTCCAGTTCCGGTCGTTCCGGTATCGGAACCGTTCATCGTTCCACCGCCGGTGGTGCCTAGGTCGGTGCCTGTTCCCGTTGTGGAGCCTGGCGCGTTCCCACTGGTTGTTCCCGTATCTCCGGCCGTTCCGCTAATTCCCGACGGATTCGCCGGCGTGTCGGAACTCGGCGAGGACGTATTGCCCGTGTTGTCCGAGCGTCGCGCCATCGCGTATGTCGACATCGGCAACGCGACGACGATGGTTCCCATCAACGCTCGTATGATTTTGCGATTCATGTTAGACCTCCTGTGTCGTTTTGACACAAGTCATACGCGTGAATTCGTCATCGGTTCAAACGTGCGCCAAAACCTTCGCGCCGAATTCTTCCGCTTTTACATCGAGCATCGACATGTCCGGCAGGCTACCGAGAAGCGTAATCGCGTGTTTCGTTAATTCCATCGGCACGCGTCCCGTTAAATGGTGGAAGCGAGAATTGTTGTCGGGAAATGAATCAAAGATGCCGTAGATACCTTCTTTCAAATAAAAAGCGAACCACGCCGTGGTGCCGAGCTCTTGTTCGACCAGCGGTTTCGCGTCTTTGAGAAATTGTTCCATCGCTTGTTCGCGTCCGGGTTTCGTTTCAAAAATCAACAGCAACGCTTTCTCGTCGATTTGATTCAGCGGTTGTTCGGGTAATTTGCTCGCGATCACATCGATTTTTTCTATGCGCAGGTCATTTAAAAACAACACGCCTTTTTTTTCGGCCACCGCTTTCGTTACTTCTCCTGCAAGATGAGTTTCACGCGCCGATTCATCGGCAAACACATCGAAAATTCCAAATTCGGATCGACCGAAACGTACGGCAAACCAGGCGATCGTGTCCGGTTCATTTCGCACGAGAGTCGTTAGTGAGCCGAGAAATTGTTCGACATATTCATCTTCTCCGGGTTTCGCTTCCAGACGCATCAACAACCCTTTTGTGATCATATTCATCCTCCATCTCTTCATCGCTACGGGCCATTATTTAAAAAGTTCCTTATTGTATTTCGCTTGAAAATTCTGCTATGGATAGATCGTTAAATCCGTTGAATACTCTGTGAAAGACCTATGAAACGATGGTTGTTTTTCTTCTTACTGACGACGTTGACCCCGCTGGGTGCTCCCATGGCCTCGGAAAATTTTCCTATAGATTTGCTTGTTAATTGGGCGGAGGCGCGCGAGCGGATGATCCGCTCGGAAGGTCGTCCGCTTACAGCCTCCGAAACCGTTTTGGCGCGGCGTGTGGGCGTAAAAAATCCCGAAAACGTTCGTGTTCTCGGCGTTTCTTCGATCAGTTTGCCCGACGCCATTTTTCCGGCCGCGATTTCATTGAATAGTCCAATGAACGCTGCGCAAACCATCGCTTATGGAATCTTAGTTCGCACCAAAAACATGCAGGATCAAACGATTCTCGTACACGAATTCACGCATGTCGCGCAATATGAACGGCTCGGCGGCATTCAGGGGTTTCTTCCGACTTACCTGCAGCAAATCCAATCGTTTGGCTATGATGAAGCGCCGCTCGAACTGGAAGCCGCTCGTTCTGAAAGTTTAGTCAAACGTTTGAACTCTTCTTCTAACTAATTCTTTCTGGCCTAAAAAGATTGAACCTCCGCCATTCTAATCCGTAAAACAGACACACCCCAAATCTAGGAGAGTCAATATGAAATCAGTACGTTATCTTGTCGCGTTGGCCGTCGTTGTTAGCTTCGTGAAAGGTGGTTTCGCCCAATCGCATGCGGGCCACCTGGGACTTGGTGTGATGCTCGGGGATGTTACGGGGCCGACCATGAAATATTTTATGAGCGATACGACGGCCCTTGATGCGGGCCTCGGTTTCAGTTCCGATATGGACGCATACGCCGACATCGTTTGGCATGACTGGCGGTTGTTTCCGCGGCCGGCACGCGGATACTTCGGTGGTTATCTCAGTGTGGGGCCTCGATATGAAGAGCAGGAACATCGCGATGATAAGTTCGGCATACGGACGATGGCCGGCGTCAACTATTGGATCAGTGAAGTGCCGTTCGAAGTATTTTTTGAAGTGGGGCCGTGGTTTGTTTTTTCACCGGACACGGATACCGAAATTGATGCTGGGATTGGACTCCGTTATTTCTTCGGTTCAGGCCCGAGACATGGTTAAGGCGCGATAGACTTCGATCGCCGCGTATGCGTCGTTTGCCGCGTACAAAATCTGTTGATCGGTCAACTGGCGGTTCATCCAATTGGACGTGCTGGCTTTTTTCGATTTTCGAAATCGTTGTTTGAATACGATGGCGACGGCTACCTTTACACCGACACCGCGGCCGTACCCGCGTTGTGAAAACAACGTCTCAAGATCGACCACCGCCGCCGGTTCCACCTTCAGCTTGGTCCGAATTCTTTTTATGTCGTCGCCGAGCCCAAAACCAACTTTTTTTAACTCGGCGCGTTCCATGAGCGCGCCGACCGCCTCGCGGTTTTTAGCGTGATGCAGCGTAAACACGTAGGCGCGCTTGGACGTCGAGAATTGCGCCACGTGCGGGCCGCTCGACACCTCTCCTTTGCGGAACGTCGGTTTCGATTCGGTGTCGAACCCGACCACGCTCTCAGCCGTAATCTCTTCAAGCGCACGGCGCGCGCCTTCGTCGGTCTCAATGATCGCGATCTCGTCGAGGCTCAACCCTTCAAACCAGGGCAATTCCAGGATTTGTTCGCGGGTGGGCCACGAAATTTTTCTGCCGTGCGCGTCGTGTCGGCGGCCCGTGAAGAGCCGTATGAACCATTTCCAAAAAGACATCATGTTTCAGGTATTATAGTGCGCACATGAGAAAACAAAACGAAAAATTAACTTCTAAGGAGACTTCTATGAATACACGTAAAAAACTTTTGATTGGCGTGGTTGCATTCACGTTGACAAACGCGTCGTTCGCTGCAAAAAAGGCCACGGACGCCGCTCCGAAAATGGACACCGCTCCGAAAATGGACGCCGCGATGCAGAAAGCGATGGAGCTTGGGTTGCCGAACGCCAATCACAAGGTGCTTGATGCCTATGTCGGAACCTGGAATTGCACGTTGCGCGGTTGGATGAAGCCGGGGGATAAGCCGATGGAATCGAAGGGCGTCAGCGAAAACACCTGGGCTTACGGCGGACGTTTTCTCAAGCAAGAATTTAAGGGCGATTGGGCCGGTCAGCCGTTCTCCGGAAGCGGCATTATCGGTTACGACAATGTCCGCGGTGAATATCAATCGATTTGGTACGACAGCATGTCCACGGGCATTATGCAGATGACGGGTTCATATGATCCCGCTACAAAGACCCTCGCCGTTAGCGGAACATTTGGTTGCCCGATGACCGGCGAGAAGAATTTCTGGATTCGCTCCGACATGAAGAGTGTCGATGCTGATAACTTCACCTACACTTCTTATGCGAAAGATCCGAGCGGCAAAGAATTCAAGTCGATGGAGATCCTTTACACGCGCGTAAAATAAATTTGGACCGATGAGTCGCGCATTCACCAAAGAAGACGACGCCGGCGAGGATTTGCCCGAACGTCCGATTCCCGACGGTCCGAATTACGTTACGCCACGTGGACTTGAGTTGTTGCGCGAGGCGGGCTGCGATATCGTCGAGCGGCGAAAGAAAGCGGCCGCCGAAAACGGCGATCTTCGGCCGTTTGATCGCGATTTGCGTTATCTCGAAGCACGCATCAAGAGTGCCGTCGTGGTGCCTCCGGGCTCCGGATCCGAAGCCCGGTTTGGTGCCCGTGTCACGATTGAAGATGATAGCGGCCGTCAACAAACGTTTCAAATCGTCGGCGATGATGAGGCGCGGACCAACGCGGCGTTGTTGTCGTGGTCCGCGCCTCTCGCGTCGGCATTGTTCGGCGTGCAAGCAGGCGACCGGGTATTGTGGGAAGGTGGGGAAACGCCGGTGACATACCGCATCGTATCGGTCGATTATCCTCTCTAGACGAACTTTCTTTTTGCCGTGGCCGTATCACAGTCATGGCTTTTCCAGCTCAACGTCAAAAACAACCCGGCCGTGAATTTAAAATGACGCCGCGTCCCGACGCCGCTGATTTTCGTTATCGAGCGAGCGGGAAAATGCGCGATAAAGTGGCGATCATCACCGGCGGCGACAGCGGCATCGGTCGCGCTGCCGCGTTTGCGTTCGCGCGCGAAGGCGCCGACGTTGCGATCGTTTATCTGAACGAACATCGCGATGCGAAACAAACGCAAGCATGGATAGAAAAGCAAGATCGTCGGTGTTTATTGATTCCGGGCGATGTCGGAGACGAAAAATTCTGCAAACGCGCGGTTCGGGAAACGGTTCGGCAGTTCGGAAAGATCGATGTGGTGGTAAATAACGCGGCTGAACAGCATCGTCGCGAAAAACTTGAAGACATTACCGCGCGTCAGATTGAAAAAACGTTCCGAACCAACATATTTGCCTACTTCTTCATGGCGAAAGCGGCGCTCCCTTATTTAAAGCCGGGCAGCGCGATCATCAACACCTCATCGGTTACCGCTTTCCGCGGCAGCGAACAGTTGCTCGATTATTCATCCACGAAAGGCGCGATCGTCGCTTTCACGCGATCGCTCTCGAAATCGCTCGTCGATCGCGGCATCCGCGTGAACGGCGTGGCGCCGGGACCGATTTGGACGCCGCTGATCCCGGCCACTTTTCCGGCGTCCGAAGTGAAAATGTTCGGCAAACAGACGCCGATGAAACGTGCGGGGCAGCCCGAGGAAGTCGCTCCTTGCTTTGTGTTCCTCGCTTGCGACGATTCTTCGTACATGACCGGGCAGTTTCTGCATCCGAACGGCGGCGAAATCATCAACACCTGAAATGAATGTGCGTCAATTTTTTCGCGTGG
>CAYXDS010000194.1:0-5192 GCA_964463805.1 uncultured Elusimicrobia bacterium | reverse complement strand
GTCCGAAGTAAGTGGCTTGCGAGGCGTCTTGCGGCGTATGCGGCGCGTTGTTCGATTTTAAGTTTTCAATTTGGCGCTGTAAAATTTGAACGGCCGCCTCGGTGACGCGCGCTTGAACGATCGCCGTTGTATCGTCGGGACCGATGGGGACTTTTTGCCGGTCGACAATGTCGCCGGCGTCCGGTTTTTCGACCATTTCGTGCAGCGTGGCGCCGGTTTCGGTTTCGCCGTTCAGTACGGCCCAATTGACCGGCGCTCGACCGCGGTATTTCGGTAAATAAGAACCGTGCATATTGTACGCGCCCAGTTTCGGGAGTTGCAGCACGGACAAAGGGATCATGTTCCGGTAATAGAACGACAGTATTAAATCGGGTTGCAATTTTTTTAGCGCTTCGAATTCGACCGGATCTTTGAGATCGACGTCGGTTCTCACGAAAACATCATGCGCGCGCGCGAGTTTTTGCACCGATGGAAACCAAATTTTTTCGTTCGGATTATCCTGATGAGTGTAGACGGAAACCACGTTTTCGCCCCGTTGCAGCAACAGTTGCAGGCAAGCGTGCCCGACGTCCGCGTACGCGAAAACGACGATGCGGGGGGATGTCACAACTTGATTTCAACTCCGCGCGAGGGCACCGTCGGCGGTGCGCCGTGCACTTTTCTCACGAGGAACCGCGGCCGCCCGCGAACTTCTTGATAAATTCGTCCGATGTACTCGCCGACGATGCCGAGTCCGGCCATCAACAAACCCATGACCACGAACGCGAGCGCGAACAACGTGAACACGCCTTCGGCTTCCGAATGGCGCAACAATACGAAGCGCCGAATCAACAGGTAACCGCCGAAAAGAACGCCGCCGCCGGCCACAAGAAATCCGAGCAGCGTGAACAGCTGCAAAGGAACCACTGAGAAACCGGTCATCAAATCGAAGTTCAATCGAATCAAACGATACAGCGAATATTTTGTGCGGCCCGCCGAGCGCGCTTCGTGCGCGACTTCGATTTCAATCGCGCGCCGGCCGAAAAGCAAACCGAGCGCCGGAATAAACGTCGAGTTTTCTTCGCACATGTTGATCTGGTCGATCACTTCACGCGAATAGCCGCGCAACATGCAGCCGTAGTCGTTCAATTTCATTCCGGTGATCGCGCCTGTCACTTTGTTCACGATTTTGGAGGCCACTTTACGGAACAGCGTGTCTTGACGTTTTTGCCGTACCCCGCCGACCACGTCGAACCCCTCATCGAGTTTCGCGAGCAATTTCGGAATTTCTTCGGGCGGATTTTGAAGATCGGCGTCGAGCGTGATGACCGCGTCGCCGGTCACGTTTTGAAACGCGGCCAAGATGGCCGGATGCTGGCCGAAATTGCGCGCGAGTTCGACGATTTTGATTTTTCCCGGGTATTTGGCCGCCGTTTGCTGCAGCATTTCGACCGATCGGTCGCGACTGCCGTCGTCGACAAGCACGAGTTCGTACGCGCGCGCTAGATTTTCGAGCACCGGCATCAGCCTCGGAAAAAGCGTCGGAATATTCGCTTCTTCGTTGTAAATCGGTATGACGACGGAGAGTTTATTGATCACACAGGTTCTTTTTATTTTTTGAATTTGCGACATATGTCGGTCACCGCTTCGATTGTGTCCGTTTGATCTTGATCGGTCATCGTCGGGAACAACGGCAGAGACAGGATCCGCTCCGAAATGAAATGCGCTTCCGGGAAGTCGTTCGGTTTCCAGCCGTATTTTTTTGCGTTGAACGAGAACTCGTGCACGGCCGAATAATGGAGGCCCGAACCGATGTTCCGTTCTTTGAGTTCGTTCATGAATTGGTCTCGGTCGATTTTGAGCCGGTCGATATCGACGAACGGCGTATACAGGTGCCACGCGTGCCGGTGCGCGTACGGAACTTCTTTCGGCAACAGCAGGCCGGCGAGATTTTTGAACGCATCTTGGTAGCGCAAAGCGAATTTCGTGCGGTCTTTAATGAAACCGTCCAGCTTTTTCAATTGATGCAGGCCGATCGCCGCCTGGATATCCATCATGTTGTATTTGTACCCGGCCAATGCGATGTCGTAACGCGGAGAGCCGGCTTTCGCAAAACGTTTCCACGCATTTTTGTCCATGCCGTGGAATTTCAGCAATGAAACTTGGTCCGTGATCTTTTCGTCGTTCGAAACGACCATGCCGCCTTCGCCGGTCGTCATGTTTTTGTTCGGATGGAAAGAGAACACCGACGTGGAATCGAACGAGCCGATTTTCTTGCCCTTGTATTCGGTGCCGGCTGCGTGCGCCGCGTCTTCAATCACGACCAATTTGTGTTTCTTCGCGAGATCGAACAATGGGTCGAGATCGACCGGTTGTCCCGCAAAGTGTACGGGCATGAGCCCCTTCGTTTTCTTCGTTATTTTCTTCGCGACATCATCGACTTTCATTTGCAGTGTCCCGCGGTCAATGTCGACGAGCACCGGTGTGGCGCCCACGATCGTAATCACGTTCACGGTCGCCGCGAACGTCATCGCTGTCGTGATCACTTCGTCGCCGGGACCAACGCCGTGCGCCTGCAGCGCCAATTGAAGGCCCGCCGTGGCCGACGACAACGCAGTCGAATATTTGCCGCCCACATACGAGGCGAATAGTTTCGAAAATTTCTCGACTTTGGGTCCGGTTGTGATCCAGCCGCTGCGGATCGAATCGATCAACTCGTTGATTTCATCGTCCCCGACCGCGGGTTTCGCGAAAGGAAGAAAGGAATCTCTCATAAGGCCGGTAATCCTATCTTTTTTGGTAGATCAGATAGGAACGTGTTTTCTGGTCTTCTCGGTACTTATAGACGACGGTCAGGTGGCCGTTGATGATCGGATCTATGTCTTTTTGCTTGTTGCGATTCGCTAACAATAACATCGGTTTGTCCTTGTTTGCGAGGAGATAGTCGTTCAACTCGGAAGTTGATTTTATGTTCGGGATCGTTTCCTCAAGATAGAATGGAAACACGCCGCGTTCGAATTCGCTTAAGTCGTACCCCGCCAACAGCGCTCCGTTGCGTTGTGTTTTGATCGCATCCACGACCGGTAGAAAGGTTTTGTCACGGTCGAGTCGTTTCACGAAGAAAATATCACCGATGACGATCAGTGCGATCAGCGTGACGAAAACGCTTTTAAATAATTTCCAGCCCAAGCGGTGTTGATCGAGCCAGGCGGCCGTCAGCAATGCGGCGGCCGGAAACGCGGGGAGCAGATACATGCTGCGTTTGCCCGAAGAAAGGCTCAAGAAAACGAAAATTGATAGGAACCAAATTTTTGGGAAATATGTCACCCCCGCGGAGGCGGGGGCCCAGGCACCTCCGGTGTGTCTGTTCGCCAGGGGCGAACGCCTTCGCGGGAAAGACGACACGAAAGCAGGAAGAAAAAAGAACGTCCATGGCAGGAAGTCGGCCGGAAATGCGCCCAGATAAAAGTAGAACGGCGCCGCGTGATCGGCTTTGCCGGAGAAAAATCGGTTCCAATTGTTGTCGATGAAAAAAACACGAAAATGATCGGCTCCGCCGGCCTGCCAGAGTTTGTAGATCCACGGCGCGGTCAGCACCGCGAAAACAAGCGATCCGATCACCGTGATCAGCGCCAAGCGTTTAAAATCTTTCTTCAACAATAAGTCCGTGCCGATGACGATGCCGGTCAGCGCGACAGCGACGAACCCTTTCGTATAAAAAGCGAGCGTGACGAAAATGCTGAAAAGAACAATGTTCGGCGTCAGGTAGAAGTAGAGCGCGCCCGTGATCAGCGCGGCCAACGACGAGTCCATCAGCGCAAAATGGCTCATTCGGAAATATTGTCCGCCTGTCGCGAGAATGGCGGCGGCCATAAAGCCGGCCCGGTCGTTCATAAGCCGGCGGCCGATCAGAAATGTGAACAATACGCCGAGAAATCCGTAGAGCGCGGCCGGCAGCCGCGTTAATCCGTCGGTAATTTCACCGGCAACTTTATAGACGGCCGCGCAGCTCCAATAATAAAGAGGAGGTTTCTCCAGAAACGCTTCGGCATTTAAATGGGGGACCACAAAATCCTTGGTCACGAACATCTCCCGCGCGATGCCCGCGTCGCGTGTTTCGTCGGGGTTCCAAAGCGAGTGGTCGAAGGTCCAAGTCAAATACAATGGGAAGATCACGAGAAAAAGCAGCATCCACCAGCGTTGGTGGGAACCGGTCATGTTTGTCATAAGTTGATGCTAATATGAAATCGATGAATAAGTACACAACGCTCTTCGGTTTGTCCTGGCAGAAGCAGCTCGAGGTTCGCAGCGACTTTATTTTTGAACGCGCGCGCAGCATCGCTATATTGCTGTCGTTGTATTTTTTGTGGACCACGCTTTTAAAGAATCAAACCGATTTGCTCGGCTACAGCCGCGAACATTTGCTCACGTATGTTTTGTTGATGACATTGCTGCGCGCGTGGGTGCTTGGGTGTGTCACGGACCGAATCCCGGGCGAAATTGCGAAGGGGAAAATTTCCG
Source organism: uncultured Elusimicrobia bacterium (assembly GCA_964463805.1). Taxonomy (GTDB): domain Bacteria; phylum Elusimicrobiota; class Elusimicrobia; order F11; family F11; genus JAJVIP01. The sequence goes on along the minus strand of CAYXDS010000194.1, from coordinate 692 downwards.
AATTGTTGTTGCGGCCGATTTCGCAGATCGGTTTCTGGGCTACGCAGGACATCGCTTCGAAGAGCTTAAATATGGTGTTCGCCTGTGTCGAGGTGCTGATTTTTTCGTTGGTGATGTCTTCTCCGTTTTTTAGACCGCTACACGGTATCACTTGGTTATGGTTCACATTAAGCGTGCTCGGTGGCATGGTGATCTATTTTCAGATCAGTTACCTGCTCGGCGTGCTCGGATTTTGGACGTCCGACTCGTGGGGGCCGCGGTTTTGTTTTGAAACGATTCTCGAGTTTTGTGCGGGTGCGTATTTCCCGATCGATATGCTGCCGGCGGCCGCGCGGCAGGCGCTCGTCCATCTGCCGTTTCCCTATCTGATCTATTACCCGGTATCGATTTATCTTGAGCGCGTCTCCGCATCGGAGATCGTCTCCTGTTTCGTTCACCAAATTTTCTGGATCGCCGCGTTGAGCGTCGGTGTGAGCGTTTTCTGGCGCGCGGGGCTGCGTCGTTACGCGGCCGAAGGCGGTTAGATGCGCACGTTCCGCAAATATTTGCGCATTTGGCTCTGTCTTGTGACGAACAGCTTCAAAGTCCAAATGGCGACGTGGGCCGGATCGGCCGGGTATCTGCTTGGGAAAGTGTTGCGGTTTGGGTTCTTCCTAACTTATTTGCTCGCTATCTTCAGTAAATTGCCGGGA
>CAYXDS010000193.1:0-5212 GCA_964463805.1 uncultured Elusimicrobia bacterium | reverse complement strand
ATTCTTCGTGACGGATTAACCGTCATCGGCCTTATCGGGTTTCTTTTTTACACGAATCTGAAGTTTGCCTTGATGTGCTTTACGGTCCTCCCGATTTCAGCGTGGTTTCTCACGAGTCTCGGCAAAAAAAGCCGTTCCGCGGGCCGTCAGGGACAAGCGCAAATGGCCGATATGTATAACACGATTCATGAGGCGCTGGCCGCGATGCCCATCGTGAAAGTATTCCAAAACGAGAAAAAGGAAGTTGAGGATTTTGAAAAAGAGAATCGCACGTATTTCGACACGATGATGAAGCTCGTGCGTGTCGATGCGCGATCGAGCCCCATTATGGAGTTTCTCGGAGCTATCGTACTTGCGTTGATGCTTTGGATTGGCGGCAGAGACGTCATCCGTGGAGAATGGACGGCCGGATCGTTTATCGCGTTCGTTGGAGCCGCGATGTCGCTTTATAATCCCATTAAGAAATTTGCGAGTGTGAACGTTCAATTGCAACAAGGTTTGGCCGCAGCCGAGCGCGTTTTCGAATTATTGGATCAAAAAGGAAGCGTTGTCGACGCCCCCGATGCGATCGCGATTCCGCAAATATCGGAGAAAATTGAGTTTCAAAACGTTAATTTTTCCTATCCGACATCGAATCTCGTTCTTGACTCGATTAATTTAACGGTGAACAAGGGCGAAATTATCGCGCTTGTCGGCCCTTCAGGCTCGGGGAAAACGACGATCGCGCAACTAATGCTCCGTTTTTACGATCCGACCTCCGGATCCATCCTGATTGACGGTGTCGATATGCGGCATGCGACGCTTCATAGTCTTCGCAGCCAGATGGCCGTCGTTACCCAAGAGACGCATTTGTTCAATGATACTGTTCTGGCCAACATTGCCTATGGTCGGCCGAGCGCCACCGTTGAAGAGATTGAAGCGGCCGCGAAAGCCGCGTTTGCGCATGACTTTATTTCAGCGCTTCCGAAGGGGTATCATACGGTCATCGGTGAACGTGGTGCGCGTGTCTCCGGTGGAGAGAAACAAAGGATCTCTATTGCGCGCTCGTTGTTAAAGAACCCGGCGATTCTCATTTTGGACGAAGCCACCAGCGCCTTGGACTCAGCTTCTGAACAAGCGGTTCAAATGGCTTTGGATCGATTGTTGGAAGGACGAACCGTGTTTTTGATTGCGCATCGGCTTTCGACGGTTCGCAAGGCGGACCGGATTGTGGTTCTTGAAAAAGGAAAGATTAAAGAGGTTGGAAATCACGAACAGTTGATCGATAAAAAGGGCGCGTATCATCATCTCTACTCAATTCAATCTTTCGCGTAAAAATATTTGAAAATGATAACGATTAAGCTGAACGGGAAAAATGAAACGATCGCGGGCGACCTTTCGGTGCGCGCATTGTTGGAGTCGAAAGGCATCAATCCGAACGTGGTGGCGTGCGAACTGAATCTCACGATTTTAAAACGCGCGAAACTCGCTGAACAGACGTTGAATGACGGTGACACGCTCGAAGTGATCCAAATGATTGGAGGAGGATAGCGATGGCCACTGAAATAATTTCCAAAAAAGAAGAATTGCGGTTCGGACAATACACTTTGTCCTCCCGATTAATTGTGGGGACCGGGAAATACAAGACTCTCGATTTGATGCGCTCCTGTTTGGAAGCGTCCGGATCGGACATGGTCACGGTCGCTATTCGCCGCGTGAATCTTCAGGATCGTTCCGAAACTTCGTTTTGGACGTACATTCCGAAGAACATGAAAGTTCTGCCGAACACGGCCGGTTGTTACAATCTTCAGGACACGTTGCGAACTGCTCGATTGGCGCGTGAATTGTTGGAAACCGATCTGATAAAACTCGAAGTGCTTGGGGATCCGCAAACCTTGTTGCCCGATACCGAAGTATTGCTGCAAGCGACAAAAACATTGGTTCAAGAGGGTTTTACCGTACTTCCTTACACGAATGATGATCCCATTGTCGCACGAAAATTGGTTGATGCCGGCGCCGCCGCCGTGATGCCGTTGGGCGCCCCCATCGGTTCTGGACAAGGTATTTTGAACCCGTTGAACATCGGATTTATCCGTGAAATCGTGAAATCGGTACCGGTGATTGTTGATGCCGGCGTCGGTACCGCTTCCGATGCGGCAGCGGCCATGGAACTCGGTGTCGATGGTATCCTCATGAACACGGCCATCGCTGAAGCGCAAGATCCGCTTAAAATGGCCGAAGCGATGAAATTGGCAACTCAAGCCGGTAGATTGGCGTTCCAAGCCGGACGAATGCCGAAGCGTGGGCATGCGCAGGCCTCCAGTCCGATCCAAGGTCACATTGCTGCGCCGAAATAAAGCTTCCCAATCACTACTGGCCGCTGTTTTTTTGTTGTCGGCGGGTCCGGTTTTTGCGAAGGAACATGCGCCGATTCCCGAACGGGCTCTTGACGGCGGAATTTTAAGCGCCGAAACATTCGGGCGCGGCAACACGATCGCGTCAAACCGCGCGACGCCCGCTTCCGGTTCTGAAAACCCTGCTTCGCTGGGCGACGCGGTGGTTCAAGCGGCCTATGCGACGGCGCTCGTCGATACGCGCAGCGACTTGACCGATGACGAGGCGAATCAAACCGACCCGCTCACCGGCAAGGTCCTCCAATATCTTTCGGTTCAGGGTGAGAAAGGCGTGATCTTTTACGAACCGCTTTCGAGAATTCACCAACGACAAATCCTCGATGAAAATACGCCGTCGACCGATTATCGTGACGTCGACTATTCGGCGAACGCGATCGGGTTCGCGGGCGGAGAGCGGCTCGGCAAAGGGAATATCGGTCTTTCGCTCGCTTACCTATGGTCCAGTATCTCTACTTTTGAACGGCGAACCGGACTTCAAGACCAGCATACGTCCGACACCGCGGATGGCTTGCGGATGAATCTCGGCGTCCGTTATCCGACGGGCCCCGCAATGTGGGGACTTCTCGTGCAAAATGCTCCGGCCTATCTATGGGGAAAAAAGTACAAACGAGAGCTACTGCCGGTGCGCGTGCGAGTCGGCAATACCTATCGCGTTGTTCCGGGGTTTCTTTTGTCGATCGATTGGGAGCGCCGCTTTTATTCGGAAGGATCTCATCCCGAAACCGTTTTGTACCTCGGAAGCGAAATGTTGGTCGGCAGCTATATGGCTTTACGCGCCGGCGTATTCGGAACAGAGATCGGGAAACCCGACAAGCGGCATACGACAGCCGGCATCAGTTATATTGCGAAATCCGGCGCGCAAATTTCGTACGCGCTCGACGCGTACGAACAAGACCATGTGGCCGTACATCGTTCTATTGTTTCAGTCAGCTTGCCGTTCGAAAATGGAGATAACGGAGACGTCCGATGAATTTAGCGGTTTCTTTCGATAAGAAACCGTTCGTTCGCGAAGATCTAGCCATGCCGGTTCAGTTCGTAAAAGGCGTCGGCCCGTCGAAAGCGGAACTGCTTCAAAAAGTCGACGTGCGCACGCTTGAAGACCTTCTTTTTTATTTTCCGCGCGCGCATCAAGATCGTCGACCCTCGCCGCTGGCCCAGGCCGTTCCCGGAAAAAAAACGGCGTTTCTCGTCGAAATAAAATCCATTGATTTTTTAAGAAGCGGAAAAATGTTGGGGCAAGCGCGCGCTCGCGTGGCCGATGCCTCAGCGTCGATCGACGCGGTCTGGTTCAAACGCCTGTCATTCCGATACGACGTTTTTTCCGCTATGAAAAGGGACTTAACGCCCGGACGCAAAATTCTTATTTACGGATCAGTTGATCAGGGCAAACTCGGCGTGGAATTGCGTGTCGAAGATCACGAAATTGCCGAACAGGATCTTGAAACGGATCGCATCGTACCGGTTTATCCGTTGACGGAAGGAATGACGGATCGGTGGGTTCGCAGCGTGATGACGCGCATCGTACCAACCTCGGCGCCGATGGCGGTGGACCCGTTGGCCGCATCGATTCGCGAGAAACAAGGCCTTCCGGATTTAAGCTGGGCGCTTTCGCATTATCATTTTCCATCGACATGGACCGAACGGGACAAGGCCCGAGAACGTCTCGCGTTCGATGAATTTTTCTTCCTTGAATTGGCGCTCGCGATGAACCGGCAGGATCGGGACCAGCTGCCCAAAGATATTTCGTATGTGGTCCGAAAGACGTTGTTGACGCCGTTTAAAAACAGACTCGGATTCGAATTTACGCGCGCGCAAACGCGCGTGATCAATGAGATTTTTCGGGACATGCAACGCGCTTCTCCGATGAATCGGTTGCTGCAAGGCGACGTCGGTTCGGGTAAAACCGTCGTGGCGCTTTCCGCCGCGTTGTTGGCCATCGAAAACGGATGCCAAGCGGGGTTCCTTGCTCCAACGGAAATTCTGGCCAATCAACACGCACTGTCGATCGAACGATTGTTCAAAGGACTTTCCGTTTCAACCGCGCTTCTAACCGGTTCGACGCCGAAACCTGAGCGAAAAAAAATATTAGCGCGAATCCAAGAAGGAAAAATTGATCTTGTGATTGGCACGCACGCGATTCTTGGTGACGACGTAAAATTCAAAAAATTGGGACTGGTCGTTATCGACGAACAACATCGTTTCGGCGTGCGGCAGCGCGCGCGGCTCGTCACGAAATCCCAGCAACCGGACGTTCTTATCATGACCGCAACGCCGATTCCGCGCACGCTGGCCATGACGCTGTATGGCGATCTGGATGTTTCCGTCATCGATGCGGCGCCGGAGGGACGAACGGCAATTAAGACTTGTTGCGCGAGCGAGAACACCGCATTCGACCTGATTGAAAAGGAACTTCAACAGGGTCGTCAAGCGTACGTCGTATTCCCATTGGTCGGCGAATCGGAAGAATTATCGAAACGTTCCGGCAAAGCCGTCCTGGCCGCTACGAAAGAATTCGACCGGATCCAAGCCCGATTCCCGGGAAAAAGGGTCGCGTTGCTGCATGGCCAAATGGATTCAAATGAGAAGAGAAAAGCCATGGAGGAGTTTCGTGATGGGAAGGCGTCCGTGCTCGTCGCTACGCCGGTCATTGAAGTCGGCATCGATGTTCCAAATGCGACTGTGATTGCGATAGTCAATCCGGAACGTTTCGGTTTGGCGCAGTTACATCAATTACGTGGGCGCGTCGGTCGGGGCCGGTTTGCATCGCAGTGCGTTTTGATTCATGACCTAACCGAAGAGGAACAAGGGGGGAGATTGTC
>CAYXDS010000192.1:0-5287 GCA_964463805.1 uncultured Elusimicrobia bacterium | reverse complement strand
CCTTGTTCGAGCGACGAATAACCGTCTTCGCCCATACCGGTGTCGAGGAACAATTCTTTGATGTCGCGCAAACGGCATTGCGTCTTGTTGATGAAATATTCGGATTCACCTGAGCGGAACAATCGGCGGCTGATCGAAACTTCGCCGTAGTCGATCGGCAAACGTTTGTCGCTGTTGTCGAACGTGAGCGTAACCTCGGCCATATTTTGAGGCGGGCGAGAACCCGAACCGTTGAACACGACATCCAACATCAAATTTGACCGCAATGACTTTGCGGACATTTCTCCAAGACACCAGCGAACGGCGTCGATGATGTTTGATTTTCCGCAGCCGTTTGGGCCTACGATGGCGGTGATGCCGGGTTCGAGATCAAGACGAATGTGATCGGCAAAAGATTTAAAACCGACAATATCAAGGCGCTTGAGATGCATGAAATCTGGCTCCTCTATGGGCTATATTTGGTGGTCGCTGAGCCGTTGACTACAACCTGTAGCTAAAATCCGCGGGCATTGTAACGGTTAAGGCTTTGTGTATGCAAGAAAAAACCCTCTCCCCGATGATTCAGAGAGAGGGTTTTTTATGAAAGTCGGCTAGTTTATTTCGGTGTGATCTTGATCGCGAGAACTGGGCACACGCTTTCGCAGGCCATGCAGAAAATGCAGGCTTCTTCTTTCGCAGGAGCCGCTTTTTTCGCGGATGCCGGATGGCCGGGCGTATCGCGCCATTCGAAAACGTTCTCAGGGCACGCATCCAAGCAGGCGCCGTCGGCAACGCAAAGATCATAGTCTACGGCCACCCAGGTTCCATGAATTCCGAGCTTTGTCGGCGGTTCAACGGGACCCCAAATCTGATAACCCTCTGGCGAGGTTCCAACGACTTTACGGTTTGTCTGAAAATCCGGATCAATTGCGGCCATTTTTTTACACCCTCCTAGGTGAGTTGCTTCTTACAAATTCAGAATAACTTTTTTTATATTTCGATGCTATGAAAAACTATTTGGTCAGTTCTTTTTCAATGGCCGGAAGAATCTCTTTGAAATCCCCCTGCACCGAGAACGTAGCCAATTTCATCAACGGCGCTTCCGGATCGTTATTGATGCAAACGATCGTCTCCGAAGAATTCATTCCGGCCAAATGTTGAATCTGACCCGAGATGCCGACCGCGATGTAAAGCTTCGGACGAACCACACGCCCCGTCAAACCGACTTGATGACGGTACGGAATCCAACCGGCGTCTACCGCGCGACGGCTCGCGCCGACAGCGGCGCCCAATTTCTTCGCGAGATTGACGATGGGTTTAAATCCGTCGGCACTTCCAACACCGTAACCGCCGGCAACGATCGTTTGCGCGCCCGAAATGTCGACTTCCTGCTCTTTCTCGGCTTCGAAACGGATGTGACGTTCGCGCTGTTTAAATTTCGAGAGATCAACCGGTACTTTAACCGTCTCTCCGGTGCGGCCTTTTTCCGGCGTCCCGGCCGGGAACGCCATCGGGCGGACCGTCACCATTTCCGGGCGATGGCCGCGGATACAAAGAATCGTCGCCATCAGCGTGCCGCCGAACGACGGGCGGATCGCATTCAATACGCCGCCTTTCTCTTTGTTGATGCTCAATTCGGTTGCGTCAGCTGTAATGCCGGTGTTTGCCTGCACGGCGACGCGGCTGCCAAATGAACGGCCGGTAATCGACGCCGGCATCAGCAATTTGTTCGGTTTCTCTTTGATCATGAGATCCACGAGAAGATTTGCGTAGGTCTCATCAACAAATTGTTCGAGTGAGTCGTGTTCAATCACGAACACTTTGTCAGCGCCGAGTTCGTGCAACGCGGCGACGTGTTGCGAAACGTTCTTTCCGATGATCACGGCGCACAATTTTTCGCCGAGGTCTTTAGCAAGCGTTTTTCCGATGTTCAGAAGTTCGCCGGCGGTGGCCATCAGTTTTCCGTGACGGACTTCGGCAAAAATCCAAACGTCCTTATGATTTTGCGGTTCGATTGGTATAGCAAGTATTGATTCTTCGGACATGATTGCGGTTCCTACTTTTTAGATCAGGTGAAGCTCTTTGAGCTTCGTGACGAGATTTTTCGCTTTCTCTTCAGCCGTGGCGCCCGAGATGGCGACGCCGCCGGTTTTCATCGGAGGGCGGAAACTTTTTGCGACGATGGTCGGCGAGCCTTTAAGACCCACACACGCGATATTCGCGCCGATCGCGGCGCCGTCCCAACGCGGGATCTCGGCTTTCTTAGCGTTCATTTTCCCCTTCAGAGAAGGAACGCGCGGCTCATTGATTTCTTTCACGACCGCGATCACAGCCGGCAAATCCATCTCCAGCACATCGGTGCCGTCTTCCATCATGCGATGAACGACGATCTTGCCGCCTTTGCCGATACCGTTCGATTTGATGTCTTCGACTTTGCGAACGTACGCAACATTCGGCCAATCGAACCACGCGGCGAGACCCGGACCGATATGGCCGGTGTCTCCATCGTTGGTTTGCTTGCCACAGATGATCAAATCGACGGGTTTAAATTCTTTGGCGATTTTCTGAATGCCTTTGAACAGCGTGTACGAAGTGGCCCATGTGTCAGCGCCCGCAAATTCACGGCCGCAGATATGAAAACCTTGATCGGCGCCACGGCTGATCGCGTCGCGAAGCGCTTGTTCCGCTTGCGGCGGACCCATCGTTACGACGGAAACCGTGGCGTCGCCACCGACGCGTTCTTTAAGTCGGACCGCTTCCTCGATTCCGTATTCATCGAACGGATTGATCGCGGCGGCCATTCCTTCGCGTTTAAGAGTGCCTGTCTCCGGATCGATTTGAACGTTGTCCGTGGCCGGCGTTTGCTTGATGCAAGTAACGATATGCATTGAAATTAATTTCCTTCGGTAATATGAGGTTGGTTAAGGAAAGCGAAATCTACTTTATTCTTTCGCGCCCGCCAACTCCTTCGTAATGGTCATGCCGATTTCGTTGCGCTGGATCTGGTTCGTGCCTTCGTAGATCTGAGTGATCTTCGCGTCACGCATGTATTTCTCGATCGGGAAGTCGCGCATGTAACCGATACCGCCGGCGAGCTGAACCGCGTCAGTGGTGACTTTCATCGCCATGTCCGAGCAATACAGTTTCACCATGCCGGACTCTTTGGTCCAACGACGGCGTGATAGTTTCTTCATTTCATCGGCCACGAATCCGCCCGACTTCTCGGCGTTGTCGATCGCCTGAACAAATGTTTTGTCCATGCCACGCGTCACGCTATAGAGCAGCGCGCGACCCGCTTCGATCGACGTCGCCATGTCGGCGATCATGTGTTGGCTGGATTGGAACGAAAGAATATTCTGCCCGAATTGCTTGCGCATGCGGCCGTAAGCGAGCACTTCATCGAACGCGCCCTGCGCGATACCGAGCGCTTGCGACGCGACGCCGGGACGAGAAATGTCGAACGTCGCCTGCGCAACGAACAATCCTTTTCCCTCTCCGCCGATCACGTTGTCTTTATGGACTTTGCAATTGTCGAATGTAAGTTCGTACGTGTTGCTGGCGCGAATCCCCATCTTCTGCTCTTTCTTGCCGAACCCAAAGCCGGGCGTGCCTTTTTCAATCACGAAGCAGGTAATACCACGGGCTCCGCGCGAAAGATTCGTCGACAAAAACGTCGTATACGTTTCGGCGGCTTCGCCGTTCGAGCAGAAATTCTTGATGCCGTTCAAAATGTAATAGTCGCCTTCTTTGCGAGCGGTTGCGCGTGTTGCAGTCGCGTCGGAACCGGCTTCCGGTTCGGTGATGCAGAAGGCCGCCAGTTTTTTGCCAGACGCGATGTCGGGCAAATATTTCTTCTTCTGGGCCGGTGTTCCGTACAGAATGATCGGAAACGCGCCGAGCGCCGAAGCGGCCAACGCGAGAGCGATACCGCCGCAAGCGCGCGAGAGTTCTTCAACCGCGAGAACTAGTTCGAATCCGCCGCCGCCCAATCCACCGTAGTTAGGATGGATATACACGCCGAACAGGTCAACTTTTCTCATTTCTTCCACGACAGACCACGGGAATTTTTCATGCTCGTCCGCTTCCATTCGGATCGGCTTTATTTTCTTTTCACCGATTTCGCGCGAAATTTCGATAATGGCTTTTTGCTCTTCTGTTAAACCGTAATCCACTTTATCCTCCGATCAGCTGTTGCCGTTGCGTAGTGTTTTTAAAGCTTCTTTCGCGGCCATCTGCTCCGCTTCTTTTTTGGACCGGCCTTCACCGGTGCCTAAAATCTGTTGTTTGATACGGACTTCAAGCGTGAATTTCTTCTCGTGGTCGGGCCCCGTTTCTGCGATCACCATATAAATAGGCGGTGCCTTATATTTCTTCTGCACGATTTCCTGCAGCTTGCTCTTAAAATCATTTTCAACGATCCGTTTCTTCTTCGACAAATGCCGCAAAATGAAACGTTGCGCCGGTTCGAAACCTTGATCGAGAAAAATCGCGCCGACCAACGCCTCATAAACATTGCCCAGCAGACTTTCGCGTTTACGTCCGCCGGTCGCTTCCTCACCTTGGCTCAAAAACAAATAGGCGCCCAGGTCCAAGTCGTCGGCCCACAACGCCAAATTGTTGCGCGATACGATCTGCGACTTCATCTTCGAAAGTCGTCCCTCATCTACTTTCGGAAATTTCCGGAACAGCCAATGCGCAACAACGGCCGAGATGATGCTGTCCCCTAAAAACTCTAGCCGTTCGTTGCAAGTAATGATGCCATGTTCGATCGAGTACGACTTATGTGTAAAAGCTTCTTCCAGTAACTTCTGATCCTGGAACTTGACGCGTATTTTTTTCTCAATAACCGCCAGGTTAGGGTTGGCCATACCGCTTTACAACGAGCACCGCATTGTGGCCGCCGAATCCCAACGAGTTTGAAACCGCACACGTTATTTTTCCGGGCCGCGCTTTGTTAGGCACATAATCCAAATCGCATTCGGGATCCGGTGTTTCGTAATTGATCGTCGGATGGATCAGGTTGTTCTCCATCGACAAAAGAGTGGCGATCAGTTCGACGCCTCCGGCCGCACCCAACAAGTGTCCCGTCATCGATTTCGTAGAAGAGATCGGAATTCTCTTCGCGCGTTCGCCGAACACCATTTTGATCACTTTCGTTTCGGTTTTGTCGTTGAGCGGCGTGGAAGTGCCGTGTGCGTTGATGTAATCGACTTCGTCGGCGTTGATCTTGCCGTCTTCGAGAGCCAACTGAATGGCACGCGTGGCCGCTTTTCCTTCAGGGTTCGGCGCCGTGATGTGATACGCATCA
>CAYXDS010000191.1:0-5288 GCA_964463805.1 uncultured Elusimicrobia bacterium | reverse complement strand
GCCTTCGTAATGAAACTGTTCGCGCCAAGCCTGTAACTTTTCTTTACGTCTTCGAGCGTGTTGGACGTGGTGAGAACGATCACCGGAATGAATTTCAAATAATCGATCGATCGCATTTCCTTGAGCACTTCATAACCGCTCTTACGCGGCATATTTAAATCCAGGATAATCAAATCGGGCTGCGGCTGACTGGTTTCGCGCAATTCATTCAAATATGAAAGCGCCTTATCGCCGTCCTCGATGCTGGTCAAATTAATATCGAAAGGTCGATTTTTTGAAAGGCTCAACGCTTCGCGAATCAAATCCACATCGGCCGCATCGTCGTCAATAATGAGGATGTCGAACTTCCGTTTTTGCAACTGTGTTTCTGTGCTTTGCATCTATATATCCACCTTGCTGAAGTTAATTAACGGGCGCCAACGGCGTCGCAGAAGCCACGTCAACCTTTGTCGGCAGCGAGAAGAAGAACGTCGTCCCCATCCCCTTTTCCGACTGAAGCCAAATCTTACCGCCGTGGATCTCGACGATTTTTTTGCAAACCGCAAGTCCAATGCCGGTGCCCGGAAAATCCTTCTGGCTGTGCAGCCGTTGAAATATTTGAAAAATGCGATCAACGTATTGTTTTTCGATTCCGATGCCGTTGTCCTTTACGGCGATCACCCATTCATTCGCGCGCTGCTCGCCCCAAATTTGGATACGCGGCGATTCCCGGCCGCGGAATTTCAGCGCGTTCGAAATCAGATTTTGGAACAGTTGCCCCATTTGAGACGGGTTCGCCTGAATTGACGGCAAATTCTCATAGGTAACCACCGCGTCGTTTTCTTGAATCACCGACTCCAAATCGCTCAACGTCTGTTGAACCACCTCGATCAAATTCACTTTACGGAACGGAATGCCCATTCGTCCAATTCGAGCGTACGCGAGCAAACCTTTGATCAGGTTCTGCATTCGTTGCACGCCATCGGTCATGTGCCCAATGAATTTATCGGCTTTATCATCGATTTGGCCTTTGTAACGTTGTGAGAGCAAACCGCCGTAACTCGAAATTTTTCGCAGCGGCTCTTGCAAATCGTGCGAGGCGATCATCGCGAATTGCTCGAGCTCTTGATTCGATACCGCCAGTTCTTCGGCACGTTTGGCCAATTCGCTTTCGGCGCGTTTGCGTGCAATGATCTCTGTTTGCATGTTTCCGATGGCCATATCCAACTCCCGCGTACGTTCAAGTACGCGCAACTCGAGCTCCGCGTTCGCGCGACGAATCATGTCCTCGGCTTTACGCCGCTCCGAAATATCGACGGCGACGCCGCCGAGAAGCTTCTTGTTGCTCGTCGAATTCACGACGAATCGAAAAACAAGCCAATCCCGCACGGAACCATCGGCGACGGGAATTCGTTCGACGGCTTCGACAACATGTTCCGCCTCTAGCGCCGCTTTGTCGTTTTTCTGGAGTTCCGATGCAATCTGATTGGGCAACCATTCGAAATCGCTTTTCCCTTTCATATTCGCGAGTTTTTGGTCGTATAGTTTTTCAAACGTACGATTCACATAAACGTAACGCCCTTCTTCATCCTTCATAAACGCGACCGTCGGACTGTTGTCCATGAATTGGTTGAAAAGCCGCTGGCTTTCGCGCAACGCCTGCTCAGCTTCGATGCGGCGCGTAATATCCCGCGCGATAATAGAGGCGCCGAGCACTTCTCCCTCGCGGTTTTTTACCGGCGACGTGATGACGGAAACAGGCACGGGGATGCCGTCCTTTCTCAAGCGAACCGACTCATGGTCGCCTATCGGCTCCATTCTCCGTATCCTTTCCAGCTTTTCGTTCAATTCTTCGACTTTGTCTTCCGGGAACAGTACAGCGATCGATTTACCGATTATTTCCTCTTTCCTGTAGCCGTACAACTTCTCGGCGCCGCGGTTCCAACTGTCGATGGTGCCGTCCAGCGTTGTGCCGATGATCGAGTCTCCCGATGATTCCACGATCGAGGCCAGCCGGATAAATTCTTCCTGCGACCGACGCAACGCCTCCTCGCTCTTTCTGCGTTCGGTGATGTCTTGCCCCGTTCCGACCATCTTTACGACCAGGTCGTTCGCGTCGACGAAAACTTCGCCGCGCGCCTGCAACACGCGCAAATCTCCGTTGGGCCGCACGATCCGGTGAACGAATTCAAACGGTTTTTTGTCGCGAAGCGCCTGTGAAATTTTTTCGACGAACAAATCGCGATCGTCCGGATGCGTCCGTTGCATCACTTCGTCATATTTCAATGGATCGCCGTTGGGCGTCAATCCATAGATTCGATAGAGCTCGTCAGACCACATCACGTTGTCGGTCCGAATATCCCATTCCCAACTTCCGATCTGTGCGATGTGCTGCGCGTTTGCGAGATTCCATTCGTGCGCCCGCAATATATCCTCGGATCGTTTCAACTCGGTCGTATCGCGGAAAACGGAGACCGCGCCTTTTACCTGTCCGTCTCGCCCGACGATGGTGCGCGTGGTGGCCGTCATCCACTTTTCTTCGCCGGACCGAGGAAATCGCGCGAACATTTCTTCGGCGCCGGCGGAGGTTTCACGAATCGCGCGCAACAACGGCATCTGCTCGGATGTGTACGGTGTAACAGTATCCGGCTTGAAAAAATTCACGGGCAGATGCCATCCGGTTTCAGTTTCATCGCCGCTTTCCACATGCATCATTTTAATGGCGGCGGGGTTCATGAAAACGATGCGGCCTTCTTTATTGGCAACAACAACTGCATCGCCGATGGCATCCATTGTGGATTGGAGTCGTTCACTTTGGTCCGCGTAGGAAGCTTGAGTTGAACGCCGCAGCGCCGCTTCCTTTTCCAATGCCGCATTCGCGTGTAACAATTGACGCGCGCGATGCCGAAACGATTGCAAAAAATAAATAATGATGCCGATCACCATCGAGAGCATGCCGCCGGTCGCAAGCGTCGCTTCGGCGAGATAGGATCGGTTGCGCGCGATGAATTGATCGGTCGGCGCCACACGAAGAGCCCAGGTTTTGCCGCCGATCCGAATCAAAATCGGTTCGGTCCATCCGTCGGCGCCGGTGCCGAATTTTGTTCTTGATAGGGTTGCATTTGTCGCGTTGAAATCCACATGCGCCGAAAAATCATTGTTGACGGGACGGCTAAGAATGGTCGATATCAATTCGTCGACGTCATATTCAGCGAAAATAAGGCCGACTCGTCCATGAACACCGATCGCCGGCGCCATCGCGATGAACGACGGCTTATCGTCGGTAAATTTAGCGGGCCCCTCAAATACGATGCCGTCCTGTATTTGCGCGCGCCCGGCCACTTCAAAAAACTTCGACGTCGGTGTAAAATTTTCCCGTCCCGGCGATTCTCGCCACTGCAATTGCAGCGTCGGATCCAACCAGCCCAACGCCCGAAATCCCTTGTAGTCTCGAAATAAAGGCCGGGTTTCCCTTTGCCATTGCGTGAACGTCGGTTTGCCGCGAACAAACCACGAACGCCGCACACCGTTTAATATCCGCAGCCGATTTTCCATCACCAATTTCAACTGAAGACTGATGTTGACGCCGTTCGTGCGGACCAATTGTTCGATGCGCGCTTTGTCCTTGCTGACTTGGATCTGCCAAAACGATAACGTGATCGCCAATATGCCGATCACGCTTGTGATCGGGACCCAATGAGCGCTGTTGATTTCCGCGGGTTTTTCCCGATAAATGAACGCCAAAACGCCAACGCTAATAATCACGAAACCAATTGCGCTTGCCACCGACATTTCTTGAAACCAAAGCAGCGACTTTTGACCGATGCCCAACAAATGGAACAAGACCATGAGGCTTCGCGCGGTCAACAAACCGCTGATAATTGAAATCGTTAGAAACGATGGACGACGTCGCACCCCCATCAGGCTCAACGCGAAACCCGCGAGAAAGATATTTAACGCACTTCCCGCCGGAACTCGGTAGACCGGCGCCAACCCGGCAAATCCACCGAGGAAACGGAGGTGCTCGTTGGCCAATAGAACAAACAAGATCATGCCGTAACCGGAAATTAAAATACCGATGAGACCGGCCGACCGCCTATGGCCGAAAGAAATAGCTAACAGAGAAAAACCATAAATGATGAAAAAAAACGTCATTGAATGAGTAAACAGAATATTGTCCGGCGTGGACCACAAGAAACTCAGCAAGGATGAGGGACGGGTAAATAGAGACAACACGCCAAGCCCCATCAAAAGGGCGGCGCAAATCTTGACAATGCCGGTCTGCCATTGCCACGTTGTCGTCGAATTTTCGTTCACGTCGTGTAATTTACCGAAAAGCTGTGATGAACTGCCAATTTTTAGAAGTGATCCACCTTGCTATACGGCTTGTTCGTGAAAAAGTTCGCGCATTCTCGCAATGAACTTTCATTACGTGATGTCGTATCAAAAGCATGAAGAAAATAAATCAAGAAGGGAAAATCGGATATGCGCTCTTGTGGCTATTGGGGGTCCCCGTACCATTACTGTTGATCATCTATTTTCTTAGAGGCTGCAATTAACCTTGGATTTGCGGACGTGAGCCCGACGCGATGAGCGTTAGCACGCGTCCCCGGAAAGCTGTTCATGTTGGCCCCCCTCCAACAATGAACAGCTTTCCTTTTAAATTGGACCTTGGGGCCACCTTTCGTGGAGATGGGACCGAATTTCGCGTTTGGGCGCCAAAACGCAAATCGGTTGAGGTCGTTCTCGCGAAAAAGCCGGCGTCGCCGATTCCGCTCACACGCGACAACCAAGGTTTTTTTGTCGGCATTGTTCCTTCCGCTCGCAAAAGCGATCGCTATCGGTATCGTCTTGATGGTGATGCTCTGTTTCCAGACCCCTGCTCACGCTTTCAACCGGAGGGTCCGCACGGCGAATCGATGATCGTTGACCCGAACGAATTCGAATGGCACGACGCCGATTGGAAAGGCCTTTCCATGAAAGGACAAGTGATTTATGAACTGCACGTCGGCGCCTTCACTGCTGAAGGAACATTGGACGCGGCGGCGCGGCAGCTGGAAGAACTCAAAAGAATCGGCGTGATTGTCATCGAACTCATGCCGATGAACGAATGTCCAGGCCGACGCAATTGGGGATACGACGGCGTTGACTTGTACGCGCCTTATCACGTTTACGGCGATCCGCACGCGTTGCGGCGCTTCGTCGACACCGCACATCGACTCGGAATCGGCGTGATTCTCGACGTGGTTTACAACCATTTCGGCCCCGATGGAAATTACCTGGCCTGCTACAGCGATTCCTACTTTAAT
>CAYXDS010000190.1:0-5420 GCA_964463805.1 uncultured Elusimicrobia bacterium | reverse complement strand
TTTTGTTGTCTTCATTGTTCACGATCGACGCGATGTACGACCCTTTTTCGACCGTTACTAAGATCTCTCCGTTGTGGTCGTCGGTCCAGCGGATTTCGGGAGAAATGGTGCCGAGGTCGCGGGAGGTCAGGTGAAACGTAAAATTTTTGTCCGGAGCGGCGGTGATTTTAATCGTGAATTCTTCGTTGGCTCGGGGTGCGGCGGGAACCGACAGCTCCATTGCGAACGAAGAGGTCGAGATTCCAAGAACAAGCATCAGAACAGCAATAAAATAGCGAAGCGTTGCCATACTCTCGGAGATAGCGCCGCTGAGCGGTTTAAACAAGGTAACTTTTGTCACGCGTTTATCATTTGAATGCCACGAAGAATTGATCACGTGAACTGTTATGCAATGATCATGCCTCGATGAAAAACGGCAAGGTTTGGGCCGTGGTTTAGAGGCGGATTGGTGGTTTAAGCGGCGGGATTAATGGTCGCGGGTGAGAACGAAATCGGCCAATTCGTGCAAAATTTCGGCCTTTTTACTGAAAATTTTTAATGCGTTATGGGCGTTCTTAGTGATGCTTTTGGCTTTTTGCTGGGACTTGGGCAAACCGAACACAGCCGGAAACGTTAATTTCTCGTTGGCGACGTCGCTGCCGCGTTTCCCAAGCTTTTTCTTATCTCCGATACGGTCGAGAATGTCGTCGGTGACTTGGAATGCGAGACCCAAATGCTTTCCGTAGGTGTCGAGCGCGCGAATTTGGCGATCGGACGCGCCCACCAAACAGGCTCCGGCGGTTAAGCTTGCGCGGATAAGCGCAGCCGTTTTTTTCAGGTGGATGAATTCCAGCAAAGCGTTTGCTGAGCGGTATTCTGTCCCCTTTAACTTTTTCCAACGCCCCCGATCGGCTTTGATGTCGGCCACTTGTCCGCCGACCATGCCGAACGTGCCCGCTTCGCGTGCGATGCGCGCGATGACCTCTACGACCGCCGGCGCGCGCACGCCTTTTACGTGCGCGTTTTGCGCGATCAATTCAAATGCGCGTGTTAACAATGCGTCGCCACAGAGAATGGCGATGTCTTCCCCATACACTTTGTGGTTGGTCGGTTTGCCGCGGCGTAAATCATCATCGTCCATCGCCGGAAGATCGTCGTGGACCAATGAATAAGTATGGATGTATTCCATCGCACAGGCGGTCGGCATCACTTGTTGGGCGGTCCCCCCACAGATTTCGGCAGCTGCGATAACCAGCACGGGCCGAAGTCGCTTGCCGCCGGCGGACACCGAATAGCGCATCGATTCATGAATCACGCGGGGCTTTTCAGCGGCTTTCGGTAAAAACGCAAGAAGCGCGCGGTTGACCGTAACGCCGTGGCGATCGAAGTATTTTTTGAGATTTGGGGTCACTTCAGTTGAGCGTAAATCTTTTTCATGTCGTCGACCGTGCGGCGGACATCGACATCGGCGGTCACGGCGATCGCGTTTCGAATCATTTTCGCGGCAGCTGGGCCATCGTTCATGGTTTTATCGAACGCTTCCAACGCTTCGAGGAGACCGAGGGCCGTCGGCTCTCCTTTAATATAAGGAATATAGAATCCGTTGGCCCCATCGACCGGTTTTCCCAGTTCTTGAAACCGCACGAACTCGGGAACCGCGCCGTCGGCGGTCGCCAGAATCGCGGCGCCGTTCATTTGCGCCTTCATGAAACCGGTTGCCGACGCTTCACGTGTGTCATCGGCCAACATAATCGATCCGTCCACTCCCTGGTACAAGATGGGAGCTTCCCACACATTAAAATTGTCGATGGTTACGATCCGTGTTTGCAACGCCGGTTCTTTTTCGAGCGCATCCAAAAGGTCATAAACGATGTCCTGCGCGTGATTATCTTGTTGATGGATGCGGCCGCCGACAAAGATCAACACGTTCAGATCGAGAAAACGCGAACGCCATTCGGGGTTTTTGATCATCTTCACAAGCAAATCGAGCCGTTTGTAAGGCGTAATCCGGCGTGTCCATGCAATCACGTGCCGATGTTCCGATTCCTTCGCCCAGTTCGGCCACAAGTGACAGTGGCGCCACGCCCAGTCGAGCATCGTTTTTTTACGCGCCTTTTTGGCGGCGATCAATTGTTCGTCCGATAACGATTCGGGCTTCGAAAATTCGGGCGCTTGCCAATCTTCTTTGCGCACGCCGTTCGTCACGTACTGAATCTTTGCAGCAAAATCCTTTAGCGAGGGCATCGCTTTCATGACGTCGCCGTGTTTTTTCGCGACGCCATACACGGCGTCGCAAAGCCCGACCAGCATGCTGGTCACGTCCAATGTTTTTCTGCCGGTGTTCCAGCTGGGCGTGTTCAGATAACTTTTCGAGTCGAGTTTCACGAGATCCATTGTGTGTTGATCCCAAATGGGGTGCGCGTACTCGAGCGGCGTGTGGTCGTTAAAGATATATTGCGTACCGGAGAAGAACGCGTCGTTTTGCAGCGGATCTTTCACGAGCCGATCGTGCGCGAACAGCGTCGGTGTTTCGCTCAAAATAACGACGCCGGGTTTCTGTCCGAGTTTCTTGCACAACGCCAGCGCGCCGCGTCCGACAATCCAACTTTGCAACAAACGCGTTTCATGCGACCACACGTTCGCGTCTTGATTGGTTTGTTGAGGCATATCCTTGGGGCCGGGATAAACAATGTCGGTAATCGGCGGCGCGGCCAGAAAATAAACCGCGGCTTTTCCATAGTTAAGTTTCCAAACCTGGACGTCGACGGTGTTACCGTTAAAAAGCGCGAGAGAAAATCCAAGGTCGGTCGGCTCGAGAAACGCGCGCATCGCTTCGCCCACCATTCGTTTTTGTAGATTGATTTGTCCCCACTCGTGCCACGCCTGCACCCACACCGTTTCGTAAAGCAAACTCACGCCGATCACATTGAGGCCGGCGTCGCCTTGATCCATCACGCGCTCACGCAAAAGCGGGCCGATCCCGCCGACCGACGTCGACATCGCGCACTCGCGCGCTTTTTCTGGGCCGAAGCGTTTTGCGACCGCATCCAGGAACGGACGCGGCAGCGCCAACTCCATTGCGACTTCGAGAATAAGGGATTTATCGTCCATCGGGGACGACGATATCAAAAGCCCAGTTATTTTTGGAGATTGTCCCACCATTGATCTTTCTCGATGGGGATATCGAGAATCGTGCGATCGTTGGCGGCGGTTTGGTCGTCGTCCGAAGAGTTGAACGTCGGTTTCTTTTTCTCTTGCTCTCCGAACCATGTGGAGAGAGTGAGCATTTGTACATTGCCGAGTTCGCCGAACGGCGTGATCGAATAGTCGATATTGAATTGGCGGTAACGAAGTCCGAGGCCGCCCGCCAATCCGCCGATATTGACGGGGTTACCGTGATTGGTTTCGGAGGGCTGATTGTTTTGCACGGTTTCGGCGAGTTTCGCCAGATAGCCGGCGCGAAGCGTGATGTTGCCAGTGGCGGCCAATTGTGTTCCCAACGAGAAAACCGTCTGCCGCTGATGCGGTTTGTAATGAACGTCCATCGCGAGCGTGAGTGGATTCGTGACGCGAAAAGCGGTGCCGATCGATATCGTCAGAGGAAGATTGTAGGGCTGGTCATTAAATTTCATTTGCGGTCCGAGATTGCGAACCGAAAGTCCCATCGAAACGCGAGGGCTCGGCGTGGTTGAAAGCAAACCAAGATCAACGGCCATTCCATTCGCTTGTGAACCGGCCAATTCTTGGCGGATTATTTTTAATTGCGTGCCGACTTGAAAATGGCCAAAGCTGTGCGCGATCGCGGCTCCGATCGCCAAATCCGTCGTGCCAAGTGAGCCGGTAACCTGGCGATTTTCATCGCGCTGTTCCACGTCAGCGTAAGAGAGGCGAATCAAGTCAACGCCGAATGACGTTCGTGAAAAACGGCGACTGGGAACGATCAACCCCAAATGATCGAGGCTCGTTTCAACCTGATCTTGTCGCGAGAGCGAAACTCCGATGGAAGGATTATTCAGATAAAACGGCGTATGCACGATGCCGGCCGGATTCCAGTTCAATGCGTTGATTCCGGTGGCCATGGCCGTATAAGCTTCTCCCACGCCGGCGGCTTCAGCGCCGACGGGAATTTTCAAAAAGTCGGCGCCTGTTTGAGAACCAGCAAAAAGCGGAGTGGAAAAGAAGAAAATCACGGCAAGATATGCGACTGCCGTTCGCATGGTGGTGGGGGCCCGATGCACCTTCAATAAGCGATTCATTGTTATTCCGCGCCCAAATGTGGGCCGTTACAACAATGTTACACGTCAAGCAATTAAGACCGCTTTAACGAGGGATTAATTTTTAGCGAAGGAAGGACCGTCGGAAATGATCGGTTTTCCGGTCAGTTTTTGATGAATCGATAGCGTTTGCGGATGGTTTCCTTGCCGTTTTTCTCGGCGGTGACCACGCCGATGTATTGGCCGGGTTTGAAGCGGCTCGGATCAATCGGATATTCATAGCACGGTTTGCCGTTAACGATCGTTATTTCATTATCGATTTTCGCTTGATAAACGAGATCGCCGGCCACGTCGTAAATGCGCGTCGACACGACGTCGGATTGGCCGATTTCGACGTGCAACATCGCCTTATTCGTAACGGGGTTCGGAAACACATAAACCTCCCCGAACGAATACGGGTAATTGACGATGGTTGCGAACACCTGATAAATACCGTTGCCCGGATCGTTTACGAATATATTTCCATCGATGATTTTTTGATCGGGAACCGGTTCCCAATAGCGGAAACCTTTCTTCTTATATAGCACCGCGTTTTGGGCATTCGGCGGCAACTTCGGAATTTTGAAAAACTCTTCTTTCGAGTTGGTTCCCGGTAAACCCACAAGACCGCCGCTTCCGACTGTAAGCAGGAGAGTCGTACAATTGATTTGTTGGCCAAGCGAAGAAAGTCCTCCACCCCCGCCTCCCGAGACCGTGAATGTATGACCGATCATCATTAGATTTTGGGCGATCGCCGCAAATTCCCCTGCGTCGCGCGTGGCCGGAGAGCTCGCATCCAAGCTTGTGACCGTAGTTTGTTTACAGGGTGATTTACCAAAAGTGGGATCTGGAGATGGCTTCCCTGATCCCGAGCCGGACCCTCCGGACCCCGATCCTGACCCTGATCCGCCAGAACCAGAACCGGATCCGGATCCAGAACCCGAGCCAGATCCAGAACCGGAGCCAGATCCTGACCCTGAGCCAGAGCCTGAACCCGAGCCAGAGCCTGAACCCGAGCCAGATCCTGAACCCGACCCAGATCCTGAACCCGACCCAGATCCTGAACCTGATCCAGACCCTGAACCGGACCCCGAACCACCGGAACCCGACCCTGAGCCACCCGAACCAGAGCCGGACCCCGAACCAGATCCTGAACCCGAACCAGATCCTGAGCCCGAACCAGATCCT
>CAYXDS010000189.1:0-5500 GCA_964463805.1 uncultured Elusimicrobia bacterium | reverse complement strand
AGGCGCAACCGATGCGCAATCACGGAGCCGGCGACCGCTTTAATATCATCGGGAACCACGTAGGCACGATCTTCGGTCGCAGCAAACGCTTGAGCGGCGCGGCGCAACGCCAACGTGCCGCGCGGACTCAAAGCGAGATCGACCGTGGACGCGGTGCGCGTCGCTTGCGCGAGTTGCACCATGTACCGATCCAAACTTTCGTCAACGGCGATCGCGCGCACACGCTCGATCTCGGCCTGAACGTGGACCGCATCGGCGACCGGTTTTAAAAGATTCACGTGAGGTTCCTTCGCATCGCCGCGAAGAATCGCCGTTTCCACGTCGGCGGCTGGATATCCAAGATTAAGTCGCATCATGAAACGGTCCAATTGCGACTCCGGTAATGGGAACGTGCCGTGATGCTCGTGCGGGTTTTGTGTAGCGATCACGAAAAACGGACGCGGCAGCGCATGCGTTTGATTGTCGACCGAAACCTGGCGTTCCTGCATGCATTCGAGCAACGCGCTTTGTGTTTTCGGTGACGCGCGATTGATTTCATCGGCCAAAACGACATGATGAAACAATGGACCCGGTTTAAAATCAAAATTTTGCTTCGCTTGATTGAAAACGGAGACGCCGATCATGTCCGATGGCAGCAAATCACTGGTGAATTGAATGCGCTGGAATGAACATCCGATCGATTTCGCAAGCGCGAGCGCCAATGTGGTTTTTCCGACCCCCGGAATATCGTCGATCAACAAGTGGCCTTCGGCCAAAAAACACGCGACCGCCAACCGCACGGGCTGCGGTTTACCGAGAAGAATGGTTTCAACATTCGAAATGATTCGGCGGGAAAGGTTCATATTTTCAAAATCAGCTTAACAGCCGAACAATGCGAAAACAATGGTCAAAATTCATTCGTCTCCCCCGCGAAGGCGGGGGCCCAGACACATACGGTGTCTGGATTCCCGCCTTCGCGGGAATGACGGCGTATGTAGTACACTTCCGCGCATGAATATTTTCCAAGCTGTTTCTTACGGCCTCATCCAAGGCCTCACGGAGTTTTTACCGGTCTCAAGTTCGGCCCATTTGACGCTACTGCCCGTATTTACGGGCTGGGAAGATCCGGGCCTTTCGTTCGATGTAGCGTTGCATTGGGGCACATTGATCGCGGCCGTCGTATATTTTCGAAAAGACGTGCTGCGCTTGATCGCCCTTGCAATTGAATCATTAAAAGGCGCTTCCACTCCCGAACACCACTTACCGTGGAAAATCGCGGCGGCCACAATTCCCGGCGCGATCCTTGGTTTACTTCTCGAGAAACACGCGGAACACGCGTTCCGTTCGCCATTGTTGCTGGCCGTAACGCTATCGACGATGGGCCTCGCATTGTTCGCGGCCGACCGCTGGGGTTCAAAACAAATCCCGCTCGAGCAAATTTCTTGGAGACAAGCGATAATCATCGGCGTTTGCCAAGGAATTGCGTTGATTCCAGGCGTCTCGCGCTCGGGCATCACGATCACCACCGCTCTTGTGCTCGGCCTCGACCGCGAAGCGGCGGTCCGTTTCTCTTTTTTCCTGGCGATTCCAATCACGCTCGGAGCCGGGCTCGTAAAATTTAAATATTTGATCCACAACATCGGGGATCCGGCAATTCCGGTGGGTTTGCTCGTATCGGCGCTGTCCGGACTCGCGGCGATTCACATCCTCATTACTTACGTACGACGTAAATCGTTCACGCCGTTCGTAGTATATAGGCTCGCGCTGGCGGTCGCGATCGTTGCGTTCATCGCCACGCACCAATAAATATGAAAAAAATCGTCGGCATCCTGCTTTGCTCAACACTTCTGTTCGGGAGTTTCCGAACAGCATCGGCCGCCAATACGTTCCGTATTTCCGACGATCTCGACGCCGCGATAAAAAAAGGGCTCGCGGATCTCTACGACCTTCATTTCGACCAAGCCGATAAGAAGTTCGACGCTATTTATTCCCATGCCGATGAACATCCGATGGTTGCGTTCGGCAAAGCGTCGGTGCATTGGTGGCGTCTTTCGGTGTTCGTGCTCGAGACGGATCCCGAAGAAAGCAAAGCGTTCATTGACGCGGTCAACGATTGCATCGATAAATCGAAAAAACGAATCGACAAAGGTGATCCCACCGGAGAAGGATATTTGACGCTCGGTGGTGCGTACGGGCTACTCGGCCGTTGGCAAGCGACGAATCAAGAATGGGTCTCCGCCTATTTCACTGGAAAGAAAGCGATTAAATACTTACGCAAAGCACTGAAAGTAAACCCCGAGATGAAAGACGCGAACATGGGGCTCGGCATTTTCGATTACTATGTGGCCACGCTTCCGGCCGTTGTTCGCGTGCTGGCCTTCATTGGCTCCGGAGGAAATCCGCAAGTCGGCGTTCAGGAGTTGACGGTGGCCGCTTACGAAAGCATTTACGCGCAAACACCCTCGAGACTTTTTCTCGCGGAAATTTATTCGAATCCGGAAAATAAACCCGAGAAAGCGCTGGAGATTCTGCTCGGGCTGCGCAATGAATATCCGAACAGTCCGTTCATCCACATGATGCATGTGATCGCGCTGTACAATCACGATCGCCTCGACGAACTCGCCGAACAAGCGAAAAGTTTCCAGGACCGCGTCGACAAAGGAATCTACGGGAAAGAGTTCGGCGTGCAATCACACTTCGCGCTGGCCGCCGTCCAATTCAAAGCGCGCCGTTGGGCGGAAGCGATCAAAGAATACGACCTCGGCATCGCTGCCGGCACCATCAAAGACCCGTTCTTTACTTGGTCCCATTTATATAAAGGCTATTGCCTCGACGCATTGAACCGCCACCAAGAAGCCATTCCTGTCTACAAAGCCGTTCTCTCCCAACTACGCCGCTGGGGCTCTTGGGACGCCGCGAAAAAACGCATCAATACCCCGTTCCAAGGCACGGACGAAGATCTAAAGAAACTTCGCCTATAATTATTGGGGTTTCTTGATGTAGATCTGGATCGCTTCGGAAATGGAGGCGAACAGCAACAGAAGAGAGAAGCAAGCTAGAAGAACGAGGACGACCGCAACAAACGCGAGCATTTTGTTGACCGGAAAGAACACGACGAAGACAACGATGCCGGCGATCACGCTCGTGGTTCCGGCCAGGCGCGTCATGAAACGGAAGAATCCGCGCAAGCGGTCGAGCGTCGTGTACGGAGAAAGATTCAACGCGGCCGGCGGCGCCGCCTGCTGAAGAACGCTGCCGCATTTGCCGCAGTACCAAGAGTTCAGCGGGTTTTGCGTTTCACAATGGTCGCAATGTTTATGCGTTTTCCCCTCGATCGGCCGGCGTTTAAAGATAATGAAGCGCTCGGCCACCGCGATCGAAAACCACAACGTGACGCCGATGATGCCGCCGGTAAATCCTTCGCACAAACGCCGCAACAACCAACCTTCGGGTGAAAATTCTTCGATTAAGTAAGCGTACACCGCATATCCGAGCGCGCCGCCGACGCCGCCGCCGATCAATCCGCTGATGAGTCCGGCCGATATCTTTTTAAACGTGCGCTCCCACAACGCGCTGATTGTTCCGATGCCGGCGCCGGCAATGGCCCAAAAGCCGAACAACCCCCAAGCCGTTTGCTCGGGCGACAACTGCGTCCCGTATATACCGAATAACGCGCCCCCGATCGCGCCGCTGATTGCGCCGATCACGCCGCCGCGCATCGTCTTCGCGGTCGACTCTTCGATCATGCCGTCGACCGTGCCGAGAAAGGCGCCGCCGAGAAGCCCCTGAATGCAGAAGTGAAGCACGGCCGTCGACTCTCGGGAAATCACGCGACTCAACGCCGGAATAAAGAACCACGCGACCATGCCCGATAAGAAACCGGAGTTCGCTCGACGGAAAATCCATTGAAGGTGTCCGCGCACATGCGAGAATGCAAACCCAAGCGCCGAAAACCCCATGCGACAATGACCGCAATAGCGAACATCGTCCGCATTCGCGAAGCTACAGGAAGGGCAATTCATGCCTTAATGATGCGGTGAATCGATCGACGCCGCCAGAGGATTCTCGAAAAAGCGCGCTACGCGGCGCGCAAAGTTTCCCGCCACGCTTTTAACGACCGATCAACGTCCAACGATTTTTTGGGCGGCGAGGCCGGTGTGTTTTCAGCGAAAGGAACATCACGTCTGGGAATATTTTTATCCGGAAGAGTGGTTCCAAAGAAACGAACGCCCAAATCCAAAGAATTTCGCTTCGGCTCCGCTCCGATGAACGCAAGAACCAAGCCGCTGAAATAAGCGCACACATTGTAAAAAGCATGCGCGACGCCGGCCCAAACGAAACTTCCTGAATAAATCCACACGATGCCGACGAACAGCGCGACGCCCATCAAGCGATCGCGCTGTTCTTTCGTCGAAGACTCTGCATAAGGGAAACGTCCGACAAACACGCTGCGATGAACCCATCCGAACAAAAACGCGTATCCGAACACCAACAACCACCGATCGCATGCGGGTAATGACGTAAGAACGGCCCACGTAAGCAATTGCCGCCAACCCACTTCCTCAAGAAACCCGGCCAACCCCGCGACAAAAACAGCCGGCCCATGCCGCCACCCGCCGAACTCCGCAAATTCGGCCAATGGCGTATAAAGCAACGTCAACGGATTCAAAAACCAAGGAAGAAAACCACCCGGTATTGACTCCGAAGGATTCAGCGGCATTAAACCGTCAGCGATCGGAGTCGCCTTCGGCTGCCCCGATTCAATCTCTCTAAGAATTCCATCAATCGAAAGCGGCAACATGCCGACATACGTTCTTAAGGGATACCGCGCTGGAGGGAGAGTGCCTTGCAACCGTTTCTTCGCTTTAACACGCAATTGACGAACCTGCGAAGCATTGACCGGCTGACCGAATCTTCCCACCAATCCTCTGGCGGCCAACTCAGAAGCGATCTCTTCGTCATTGCCGCGTTTTTGTTCGGCGAGACCAAAAAACATGTTGATCACTTCCGCTTCCAAAACGGACAAGTTCGTAAAATTGCGCCACACGTCATCAACGGAAATTTTCAAACGGACCGCCAACCGCTCCCATCCATTGGCATAGAGCTTTATTCGCGCAATCGCTTTTCGACGTACCCGATTCACGCCCGAATTATTTATCGGCTTGGTCGTCGTTTTGTATTTTAAGCCTTGGTTCCAAAGCGAAACGGAGATGGAACGTAAACTTTCGGCAACGGGACCCGTCAAACCATAATAGAGATCAAGCAATGTCCGCTCATATTTCCCTAGGATCCGGAGACGTTGTTCTGTTAATTGATTTTTATTGAGTGCAGAATCCCGCGCAAAAATTTCCCAGCCCTGGCCGGGAGTGCCGGTGAGTGCCAATCGATTCTTGAGCTTACGCGGTCTTGTGGTCTCTGTTCTCTCACGATACGCCTCAAACGCCGCATCCAAATCAACGGGAATACCGACGCCCAAAATTTCTTTTAACGATGCGAGCGCTTTGTGTTCGAGCCCGTAAAC
>CAYXDS010000188.1:0-5524 GCA_964463805.1 uncultured Elusimicrobia bacterium | reverse complement strand
TTATGGGCCGCGGCAATCCCATAGATTGATTTATGAGATTGCCGCGGCCGATGAAGCAAAGACGGCCTCGCAATGACAGATTAATTTGGTTTCTTCCTCGACCCCGGTTTCACCGCCGGAATCCCCTTTTTGCAAAGCGCGCACTCATCCGGTTTCCAACTTTCGACTTTGAGATTCAACAGCGAAACCACCGGTTTCTTAAATTTTGCGAGCGTCGGGTTCTCTTCTCCCGAACGGTTCACGACAGAGCCGACGCCGACGAGTTCGGCGCCGCTTTCTTGCACGAGCTTGATAACTTCGCCGGTCGATAACCCGGTCGTGATCACGTCTTCAATGACGAGAACTTTTTCACCGGCCGATAATTGAAAGCCGCGGCGCAGAACCGGTTTCCCTTGGTCATCCTTCTCGGAAAAGATCGCGCGGCAATTTTTCGCGCGCGCCACTTCTTGTCCGATGATGAGCCCGCCGATCGCCGGCGACACCACGGTGTCGATCGGTCCCGGAAATGAAACGGCGATGCGCTTGCCGAGCTCTTCGGCGATGCGCGGATGCTGCAGCAAAAGCGCGGACTGCATGTAACGGTCGCTGTGCAGCCCCGACGACAAAATAAAATGCCCTTCGAGCAGCGCTTGTTTGTCTTTAAACAGATCTAAAAGCTCCATAATTTCCTTTGTCGTCTCCCCCGCGAAGGCGGGGGCCCAGACACTTCAGGTGTCTGGATTCCCGCCTTCGCGGGAATGACGGCTTATTTTCTATTCCAATCGCGCATGATTTGTTCGGCCATCGTGTCCGGTTCTTTGGCCTCGATGATCGGTCGTCCGACCACGATGTAGGTGGCGCCCGCCTCGCGCGCGTGCGACGGCGTCGCCACGCGTTTCTGATCGGCGACGGCGTTCTCCGGCAGTCGTATGCCGGGCGTCACGATCGTAAATTTGGATCCAAGCGCGCCGCGTAACGCGGCGGTCTCTCCGACCGAAGCGACGATGCCGTCGATCGCGGCCCGTTTTGCGAGCAACGCGAGCCGCTCGGCCATCTCCAGCGGTGAATGTTCGACGCCGAGGTCGTTCAAGTCGGCGCCGGACAAACTCGTGAGCACGGTGACTCCCCAGATCTGTGGACGTCCGCGCAAATCGGCCACGGTCTTCAGCGCGTTGTAGCCGGCCGATGTGTGAACCGTGGCGCTGAAAACACCGTTCTTTGCGGCTTCGGCCACCGAGCGCGCCATGGTATTCGGGATGTCGTGAAATTTCAGGTCGAGAAAGATTTTTTTGCCGGTTTTGTGAATCTTCTTAAGGATGTCGGGGCCGTATTTGAGCACGAGACTCGGCCCCACTTTGTAAATGTCCACATACTTCTTCGTGGCTTTGATGATGGCGAGCGCTTCTTTCTCCGTATCGATATCGAGAGCAACAATAAGTGGTTTCATATTTGTCGTAGGGGCGGACCTCTGTGTCCGCCCGCCGCCATGTGCCGACCGTAGGAATCGTGGATTCGGGCCGGCACGGAGGCCGGCCCCTACGGTTGGGTCCATTGCGAAATTAAATTGTCCCTACGGCCTCCTGTATATTTTTGAATCCATCCCGCTGCAAAAATTTCAACAGACCTTTGTTGATGTTCGGCACGAGCGACGGTCCCTGATAAATCCAACCGGTGTACACTTGCACGAGCGACGCGCCGAGCCGGATTTTCTCGTACGCATCCTCGGCCGTGAAAATACCGCCAACGCCGATGATCGGCACCACGCCTTTCGTGGCCGCCCGCAATTTTTTCAAAACCTCGTTTGATTTGTGCTTGAGCGGCGCGCCGCTTAGTCCGCCTTCGAGCGCGTTCGTTTTGTGCTTAAGAACCGAGTAATCGATGGTCGTGTTCGTGGCGACGAGGCCCGTGCCGAGTTCGATCGAAACGCGCGCGATCTCCTCGATTTCTTCGTTCGAACAATCGGGCGACACCTTCGTGAATACCAATTTTGGAGGCTCGCCGCTGTTCTCGGCGAGTTCGCGGTTTCGTCCGGCCACCCGTTTCAAAATCTTCGCCAAGTAGTCGGCCTTTTGCAGCGCGCGCAAGTTCGGCGTGTTCGGTGAACTCACGTTCAAAACGATGTAGTCGGCGTGCGGCTGCACGAGCTCGAGCGCGGTCAAATAATCTTCGACCGCTTCTTCGATCGCGGTGTCGCGTCCTTTGCCTATGTTCGCGCCGATCGGCACGCGTCGCCCTTCGGCAATGTTTTCCTTGAGCCGCTCGGCCGCGATTTTCACGCCTGGATTATTGAACCCCATTCGGTTCAGCAACGCCTTGTCTTTCTTCAAACGGAACAGCCGCGGTTTTTTTTGTCCCTCTTGTTTGAGCGGCGTAAATGTTCCGACTTCGATGAAGCCGAATCCGAAGTTCGGCAACACGTTCAATAGCTCGGCCTTTTTATCGAAGCCGGCCGCAAGACCGACCGGATTCGCCACTTCAAGCGAACGGATTTTCACGCCGAGCCGCGGATCGTCGATTTTGAAAAACGGTTTCGCGGCTACGTCCAGCACGAGCGGAACTTTGTTCAACGTGCTCAACGATTTCACGGTCAGGTTGTGAGCGATCTCCGCGTCCAACCCGAAAAAGAAATGTTTGAGGACGTTTTTATAGAGGGCTTGGATGGGGTTTGGCAGAGCTGGCGCTCCTTTCAAAAACGGTTTGGCCGCCGACCAACGTGCGTTCCACCACGCCAAACAATTGCCAGCCGAGGAACGGCGAGTTCTGGCTGCGGCTCGCGAAATGCGTGAACGTTTGTTTGGCTTCGGGATCAAAAATAACCACGTCGGCGTTCGAGCCGGGCGCGAGCGTGCCGCCGGGCAAGTTGAAGATGCGCGCGGGTAAATCGGACATGCGCAAAATCATGTCGGACAACGTGAGCACGCCGGTTTTCACCAGTTCGGTCATGATCAACGGCAACGACGTCTCGAGGCCGATCAATCCGGGCGGTGCGTTCGTAAATTCTTGTGATTTCTCGGATTGCGTGTGCGGCGCGTGGTCGGTGGCCACGCAATCGATGACGCCCTCTTTGAGCGCTTGCCGCAACGCTTTCACATCGTCCATCGTGCGCAACGGCGGGTTCACTTTCGCGTTGGCCATATATTCGGCCACGGCGTCTTCCGTGAGAACCAAATGGTGCGGCGTCACGTCGGCGGTCACATTGAGGCCTTTCTCTTTCGCGCGGCGGATCAACTCGACCGACTCTTTCGTCGACATGTGCGTCAAATGAAGTTTTCCGCCTGTGAGTTCGGCCAACGCGATGTCGCGCGCGGCCATCACGTATTCGGCCTGACGCGGCACGCCTTTGAGTCCGAGCCGCGTGGCCACCGCGCCTTCGTTCATCACGCCGCCGGCCGACAAATGATGGTCCTCGCAATGCTCCATGACCGGAATGTTGAATGTTTTCGTGTACTCGAGCGCGCGCCGCAACAGTTGCGCGTTCATGACGCCGCTGCCGTCGTCGGTGATCGCCACGCAACCGACGCGGACCATGGCGCCCATCTCCGACATTTCAAATCCCTCGCGTCCTTTGCTGATCGTGCCGCTCGGATAAACGCGCACCGATCCTTCTTTGGCCGCGCGTCCGATCACGAATTGAATATCGGTCACGTTATCCATCGGCGGAGTCGTGTTCGGCAACGACACAAGGCTCGTTACGCCGCCGGCCGCGGCCGCGCGCGTGCCGGTCGCGATCGTTTCTTTCGCTTC
Source organism: uncultured Elusimicrobia bacterium (assembly GCA_964463805.1). Classification (GTDB taxonomy): domain Bacteria; phylum Elusimicrobiota; class Elusimicrobia; order F11; family F11; genus JAJVIP01. Next base: position 1,801 of record CAYXDS010000188.1, on the reverse strand, counting down.
GCCTCCGGGCTCGCGCAAATGCACGTGCACGTCGACGAGTCCCGGCGCCACGATTTTGCCGGTCGCATCGATGGTTGGCGTGGACGGCGGCGTATTCAAATGCGTTCCAATCGAATGCACCACGCCGTCTTCAAACAATACGTTCGTGACTTTATCGAGGTTCTGACGCGGATCAATCACGCGCCCGCCCTTAATCAACAATTTCCCGACGTGAGCTTTCAATAAATGATCGTTCATAAATTTAATGCATCATCCGCCTGGGCGGATCCAGACTCCTTAGGTGTCTGGGCCCCCGCCTCCGCGGGGGAGACGTTTTTAGAAACTAGCGGACTACCTGTAAGCCAATACAAAACAGACATCCGTACGGCGATACCGTTCGTCACTTGCTCGAGAATCATGCTTTGGTGCGAGTCGGCGACCTCTGATGTGATTTCGACGCCGCGGTTCATCGGCCCTGGATGCAACACAAGACAATCGCGTTTGGCCAGTTTAAGTCGCGACATGTTGAGACCGAAGATTTCCGCGTATTCGCGAATGGACGGCATCAAGTTTTCTTTTTGGCGTTCGGTTTGAAGCCGCAACACGTTGATCACGTCCGCGTCTTTCAGCGCTTCTTCAACATGGCTTGTGGTTGAAATATTCGGGCCGAAAATTTCTTTTAGGCCCGCGGGGATCAAGGTCTCCGGTCCGCACACGGTCACATGCGCGCCGAGTTTGGTCAGCGCCCACAAGTTTGATCGCGCCACGCGCGAATGCGCGACGTCGCCCAGAATCACCACTTTGAGCCCATCGACTCTCTTCTTCTTGTCGAGGATCGTAAACACGTCAAGCAAACCTTGCGTCGGATGCTCGTGGGAGCCGTCACCGGCGTTGATCACTTTGCATTTGATCTCGCGAGCGATGAGGTGCGGCGCGCCGGACGATGAATGTCGCAGCACAAGAAAGTCCGCTTTCATGGCTTCGAGCGTCTTCGCGGTGTCGATCAACGATTCGCCTTTTTGCACGGAGCTGGTGGAGGCCGCGATGTTCAGCGTATCAGCCGATAACCGTTTGGCGGCCAATTCGAATGAGCTGCGCGTTCGCGTGGAAGGTTCAAAGAAAACGAGGGCCACTGTATGGCCGCGCAGCGCCGGCGCTTTTTTCACCGAGCGCGTGAACAATTGTTTCATCGGCTTCGCTTGTTCGAGAATTTGCTCGATTTGCGCGCGGCTGAGATATTCCAACCCAAGTAAATCTTTCAAACGATCAGAGGATGGTTTCATGTTAATTCGTCTTCCCCGCGAAGGCGGGGATCCAGACACTTGAGAAGTTTGCTGCCCGCATTTGATGTGACTGGGCCCCCGCCTTCGCGGGGGTGACGAATGAGAATATGATCATAGGATTGGTTCCCCCACCACGATTTCGTCTTTGCCGTCCGTTTCTTGCAAATTGAGATTCACCGACTCCGATCGTTTCGTGGTCACTTTCAGCGCGACGAATTGCGCCTCGATCGGCAGCTCGCGATGTCCGCGGTCGACGAGCACGGCCAGCGCGATGCTTTGCGGCCGTCCAAAATCGATCAATTCATCAAGCGCGGCGCGCACGGTGCGGCCCGTGAACAAAACGTCGTCGACAAGAATCAATTTCTTGCCGTCGATGTCGAAATCGAGATGCGTTTCGCCGACGATCGGCTGAATGCCGGACGTGCTCACGTCGTCGCGGTACAGCGTGATGTCGATCGCGCCCACCGGAACGTCGATGTTGTGCGCTTTCTTCAGCGCGGCCGCGATGCGCCGCGCCAGCACCACGCCGCGCGTTTGAA
>CAYXDS010000187.1:0-5526 GCA_964463805.1 uncultured Elusimicrobia bacterium | reverse complement strand
GTTCCATTCCGAATGTTCGAGCGGCGCGAACGCAGTGCGGTTGCCGGGGCTGTTCACGAGCACCATCGCCGCAATCGTGATGCCGCGGAACACGTCGAGCGACAACCAGCGTTTCACGGCGTTCATGGAATCGACGCAAGCCAATCGCACTCGCGCTCAAGATCAGCCAACGATTCATAGCCCATCGTATTCAACGGTTGACCGGCCAACAAAATCCGCGTGCCTTTGCCCCGTCGTGCGGTCGGCACGCTCGCGACCATGTCGCCGATCAGTACTTTAAAATTTCCCATCGCGTTGTATTGCATGCGTTGTTTAAGAAATGTGTAGTTCACACGTTCAGCGAACACACGCACGCGCAAGGTTGGGTCGTTCGCGATCACGTCGAAAACCAAATGATAGTCGGTATCGGAAACCATACGCTTTATTTCTTTTTTCTTCGGCCCCACCGAAATCGGCAAACCAGTGGCCATCATAATGCCGATGCTGAGCGCCTTTTGCGTGGCGGTCGGTCCTTGTTTTTCGGTGACGGTTCTCGACGTGGTCGATTTCACGCCGGCCGCCGCGATCACGCGAATTTGCGGCCATAGCAATTTCACGCGCCGCGCTTGCTCGTCGACGCCCGAAAAGCCATCGGGCATAAATTCCGCGTGAACGAGCGTGACGGCGGTCGGCAACAAATCGATCGTCGATTGCGAAATTTTAACCGCGTTTAATTTCACTGACGACAAACAACCGATCAGCCGCTCCGCGTCCTCTTCGTTCAATTTTTCACCAACGATGCCCCAACTTCCGCGCGCGTCGTGCGCCGCGTCTTGCTGGGGCTCGTTTTTAAACGCTGCCAGTGCTTGTGCCAGCGGCGCCAGTTTAAATTGATCCTCCGCCGCCAATATCACCGCGTAACGAGCGTTGGGCTCGGTCATTTCGTCTCCGTTTTCGTTTGCGCCGCGTTCAATGCGACCGCGCGCCGATATTGACGTTGCGCATATTCCGTAAGTCCGTTCCGTTCATAAATCGTACCGATGTTGAATTGACTGGCTGCGTCGTTGGTCACGTCGTAAACGAACGTGCTGTATCCGACTTGAGCGAGCGGCATTTTTTGCCGCAGCCAGGCGAACACGGTCGGATCGGAAAGACCGAACCCCTGCAGCAACGTCGCGCTTACGATCAACAACTCGCGCTCCGGACGCTCCGAGTTAATATGCGTAAAGTATGCGGGAAGATTATTCGAATCGGCCAATAAATCTTGATGCGGGCCGAAATATAAATTGCGATCACCGGTGCCGAACGTGGCGACGATAAGTTCCGACGGCGGCTGCTTTTTCAGGAAGTCGCGGATGCGATCAAAATCTTGGCCCCAATCGAGGTTGCAATCGACGAGCCATTTGTATCCGTTCGCGGGCCCTCCGACGAGTCGATTGAAATACGTGAGATTGTTCGGAGAGATCCATGCAGCCTCCACGACCATCCATCCAAACAGCGGCGCGATGAAAAACAACACGGCGCGGCGCGGCAGCGACACCGCCAGCCCCCCCGTCAGAACACACAGAAAAGGAAAAACCGGCATCAGATATCTCCACCCATGTTGTTTTTCGGCGACGGTTAAAATCACCACGAATAACAACACCGGCGCAAGCAAACGAAATTTTTTCTCGCGCGGCACCTTTAATAAAGCGGCCGCCAATAAGGCCAACATCGGCAGCGATGTTTTGACCGCGAAAGTGACCGGATAAAAATACCACCACCCTCCCGTTTTCACCTGGCCATGCAGAAAATTCGGATAGTCTTGAACTGCGTTTCGTTTAAACACCACCTCGAACATGCCGCGCACGAGTTCGATGAACAAAGGCAGATAACGAAATTGATAGACGACGGCGAGCACTGCGAGCGTGAGAACGGTCAAAATGATTCCAACGACCGGCAAACTCTTCACGTTCTTCGGACGGTTCGGTTCCATCCAGTAAAACAGCGGTGCCAGCGCAAAGAAAAATAAGCCCGGAATTTTTGTAGCCACCGCAAATCCTGCGAACAATCCGCTCGCGATCAAGCGCCAAAGATCCCCTTGTTCAACGTATGTCACGAGAAGAAATGATGCAGCGAACATATGGCACGCAAGCGGAACATCCATCGTTGCGAGGCCTGAGTTCGCGATTACGTTCGGCTCCAACGCGTACACGCCGAGCGCCAGCACGCCGGCCGCTTCACCGAACCATCGTTGCGCCCAGGCGAAGATGAAAACAGCCAGCACGAGCGACAGCAACATTGTCGGTAAGCGTGCCGAGGCCAGTAGTGTTCGCACCGGGACCGAGTTGTTGAACAAAAACGTTCGGCCCAGCTTGAAGCAACCGAACAACGATGTATAGCGATCGACGAACGCCGGATCCGCTGGAAAATTCGGATGCAGCATGTTCACGGAAATGCCGATCAGATACTTTTGCAAGGGCGGATGAAACAAATGCTCGATTTCGAGACGTCCAGTTTTCACATACGACGCCCCGGCGCCGATGTATGCGGGTTCGTCGAACGTGGCCGAGTTCGCGAGAATGAAAACGCAAATCTGAACCATCAACGCGGCCAATAAGCCGACCACGGCGACGTCGATCATACGCACGGTTCTCATATTTTTTTCACCTGCACGAACATCGACGAACCGACCGGAGCGAGCGGCCACGCGAGCGACGTCGCGCTGAACAAACCGGTCAAGCCGGCGTTGATCCAGGGCGCGAATTGCGGAAACTCGGTCCGCTTGGCCGATTTTTCGCTGCCGGGCCGATGCGTCCATTTACGGACCAAGCCGGGCAATACCAATTCAGGGAAAAGATAATGTGCGCGCTCAATTGACACCGGCATTCCTTCGAACAACCGCAACAGGCTCTGTTTCGTGTAACGGCGGAAATGACCGAGGTCTTTGTCCCATTCCGACCATAGGAACGACAGCGCTGGAACCGTCACGAACAACCGCGCGCCCGGCGCTAATTTTTCAACGATCTTGGTTACGAACCCGCGATCGTCTTGCATGTGTTCGACCACGTCGAACAACAAAACATGCGACGCCTCCGCGTATGAACCATTGGGCCCTTGCCGACTGTCGCGACCGTAAATTTGAGTCAGTCGATCGGCCAATGACGCAATCGGTTCGACGAACATATATCGAGCGCGCGGAAATTCACGCTTCAAGTAGACGCCCGACAAACCGGCGCCGGCCCCAATGTCGAGCAACGTAAACGTTGCGCCGCTTGGAAATCGACGCGCGGCCATGCGCCAACGAATCCGGTGCCAGAAAAAATCTACCGATGAATCGACTTGCTTAACGAGGTGGTGTTCGAGTGCTTGCATTTTTGTCCAATCCGGCCAGTGACACGGTCTGAGATTGGGAAAACACGGTGAACAGCAAAACGAATTGCGAAAAAGCGACCAACGAAATAATCAGCGTCATCAGCAACGTGTACGTGGCCCATCCGGGCACGGCCAAATGCGTGAACAACCGAACGCCGATGATCGCCAGCGACGACAGCGAACTTGCGACGAACAGCGCCAAAAAGAATAGGGCCGAGCGAACCGCGATGCGATCAAGAAACGGCATCATCATTCGTAATCCGTGCAAAATTAATTTCGACACGTTCATCCGCGATTCTCCGGCCGTTCGTTCGCCGCGCGCGCAGCCGACAGCGATCGTCGGTATTTGCAAGTTTGTTAGCGTCGAGGAGTAACACAAGTCAAACGAGGGATGAAAGATGATTTTTTTCAAATGGCCGGCGCGGATCGCCGCGAAATTTCCGGACCGGATCACATGGCCCGTCAGCGTCCGGAATACGAGCTTGAATACCACGTACATTAATTTAAACCATGGTGCCTCTCGCCGCTGCGTGCGTTGCGCGAGCACGATCGCCGGGCCGTCGCTCGCGTTTTCGAGTGCTGCGAGCAAGCGCGGCACGTCGTCGGCGCGGTCTTGTCCGTCGCCGTCCATCGTCACGATTGCGTCATCATCGGCCCATTCGTCGATGAATGACCGTAGTCCGTAAACGATTGCGCGCTGGTGACCCAAGTTGAACGGGCAAGGCCACACGCGCACGTCCGGCACGCGTTGCAGCGACGCGATCATCGGATCGAGGCCGGCCGCGTCGTCGATCGCCACAAACCGAACCGACCCGAGATTTCGCGTGAGCACGTGCTCGCGCAGAATCAAGAACGAAGGAACATCCTTATATAACGGAGTGAAAATCCACAGCACGTAAAAACGGTAGCAAATCATCAGCGGTTTGTAATAAAGCTAGAATCGATTTCCCTCATGACAAAGATTCTCCCCTCACTTTGTCTTTTGCTGTTGATCGCGATGCCGGCCTCGGCGCTGACGGTGAAGCGCGTGGTTGACGGCGATACGCTCGTTTTGTCCGACGGGCGGCGCGTGCGGCTCATCGGCGTCGATACGCCCGAAGTGCACGCATCGGCGAAACTCAAGCGCGACGCCGAACGCACGCGGCACGATGCGCGCGCGATCCAACAGCTAGGTCGACGCGCGGAAATGTTTGTGAAGGCGCTGATCGAAGGACGGTCGGTGCGACTCGAATTCGATCAACACAACAAATCGCATCGGAACAAAGATCGTTACGGCCGTACGCTCGCGTATGTCTATTTCGAACCGCCCGCGTGTGATCAGCTTGAGCAAAATATCGCCGAGCAAGTGTGCGAGTTGCCGTCGTTTGAAAAAGGATTTTTAAACGCGGTGATCATCGAGGCCGGTTACGCGAACGCGTACACGAAGTTTCCGTTCAAGCACCACGATGAATTCTTGGATTTTCAGCGCGAAGCGCGCGAGAAGAAACGGGGTTTATGGAGAGAGGAAGGGCCGCTTACGCTTTCAACGCGGCCCAGCCCACGAGCAGCCATCCCACGAGGAACGCCAGTCCGCCGAGCGGCGTAATCGCGCCGAGCCAGCGCACGCCGGTCACGGCCAGCGCGTACAAACTTCCCGAGAAAACGACGATGCCGATCGTGAACGCCCACCCGGCCGCGTTGATCGCCGCGCCGCCGTTGCGGTCGGACAACCAGGCGACCACGAACAAACCGAGCGCATGATACGCTTGATACCGCACCCCAACTTCAAAAACGCCGATCAAGTCGGCCGCCAAGCGCGTTTTCAGTGCGTGCGCGGCGAACGCGCCGAACGCGACCGCAAGAAACATGAACAATGAGCCGAGCTGAATCCAGACCATATCAGACGAGTGGTAATTGGCCTTCGACGACCGGCGCGACCTGACCTTGAAGCTCCGGCTGACGCTCACCGGCCGACAATAATTTATCTTCGAACCGTTCGAGGCGCCGCTCGGCCTCTTCGTATTTGCCGCGCGAGTTCGTCAGATGTTTTCCGAGCATTGCGAAATCGTCTTTGAAACGCGTGAAGTCGGTTTTTAAACGCGCCAGCTGTTCCATGATCCGGCGCGCGTTCTCTTCGATCTCAAGTCCGCGCAACCCCATGCTGATCGTGTGCAGATACGCGTAAAACGAATTGGGCGACACCGGAACCACACG
>CAYXDS010000186.1:0-5619 GCA_964463805.1 uncultured Elusimicrobia bacterium | reverse complement strand
AGTCGCTCGATTGCATGAGCAACAGCTCACGCAACAATTGATTGAGACCTCGTTCCAAATCACCGTACGCGGTCGAAAAACGGGAAGCCAGCTCTTCCATTTTCTCTTCGGCCCAATGCTGATGCCGGTAAATCCAAGAGTTCCCCCCGTTTAACCACACCAAATTGTGACCTTCGGCCCCCCACGTCGACGGGTTCGGGTCCTGTAATTGTCGAACCGGATGACGGTCCAAATAATCGCCGCACGTGATCAATTCCACTTCCTTTTGATCGTGCACGGTCTTCCGAATGAAAAACTCCAGGAATTGTGGCCCTTCGTACCACCAGTGTCCGAACAATTCGGCGTCGTACGGTGAAACGATGATCGGAGGATTTTGTGTCTGCGAGGACAGGTGTCGGATTTGCGCTTGGCGATTGAAAAGGAAATTTCCCGCATGTTCGGCTGCTTTCTCACGCGCTTTTGCCGGATCATAAAGCTGCTTGGAGCCGATATCGACTTTGCCGGTGATCGCGTGATATTTAATGCCGATGCCGCGTCGCACGCCGTCCGAATGTAAATAAGGTTTCACATAGTCATAGGCGGCGTCGTATCCAAGATCGCGATAAAACTCGCGATAGACAAAATCTCCCGGATACCCTTCCTGCTGACTCCACACTTGCTTACTCGATTCAGGATCGCGCGCGAACGCGTTCACGCCCGAATCGGTAATCACGGGAGCATACACGCCGTACACCGGTTGCGGATCACCGAACAGCACGCCATGAGAATCGAGGAAAAAGTATTCAATGCCGGCGTCGGCCAGCACGCCGTTCACACGTTCGTCGTAGCCGCACTCGGCCAACCAAATGCCGCGCGGACGTCGCCCGAAGAACATTTCATGCGTACGCGCGGCCGTATCGACTTGGGATTGAATCGAGGTCGTGGTTTTCATGAGCGGCACGAAACCGTGCGTGGCTGTGCATGTGATGATTTCCAAATGGCCGGAATCCTGCAGGCCGCGGAAACTGTTTATGATGTGTCCGCCGTGGCGCTGAAAAATAAACTCTTTGGCGTTTGAAAATTCGGCGAAGAAATGGCGCGCCAACGTTTCGATGTGCGAGCCGCGATTGTTTTTAATTTCTTGTTCGAGAAGTTCGAGCCGCTTATCGATGTACTGCGCGAGACGCGACCGCAACAATCCGTCTTCCATCATTGTCGCCAATGGCGGAGTAACCGTCATCGTCAGACGGAACTTGAGCCCCTCGGCGCGCATCTGTTCGAAACGCGACAACAACGGCACATAGGTTTCAACTACCCCCTCGAAAAACCAATCTTCCTCGAGAAAATCAGGATATTCGGGATGGCGCACAAACGGCAGATGCGCGTGGAGAACCAGCGCCAAATAACCAGTGGACGAGGTCATAACGAAGACACGGACTCCCTTAACGACGATACGACTCCAAAAGAAGTTCCCCTTTCGCCAAGACCATCAAGTCCGAATCCCCGTCCCAGTTTTTCAAAGCGCTTGCGGCTGCGAACATCGATGAACGTTGCGCGAATATTTTTGCTTGGACCGTTGCGCGGCATGCGAACGGGACGCGATCTCAATAGCGGCTGCGCCGTTCCATTCGCCCGGAAACCGATCAGTTCAACAACGTATTCGTGGCCCGGATGAACTTCAAACCAATAATCGCCCATCGCGTGCAGATTTCGCGACACAAAATTCTTGCTGCCGGTGGTTCGGTCGTCTAACGCGACGCCGTAGTCAACGTAATCGTGGCGCGTCCACTCCCAAAACGCATACGCCTTCGTCGGCGCTTGAACGAGCAAACTGATGCCGTTCACGTTGTAATTGTCGGGCGGAATCGGCCCCCAACTTTCAATGAATTGTTTTAGATGGTTGTCGTCGACATGAACCTTCTCGAGCACGCGCGGCAAAAACAAACGCGAGGGTTGCATGCGCATCAATTCATAGTAGGCGTCCAAATGTGACTTCACCGAACGCTCGGACGCCCATCGGCGAAGTTTGTGCGCTTGCGCGTCGAGAATGCCTTCGAATCCGTGTCCATTGTGCAGAAGTCGGTTCTTGACCGGCAGATTCTCGACGATTCCGACACCGTCCGCGAACATGAGACCCGCTTTCAAATAACTGACGCGCCCGTAAAACTCGAGGCCTTCGGGATGAAACAAACTCTGCGGAATTCCCAACGAACTCAAGACGCTGGGCGCGAAACTGCCTTGCTCGCGCAACGTGGTGACGTTGAGAAAGGTATGCGTGTTCTTAAACACGCGATGCCCGTTCTTCTCCATGTCCAAGAACAGCGGTAACAACGAGCCTTCCCAATTGAATAAGTGGAAAATGTCGACGGGGCGTTTCAACAAAATCGCGAGTGCGAGTGCCGCTTTGCTGAACAAGGCGTTCGCGAGCGCCGGATCCGAGGAAGGAATCGACGCCATGTAAATTCCAGGCGTAACGGAACCACGCGTAAGTTTCGTCAGTTCGACCGTGTAATCTTGTCCAAGATGAATTTTGTGACGAGTGATTCGGGAGGGTGCAAGTTTCGTTTTCGGCAGCAGCGTGGGATCGCGCGGGATTAAAATATCGACTTTAATGCCTTCTTCAACCAGTTTCGGAATCACCGATCCCGGGCGGCACAACACTTCGCCCTTCGATCGATAAAAGGGCCGGCTTGTCGGTGAAACCCAGATGACATGAGGCGATTTTTTCATGATTGGATTGTCTTCCAATCATACGATTTTCGAGGGAAATTAGTTCAAAATCGCATTTTCTTGAACCGTGTTCAGCGCAACAATCGGATAAGGGATCACTATTTTTTCGCCGGCGAAACGCTTGCTAAGCGCCTTTATGAATTCATGTTTGATAAGGCCTGAATCTGTAAGCGCCTTCGCCCTTAAAATGACGGTGAAATTGATGCTCGAAGCACCGAACGTATGAAATCGAACCAGCGGTTCGAATTCGGCGACGGATCCGGGCACCGATTTTAAAATCTGCCGCCCGGTTTCGATTGCGATTCGCTCAACCTTTTCCAAGTCCGAATCGTAATGAACGCCAACTTCTATCGTCAATGCTTGTTCGGGCGTCGGATAATTGAAGTTGATGATGCGCGCATTTACCAACTGCTTGTTCGGCAAAATCACCATATTGTTCGGCGGCTGTCGCAACCAGCTCGTCCGCCACGTAATCTTTTCGACAAATCCCTCCTCTCCTGACTCGAGGCGGATGTAATGACCCAAACGAACCGGCTGATCGATGAGAATTTGGAATCCCGAAAAAACGTTTTCCAACGTCGGCTGCAGCGCCAGCGCGATGGCCAGCGATCCGATGCCGAGAGAAGCAATGAGCGGCGTGATCGAAACGCCGATGCTGTCCAAAATTATCAACGCGCCGATGCTGAGGACAACGATGTGAATAACGACGGAAGTAAACGACTGCGACACTCGCAAGACTTCGACCGTTTTCGCATAAATATCGAGGAGGTTCTGCATCAGGCCATCCACGAAAAATATAAACGCGGCCATCGAAGCGATTGTTGAAATTAAGCGAACTCTTGCGAGCCAATGCGACGGAATGCCGGGAATGACGAAATGCACGACCGCGGCGGCACCCCACACACAGATCATCAACGTGATCGGTAAATTCAGCGCGGCGATCAGCGCGTCGTCGAGTTCGGTTTCGGTTTTCGCAGTGATGAAACGCAGCCACGCGAAAAGAATTCGCTTCAGCGTCCATCCGACGACGACCCAAATCGCAAACGACGCGACGCCAACGGCCCACATCGGGAATTCGACGCCGAACAGATTAACGGACGTCACGTGAGTTGATTATCCGCCCTTGTTGGCCGACGGTGTGCGCCGTTGCGTCAACCCGCGGAAGAAACCGACCTTGCCGGCGACTTTACTGAACAGCCCGGACTGCTCGTTCGGTTTGTGTTGAGGAGATTTTTTCTGATCGTCTTTCTCGTTTTTCTCGGCCTCGGCCGCCGCAACCTTGGCGGCATTCAAAGCGGCTTTCTCGCGCTCTTTGCGATCGACGTTCTCGTCTTTCTCAAGATGGCACTTCTTGTATTTCTTCCCTGATCCACAGTGGCAGGGTTCGTTACGGCCTAAAGTGACTGTCATAAATGACTCCTTGAACTATTTTCCATTTTCCCATGCCATTTTCCAATTTTGCGCCAGCATTGGCATTGGAAAATAGAGGGAAATTTTGCTGGCGCAAAATTTCGGGGTGACAGGACTTGAACCTGCGACCTCATGCTCCCAAAGCACGCGCTCTAGCCAACTGAGCTACACCCCGGTCTTCGCTCGAATATTAATCTATTTTGAAGGACTAAGCCGCTTTGCGCGCGGCCAGTCCGCCGAGGACTTTCGCTTTCCAGTCGGTCTTCGTCGCAGTTCCTTCAATAACGTCGAGGAACATCGACACCACTTGAGCGGGCGAGAGGGTGGTTGGATCATCCCACGAGCGGTCCGCCATCGTACGCAACACGAGTACAGTCCAATCGTGCGGCGCTAACGGCGAGACCGGCACGCCAAGACGCTCGAATGAATTATCGAATTTGACATCGACGGCGGCGGAAATGATGCGATCAATCGAATAATGTCCTTGGCCAACGCGGCTGTGAGGCAAAACAATCACGTGACCGGTCCATGATTTGTCCCGATGATTGTTAAGAACGGAAGCGATCGCGCGCGCGATGCCCGCTTCTTGCTCACGCTTTTCGGGCGCCACATACAACACGACATTTTTCTTATTGGCGTTTCCGAGTGCAAACCAATCCAACACATTTGAAACCAGCGGGTTAACGTCTTCAATGTGTCCGATCTCGACCACCTTGGTGGTCCCGTCCATTTCGGCGACGCCGAGCGAAAGTGAGGTGGCGTTAAGGTTTCTTTCGATCGCTTTCACATTTTCCTCGAGCACCACCTCAAGGGGAATGGACCCAGTCGCGCGCTGTTCGAGCAGAGAACCATCAAGGAATCCTTCAAGAATCTTACTGGAAACATCCTCCAAATCTTTAAGACTGGCGTCCGGGTGAGTCGTCAAATATTCATCAAGCGTCTGGTAGACGGCGGTCGCGCCGACAAGTGGATTCTGATCCAATTCATGGTACGTGACCGTTTCCACACCAATGACGAGTTCAAAAATCGCATTGACGAATTCCGTTCCACGGCTGTCCAAGCCGTGCTTACGAATAAGATCCTTGACGGGCGTGATCAATTTCAATGCCGGCGTTTGCGGCATATTTTCAGCCAGCCATTCGAAACATTTCTCAGCGAGCGAAAGTCCATCCCCAAAGCGAGCCCTCGGCGTCTCATTGGGTAAGCCGCTATCGGAAACCGAAACAACCGGACTTCCCCCGTCGGCATCAAAAACAAACGGTGCGCTGGGTAAAGGCGGCAACTCCGGTTCAACCGGTTTTTGAACTTGGACAGGCGCCGGCGCCTCAATTGGTTTTTCCGAAATCACCGGAGCCTCCGCGACGCGCGAGGGAGCTGCGGTGACACGACGAGGCGCGCCGGACGGAAGATGGACGATACGCCGCGGTCCCAATACTGCTGGAGCAACGGTTGGAGGCGGCGCCTGTGATTTCGCCGGAACCACGAGCGGCAAATCTTGCC
>CAYXDS010000185.1:0-5633 GCA_964463805.1 uncultured Elusimicrobia bacterium | reverse complement strand
GCCCCCGCCTTCGCGGGGGTGACGACATTTTTGTTATTCATCAAAAAATCCAACTCTTGAGTTTTTCGTGGTCGGTGATGATGAGTTTGTTGTCGGAAAAACGCACGCAGCCGATGCGGCGGAAACGCGAGATCACGCGACTAATCACTTCGCGAGCGGTGCCGGCCATTTCGGCGAGTTCCTTGTGAGAAAGCGCCATGTCGATTCGGATCCCTTCGTCGGTTTTCTTGCCGTAACGTTCGCCGAGGTCGATGAGAATCTGCGCGATTCGGCCCAACACGTTATTGAAGGACAACCCTTCGATTTCCTTATTCGCCTTGCGCAGTCGCAGCGTCATCGTTTTCAAAACGGCCAAAGCGATCGTCGGACGCGACAACATCAGTTTCCGGTATTCGTCGCTCTTCAGCATGATCAAAACCGAATCTTCAAGCGCGGACGCCGACGCCGAACGCGCCTCTTCGTCGATCAACGACATCTCGCCGAAAATATCGCCGGGTTCCAAATACGCGAATGTTTTGGACCGGCCTTGCGCGGAGGAGCCGAAAATTTTCACGCGGCCCGCCATCACCACGTACAAACACGCGCCCGGTTGCGACGCGGTAAATATACGCTCGGCGCGCCGGAAACGCACCAACTGGCACATTTTCGCGACGCGCAACAAATCTTCGGCCGAAAGGCCGTTCAGCAACTCGACGCCTTTTAAGAAGCTCGCCAGTTGATGAATGTCGACGGATTTTGCCGCTTTCACGGTTTTCATACGTATAAGTGTATCACTTTGTTTTTTCAGCCCAAATTGACAAACGAAGCATACCGGGGCTATGCTGCAGATTGCCATGAGTTTATCATCGTCCGATTGGTTACAGCTGACGCGGCGCGTCTTTCTGTTCTCTAGCTTCACCGGGAACCAACTCTCGACGCTCACGAAGAAAATGACGCTCGTTTCATTTCCGAAAGGCGCCGTGCTGTTCCACGAGAACGACCCCGGGGATTCGCTTTACATCGTGCTGTCAGGAACCGTGCGCATTCTCAAATCCGGCGCGCCGCTTCGTGAAATCGAAAAGAACACGCTCGCCTATTTAAACCGCGGCGATGTGCTCGGAGAAATGGCGTTGTTAGCCGGTGAACCGCGCACGAACACGGCCATCGTCGATTCCACCGCCGAACTATTGGTGCTGACCAAACGGGACTTCGACGCGCTCATCGAAAAAAATCCCACCATGGGCGTGCATCTGTCGCGGATTCTTTCGAGCCGGCTCGCATCGATTCATCGCAGCGGCGCGCCGTCCAATCAACCAGCGAAGATCTTCGCGCTGGTGCCCGCGTTGCCGGACCAGGATCGCGTGGTTTTCACGGTAAACCTCGCGTTGTCGCTGTCCGAGCAAACGCATCGGAAAATTTTGATGTGCGTGGTCGGCGAAAGCGGCGCGTCAATCGCGAAAAGCCTCGGGCTTAACCCGACCGTCGTTTCCGACCGCCAATTCCGCGACGGGCTTCTGCAAGACACGCGCCGGTTCAATGAAATAGTCGTCGTTCACCCGTCGGGACTTGAATTGCTCGAACTTGATTCGAAAATTTTCTCAGGCGTCATCAATAATATCGTGTATTCGTTGTTCGCGCTGATCAAGGATCAGTATGACTATTGCCTGTTCGTTCTGCCCGCTGAGAACAAAGAAAACATCCAAATTTTGCTCAATGAGTTCGACAAGGTCGTCGCGATCGCCGGTCCGCAATCCGCGCCGGTCGAAATGGACAAATTACGGCAACTGAACGGCAACGCGCTCGCGCGCAAACCTGAACGCATCTGGCTTTCGATCAAATCGAATCAACAGCCCACCGAGTTTACCGCTGACATGCGGATCGATTGGGATCCCGAATGGGGTCGGCAATTCATGTTGAAGGGCACACCGTTCTTCGGATCCGAAACCACGCAAGGCCAACGTGCGATCGACCGGCTCGCACGCAAACTCGCGAATCTTACGATTGGGTTCGCGATGGGATCGGGCGCCGCTTTCGGTTACGCGCTGATCGGCATGTTGCGCGTACTCGAGCGCGAAGGCATTCATCCGGACGTCGTGAGCGGAACGTCGATGGGCGCGTTGATCGGCGCGTTCTATGCGGCCGGCATCAGTGCCGTCGAAATGGAAAAGATCGCGCAGTCGATCGACCGCAAGAGACTTTGGATGATGGCCGATCCGATTATTCCACGCACGGGTCTCATCCGTGGCAACGGCGTGTTGAACTTTTTGCGTTCGCATTTAAACGATCAAACATTTAACGACTTGCTGCTGCCGTTCGCCTGCGTGGCAACTGATATTCAGACCGGCAAGGAAATCATTCTCGACCGCGGCAACGTTGCCGAAGCGGTGCGCGCAAGCCTATCGCTGCCGTTTTTCTTTCAGCCGTATTATCTCGATGGACGGTATTTGGTCGACGGCGGCCTCGTAAATCCGGTGCCGACCTCCATCATCGTATCGCAAGGCGCAAACATTCTCATTTCGGCCAATCTCACCTCGAAAGCCGGCGAGCGGCGCGTGCCGCGCATGATCGGCTGGTGGCGCCGACATTTACCGAACACACTGCGCGGACCCAGCATTCCTGAAATCATGCTGAAAACGATTTACATCATGCAGTACGAAATTTCTCAGTCGCGCTCCGAAATAGCGCACGTGGTCATGAACATCAAATCGCATGATCTTCTTTGGTGGGATTTGGACCGCGCGAAAGAAATGATCAAGATGGGCGAAGCCACCGCCGAAGAAGTGATCCCGAAAATCAAATCGCTGCTTCCGTTTTTCACCGATTCCTGCCAGATCCGGCTCAACCGCAAGGGCCGCAAAAACTACTAATGACATTTTCACGCCAAAAACTTGGGGATGCGTCGCTTGCATTGGCCGGAATTGAAATGGCGCTCGTCGTTTCGATTTTCACGGTCGCTTTTTTCACGATGAAGAATTGGGCGTCGGTTGAACAACAAAAGGACGCAGTGCACATCATCATCAACACGCTTCGCGTTTTATTCCCGTTCATCGGAATGGCGCTCACGTTTTTTCTGGCCGTTTCGGGCGGCGTGCTGGCGGTCATCGGGCTGTTTCAACGCGATCAGCGCAAAACAATCGCCATCGCTGCTTTGGCTGTCCATGCGTTCATGCTGTCGGTGTTCTCAATATTCATCGCCGGCATGGGACAATTCCGCAAAGGTTAAAGGATTCGCCTCGAACTTATTTACGCACCCGCCGTATCCCTATAACGAAATGAAATCCCTGGCCGACAAACCCAAGACCGATATGCGGGATAAAGTTTCTCATTACTTCACGCTCGCGCTTTGCCTGGTGATGATCGTGCTGATGTTTCAATTGTTCTCGGCGTTCGCGGGCGCGATGGTCGGAGCTGTGGCGTTGGGAATTGCGTTTTATCCACTCCATCATGGACTTAAAAAGAAATTTCCAAAACTTTCCCCTTCGTTTCGCGCGTTCCTCTCAGATTTCATCGTCGTCTTATTCATTATTCTGCCGCTGTTCCTCATGATTTGGGCCGCGGTCGAGCAATCGGACGCATGGAGCCCGTTGATTCGCGGCTGGCAATCGCAGTTGATGAATTTACGCGATGGAAAAATTCTCGATTCCAACGAAACGGTGAAAGGACTATGGGGTTGGCTTCATCAAACGTTTGCGATTCGACCGTCGGAAGCGCGCGGCCAACTCACTCAAATGGTCGACCGTATGCTGGGAGTTCTCGGCGCGCTTGGCGGGCGTGCCGCGGCCGAGCTCGTTGCGTCGCTCGGCAACATCGGCATGATGATATTCGTGTTGTTCTTCATCTTCCGCGACGGTGAAGTATATTATGCGTATATCGAAAGTTTTTTGCCGTTACGCGAAGAAGAGAAAGCCGATTGCCAACAACGCGGCAAAATCATCGTCACCGGCGTGATACGCGGCTGGTTTCTCGGCGCGATGATTCAGGGAGCGATGGGAATGATCGGCTACGGCATCGCCGGCATTGGCGCGTGGATTATCTTCGGCGTGCTCACAATGATCGCGGGGCTCCTTCCCGTCGTCGGAACCGCGCTCGTTTGGGTGCCGTTGGCGGTCAACGCGTTCCTGGGTGGACATCCGGGGAAAGGAATTTTTCTGCTGGGTTGGGGATTTTTGATCGTCGGGCTTATCGATAACGTGTTGCGCCCGTATTTGGTCGGCAAGGATTCAGATATTTCGTTTTTTATATTGTTCGTTTCACTGTTGGGCGGCGTGGAAGTTTGGGGTTTCAAGGGAATTATTCTCGGGCCGGTCATCGTGGCGATCGCGCCTGTCATTTTCGACGTATATAAAAAAAGATACACGCACGAACCCGATCTCGTTTAGCTACTGACCGCCCACCACCAATTTCTTGATGTGCACGGTCGGAAGCGCGTCCGAAACCGGAACGCCTTGACCCTCTTTGCCGCACGTACCGATCGCCCATCCGTGATCCGATCCGACTTTATCGATCTGCAGCAACGTCTGCGGGCCGTTGCCGAGCAACGTGGCACCGCGCACCATTTTTTTCTTTCCGTTCTCCACGTGAAAACCTTCTTCGACTTCGAACACGAAATCGCCGTTCGCCGTGTTCACCTGCCCCCCGCCCATTTTCGTCACGAGCAGTCCGTTTTGAAACGAACGAAGGATTTCCGCCGGATCGTCCGGACCGGGTGCCACGAACGTGTTCGACATGCGCGGAATAGGCCGGTGCGCGTACGATTCTCTGCGGCCGTGCCCGTTCGACGCGCGATTCGCTTTGCGCGCGGACAGGCGGTCGAATAAATAGGTTTTCAAAACGCCGTTCTCGATCAGCCGCGTCGCTTCGGAACGCGTGCCTTCATCGTCGAATAAAAATGATCCGCGCGCGCCGATAACGGTCGGATCGTCGTACACGGTTAGTTTCGAGTTAGCAACCGTCGAGCCGATTTTACCGACGTACGAAGGCGACGTGCCTTCGAGCACCGCGTCCGCTTCAAGCGAATGGCCGACCGCTTCGTGGATCAACGTGCCCCCCGCGCTCGACGCGATCACGACCGGCATCTCTCCGACCGGCGCCTGCGGCGCGTTCAATTTTTCGTGCGCGCGCGCGGCGACTTCGCGCGCCAGTCTTTCAATGCGATCGCCGTCGAACAACTCGAGCCCCAACAACCCGCCCATAGAATCGTACGCGGTTTGCATGTCGCTGTCGCGCCCGACGGTCACCGTGATGCTGAACACCACATACACGCGTTTTTCGGAAAATGTTTCGCCGTCGGAGTTGAAACAAAACACGTTCTTCGTTTTTTCGCCGTAATTAATGTTGATCTGACGCACATGCGGACCGCGGTTCGCCGCTTGGTACGCGCGTTCGAGAAACGTCATTTTATCGGTCAATGAAAACCGGTCGGGCGCTTTCAGTATTTTATGCGGCGGTGGCGCTGTGCCCGGTTTCAGGGAAAAAGCGCGGCGCGTTAATCCGGGAGACAATCGATCGCTCAACACGCGCAATTTCAAGTGATGATCCCTCGACCATTCTCCAGAAATCGGCAACGACAAATCGGTGTGTCCAAAACGCGTTTCGGCGCCGTTCAGATAACGTAGTCCGGCGCCTGAATCTTCGGCCTGCGTCACCGATTCGAT
>CAYXDS010000184.1:0-5651 GCA_964463805.1 uncultured Elusimicrobia bacterium | reverse complement strand
TGCGCGAACGGCAATTCTGAAAACTTTTCTTCTTCGAACCCGATCGCAAACGTTTTAACCGGCCGCGGCGACAACCGACTCATGAGCCCGACCACGATGGTCGAGTCGACACCCCCCGACAAAAAAGCGCCGAGCGGCACTTCCGAGATCATGCGCAATCGCGTGCATTCCTCCAGCTTCGATCGCACGGCCGCTTTCGCTTCTTCGATCGACACGTCCGGCACGGAGGGTTCCGTCGGGAGTCCCCAATAACGCTCCACGCGCACACGTCCACCCTCTATAATAAGGACATGCGCAGGCGGTAGTTTGCGCAGCGATTTAAAAATGGTCCATGGACTCGGAATATATTGAAGTCCCAAATACAAGTCGACCGCATCCACGTCGATTTCTTTTGAAACGGTGGGCAATTCCAACAAGGACCGCAACTCCGACGCCCAAGCGAAGCGTCCGCCGCGATCGAAATAAACCAGCGGTTTCTTGCCGAATCGATCCCGCGCGACGAACAACCGTTTTTTATTTGCGTCCCAAATCGCAAACGCGAACATCCCGCGCAACCGTTCCACGCATTTAAGGCCGACCGATTCATACAAACGCAGAATCACTTCGGTATCGGATTGGGTTTTAAAACGTACGCCTTGCGCGATCAGTTCCTCGCGCAAAGATTCGAAATTATAGATCTCGCCGTTGAACACGAGATGGACGGAACCGTCATCATTCGTCATCGGCTGCTGGCCCGAGGCGACGTCGATGATAGCCAAACGCCGCATCGCCAACCCGACGTTTCCATCCACGAACATCCCCTCGTCATCCGGACCGCGGTGACAAATGAGATCGTTCATGCGTTGAAGCTTCGCGCGGTCTACGCGCTCGGCGACTCCGTAATTATAAAGGCCGGCGATTCCGCACATGCTATTTCGGCAGGAACTTCAGCACACCGGGCAAGATCTTCAGCGCTTTGCGGCCACTCGAAATCATGCTTCTCAGTTCTTGCATTTTTTTCTTTGAGCGCGCATCGATCGACGAGCCGCCGTTTTCTTTCGATAAAATGCGTTCAATCCAACCCTCGGCCATATCGAGCCGTCGGGAAATCCCCTCTTCGGCACGTCGCAGCAGGATCTGTTTCAGATTGGTATTCGCCTCATAATGGTCTTTGCGTGTTCCGCTGAACATCACGGGCCGAACGGCGCCCCACGATTCGAGATAACGGAGATTGATGCTGGCGTTCCCCTTGCTCATGGAGAGGCGGGAGGCGATTTCTTCGAGCGACAACGGTTTATCGGAGAGATAGAGAACGCCGAAAATTTGCCCGACCGATTTATTGAAACTCAACGACTCAGCCAGCTCTCCGGCGAACTTGGCGAACTCGATATCGTGCATATAAACCGCCTCTGTTTTTAACGTTTAGAATGTTCTAAACGATATTTACACCGAGAACGACGACGCGTCAATGCCTCTTAAAAACAAACTCGTTGCAGCCGGAACCGGCCCCCACCGACGTCGTCTTTTTTAACGAAAACCCGCGCGTCCGGAGAAAATCCACAACATCGTCCGGTTTCGCCACCTGAAACGGGTAACCGCCGACCCAATCGACGAGATCCACCCAAGCGGACATGCCGCGCCCGGTCGTCCCATAATTTCGCCACGTCTTAAACGGATGACCGCGCAGCGTGTCCTTAAGGAACGTCATCCCCCACAACCGGACCAAGCACAGCAATAGGATCAATGCGCGAACGGGCTTCGGGGATTGGCAATACGCTCGCTTAATGGCGGTCCACCAACGACTCGCGCGGCCCTGATCGTTGTACAGCGCAATGAACAGGTGACCGTTCGGCGAAACCCTTTTCGAAATTAGATCAATGGCGCGCCACATATCGCCGGTGTGGTGCAACACCCCCCACGAGTACACAACATCGAAGTTCCCCAACGAAGCAAGATAACGCTCATCGAGAACGGAACCGCGTTCAATGGTCCACTGTGGTTCGTCACCGAAATAACGCCGGCGCAGTTCTTCCGTACAGGAAACCGAGTCGGCGTCATAATCGAACGAATGCACGCGCGCGCCGAGCCGACGCGCGGACAAACTGAACAGGCCGCTGCCCGAGCCCGCGTCAAGAAACGTTTGACCGTTAAGGTCGGCGGTTTGCAACATTTCTCGTAGCGAAGCGTCCGCCGAACGAATTCGATCTTCGTTAAGACGGGACAGATAACGATGCCAGTTCTTACCGAAGCCAAAGCGAGTTTCCGTCGTCATGATTTTTCCATCGCATGATAAAGCGCGATCAAACGATCGACGGTCGCATCGACGGAATAGGTCCGAACATGATCCGCACAACGCGCCCCCATCTCCGAAAGGAGATCCACATTTCCCAACGCAGACCGCAGCGCGCGTTCGATTTGAGCCGTCTCCATCGGATCGAATAAATACGCGTGTTCGGATTCCGTCACGATATCAACGACACCGGGCACGCGTGATCCCACCACCGGCAAGCCACACGCCATCGCTTCGAGCAACGCGTTCGACAAACCTTCGGAAATGGACGGCAACACGAACACATTCGCCGCGCGATACACGTCGACCACATCATTATTTGGTCCCAAAATTTTCACCGAATTTTCGACGTGGTATCGTTCAATGATGGTTTCATAATCGTGTTGCAACGGACCTTGACCGACCAGATAGAAGAATGTGTTTTGAGAAGCGGCGGTTTTCGACCATGCATCGATGAATCTTTCGAAAATATCGGTGCGCAATTTATCGGAAGCAAATCGCCCGACGAACAAAAAAATCATTCCCTGCCACTTCAATTTCGCGCGCAAAGCGTTTTTCTGTTCGACGGTCGATGGCCGGAACGTTTTTAAATTGACGCCGTTTGGAATCGAAACCACATGAGATGCGCCGAGTCCGCTGGCGCGCAATTCGGCGAGTTGCCCTTCGTTGACCGCAATAAAAACCGGATCGGCCCAGGCAAGCAGTTGCAACTTAACCCGACCCATCGGCGATTTTCGCGAAAGCGCGAGCTCGCCGATCTGAAACCCGCCCCCCAGTTTGATGATGACTCTTTTCCGAAAAAGTCTACCGAGAAGAGCGGCTGGCAAGGAGTGAGAGGAAGCAAGATGCACATGATAAACATCGTACCTGTCGAGATTGAACAGAAGGTGAATGGTGAGCGATACCGCAAAAACAAAAGCGTTAAACGGATCCGGTCCAAAACTTGCCAAGCGCAACACATTTACATTACGAATGACCTCGGAGTTCGGCTGACCAGGCACCGCGCGCGTGAGCACGCGCACGTCGACGCCTTTTTCGACCGCTACGGACGCTTGTTCCAGCGCTTGTTTTTCGGCTCCGCCGATAAAAGGGAAAAAATTCTGGATGATGACGGCAACGCGCATCCCGTCAGGACAACACGGCCGGAGAAAACGCGTGCAACGCTTCGCACACGGTTTGCACGTCGGCGTCGGGCATATCGGCGTACATCGGAAGAGCGAGAATCCGGTCGGCCAACGTTTCGCTGACCGGAAACGCGCCGCGTGGGTATTTGAGCGGCGCATAGGCCGGTTGCAAATGCAGCGGAATCGGATAGTACACACCGCATCCGATCTTCCGATCTTGCAAGTGGCGCATCAACTGGTCGCGTTGAGCGCATTCGACCGAATACAAATGGAAAACATGTTTCGAATAAGCGGCGACCGTCGGCGGAGTGACGAACGATTGTTTGACCAAGGCCGCGTTGTAGCGTGCGGCGATTTCTCGCCGGCGTTCATTGTCGCGATCCAGACGATTCAATTTCACATTGAGGACGGCCGCTTGAAACGCATCGAGCCGGCTGTTCACGCCTTCGACCGTGTGAAAATACCGGTCGGCGCGTCCATGGTCCGCGAGACGCGCCACTTTGGCCAATAACTCCTCGTTCAGCGACACCACCGCGCCGCCGTCCCCCATGCCGCCGAGATTCTTCGTCGGGTAAAAGCTGAAACAGGCAATGTCGCCGAGCGTGCCGGTTCGTCGTCCTTTATACTCGGCGCCGTGAGCTTGCGCCGCGTCTTCGATCACGCCGATCGTATGCGCGCGCGCAATTTCATTGATCGGGTCCATATCGGCCGGCTGCCCGAACAAATGCACGGGAATCACCGCTTTCGTTTTCGGCGTGATCGCGCGTTCGAACTGAACCGGATCGATCGTGTAGGTTTTCGGATGAATGTCGACGAATTTAACGGTCGCGCCGACGTTTGAAATCGCTTCGGCCGTCGCAATGAACGTGAACGGCACAGTAATCACTTCGTCGCCGGGACCCACTCCGAGCGCGCGCAGAGCGAGAATCAACGCATCGGTGCCGTTGGCGAGCGTCACGCACTTGCCGCGGCAATACGCGCCGAAGTTGTTAGTGAACGATTTTACTTCGGGGCCGCCGATGAACGACGTCTCGTCAATCAACGCGCTAAGCTTGCGGTCGATTTCGGAACGAACAGCGGCATCTTTAATATGGATATCGAGAAAAGGAACGGACATAATTTATTTAAGAACGGAACGGTAAACGCTTTCGAAGCCTTCCATCATTCTCTGCACGGAAAACTTCGATGCGGTGATCTTAGCATTCTCGGATAAACGCTTGCGCAACTCGGGCTTTTCAACCACGGTCGCAAGCCCGAGCGCTAACGACAGCGGATCATTCGGCTTGGCCAGCACCATATTGAGTCCATCGTCGGCGAAATCGCGCGTGCCGTCCACCGCGGTGGCCACACACGCGCACCCGACGCTCATCGCCTCGAGCAGCGCGTTCGATAGCCCTTCGTAACGCGAACTCTGCACGTAAATATCGAGCGCCGACAACACGGAGGGCACATCGACACGCTGACCGGCAAACCCTACCGACGACGGCACCGTCGTCGCCAATTGTTCGAGCTTCGCGCGGTCGGGTCCGTTCCCGACGATCACGGTTCTTATTTTCCCGCGAATTCCGTGCATATTGCGCAACGCATTCATCAAAATATCGTACCCTTTTTGCCGGTGCAATCGCCCCAACGACCCGATCAACAGTTCATCGGGCTCCACTTTCCAATGAGCGCGTAGTTTTTCGCGAGCGACCGGGTCGAAGTGAAAGACAGAACCGTCTACGCTGTTCCACGCCACGTGAACTTTGTCGGAGTCGTATCCGTAATTCTCTACCAACGATCGGCAACCGGATTCACTTTCACAAAGCTCCGCATCATCTTCGGACTTAAGCCAGCCGTCAATCATCAACGCGGTCTTCGGCGCAAACGAATAATTGACGCGCGGGGACGTAACGAGCTTGAATGACCGGTTCATCCTGTGCGCGAGACGGCAAAGCTGAATCGAATGATAGAGGAACGCGTGCACGATATCCGGCGCCGTTCGTCGGATTTCATGCGACAGCCGAAACAACAAGGACGGCGTCGGCCATCTTTTCATACCGAACGATTGCACACGCACGCCGGCTTGCTCCCATGCGACAGCCATATCGCGTTTTTCCTTCAATACGAGCACGCCGCAAGGTTCGGCCACGCTTCGGTCCAAATTTTTCAATACGGTCAAAAGCGCTTTCTCGGTTCCCCCGACGCCCGAATCGGTAATGACGTATAAAACGCGAGCCATCAAAATCCGTCTCCCCGGCATGTCTTAAGCCGGGGTC
>CAYXDS010000183.1:0-5683 GCA_964463805.1 uncultured Elusimicrobia bacterium | reverse complement strand
CCGAAACCTTTACTTCGGCTTTGCCTTCGGCGACCCTTTTTGCGCAAACCATGATTCTGGAATCCGGTTTGCTGCGGCAAGCTTCGACCGGCGATTCATGCATGCCGACCACGTCTTCCGCATGCGCGATAGAAACTTTTAGGTGGGAATTGAGATTGTACGACTGCAACTCTCTGGCTAGTTGCGCTTTATCCCCCACCAAAATAACTTCGAGATCCGGCCACGATTGGCACGCTTGAATGGCTCCTCGGACATTAACGGAGGCTCCGAGATCGCCTCCCATCGCGTCGAGCGCGATTTTCATGTATTAGTTGTCCTCTTTCTTCTTCTTCGCTTGCTTCGGCGCGAGAACGAGTTCGCCTTTGTAAAAACCGCAATATTGACAAACGCGATGCGGAAGAATTCCTTTTCCGCATTGGGCGCAGGTTGAGAGACTCGCCGCGGTCAACTTGAAGTTCGCGGACCGTCTCATATCACGCCGCATCGGCGTATGTTTTTTCTTTGGATTAGCCATGATTTACTCCACCTTCTGTTTAATGAAAACGAATTCTATTGAGTCCGTCCCACTTTGAATCCATGGAAGCGAACTCGCATTTGCACTCAAGCTCGTTGCGGTTCTTTCCGCAATTCGAACACAAACCTTTGCAATCTTCTTTGCACACCGGCGTTATCGGCAAGTCGATGTACACGACTTCTTGAATATCATTCGAGATGTCGATTTCTTTTAAATCCGAACTGAACACCTGTTGAAAATCCGCCTTAAACGGCCGCTCGTAAGGTTCGAGGCAACGACCGCAAATAAATCTCAACGTCGTCGCCACGTTGGCCGAAACGACAATGTCAGACCCGGTCATCATGGCGCTGGCCATCACTTTCAGCGGATATCGAAAAGAAACAAATTCAGGAGGATTCCCCAAAATCGGGGTGGGATCCAACGACTCGTCTCGCTCCAACCGGCCCGCGCTTCGAATTTCAGAGACCGAAAAATGCACGTAAACCTCCTCGAAGGCTTGCAGTGGCGCGGATGTTAATGTTTTAGATGCGGGTTGTCCACTTTGAGTCGTTCCCGGTAGAGCGCTTCCTGCTGACGAACCATGACATTTATATCGAACTCTGGTCCAATCGCCGCGCGAACGCGCTCTGAAATGCGTTTCCATTCACCTGAATCGGTGAGCAGCCGAATCGCCTGTTCGGCGACCTGGTTAACCTCACCTTGGCGAACCAGCAATGGTCCGAAGGAATCGAGCAAATCGTGCACCCCATCGGTGTCGTAACAAATCGGAGGGCGGCCAAGCGCCATCGCTTCCACCAACGCGCGCGGCAGGCCTTCCCATAAAGACGTCATAATGAAGAGATCCGAAGCGGCGAGAAAACGTACCGCATCCTCGCGCCAGCCGGGCAAATAAAGCCGGGATTCCAGTCCCCATTCGCGGATCCGGTTCTCAAGATCCGCTCGCAGTTCCCCATCTCCAATAATAAAGAAGTACGTGTGTGGCAACGCCGCGGCGATTTTTTTCGCCGCGGCAAGAAAATCGAACAGATTCTTTTGAGGTTTAAATGCCCCGATCGTCGAAACAATTTTCGCTTCTGAAGGAATTTTAAAGTCAGCGCGAAGTTGGATGGGATCGGATTCTTGCGCTTTCATTTTAATTTGGTTGAGCGGCACGCCGCTATGGATGAGCCGATAGCGCGATTCATCGCCAATTTCCATTTTTTTTGCGAGATCCCAATTCGATTGCGAAACGAACACAAGCGTATCGGTAAATCGCGCGCAAAATCGTTCCAAGAATACGAACAATGCGCGCGTCCATGGCTTTTGACGGTCGTTGAACCCAAAACCGTGAAATGTGTGAATAATGAGTGGGACACCGGACAGCGCGCCCGCGATGCGACCGACAATGCCCGCTTTTGATGAATGCGTGTGGAGAATCTGCGGCCGGGTTTTCCGCAAAGCGAACCATAATTCAATCACGGCAAGAAAATCGAACAGAGGATTCAGCGGGCGGACCAGCGTTGAAAAATAACGCGTACGCGCGCCCACTTCTTTATCCCAATAGGCGCCTTTGCCCGCCCACAATTCGGCGTCGAATTCCGCCGGATCAAGATTCTGCACCGTATGGATCGTGTTGCCTTGAGCGCCGCCAAATTCAAGCAGCGTGATCAGATGAACGACTTTAATGCGGGCGGCGGGAGCCATTGATAATATTTTCGGCGGCTTTTTTCCCGTCGAGAATTGCCTCTTCCATAAACGAATATTTCCAAGCGCCGTAACGTCCGATCGTTTGAATTTTTTGTTGGGCGAGAAACGAAAAAATGGTTTTTAAGGCCTGGTTTCTATGATGATCGTAGATCACATAGGCATATTTCACCGGCAGGAATTGAACGGCGCGAAATTTATCCGTACGCTTTAGAACATTGGCCTCTATCAACCCGATGCGAATTTTCTTAAGAAGAGTCGCGTTTGAATCCCCCTTGACGGCGTTCTGCGGCACCTCGACATACATGGAACTGCAGCCTTTGGGAACCGCGTGAGGCGTAAAATTCATCGGGAACCCGACGCGATAGAAAGGGAATTTGGATTCCGGATAATAGATCCACGACGCATCTGAAATTTTCGATCTGTTCACGCCGAGATTCACACAGAGAATACTCGCAAAGCGAAGTCGATCCTTGGCGGCGCGAACATTTGCCGGAAGCGGCCCCATTAATTTTAGAAGCTCAAGCAAAGGAATGGTGTTGACCATATGTGAATAGGAAACGGTCTCGCCGTTCGACAACGTCGCACGCTTGTTTTTCCAGTCGAGTTTCGTTATCGACGTGTTCATATAAACGCCGTCCAGCCGATTTGCAAACGCTCGAGCCAGTTGTTGGATACCGCCTTTTTTCGGATAGAGAAAGGTGGTGTTGTACCCAAAATTTCCTTCGGTATCGTTGATCGCGCCGCGAATGACGTCCGATAGTTTCGGCATGGGGACGAACGGGCCGCACCAGTCGGTCGACATTCGCTCCGCTTTCGCTTGGTAAAGTTTTTCGTTGTACGGGATCATGAAATGTTTCGAAATCCCCGCCCCGAAAATGCCGAGACACCACGATTTAAAATCTTTGAACGGCGGGCGCCCATTTTCCTGGTTTTTCATATACGCGTCGATGAATCCGAGCACGCATTCATCGACCACCTGTTGGGGCAATCCGCGCGTGTAAGCCTGAAACGGATATTTCGTATCGGTTCCGTTCGAATGAATCCAAGCCTTGCGTACGCAGGAATAGAATTGATTTTTGAGCAACATCGGAATCAATTTCTTCGTGTAAGCGGAGTGCAGATGCAACAAATGCCCGGTGATATCAAACGTGAATCCGTTGACGGAAAACGAGCGGGCCGTTCCGCCGACTTCGTCGGACTTTTCCACGACCAGATTGTTGCGTGATTTCAAATGATAGGCGGTCGATAACCCGGCCAATCCCCCTCCGAGAATTAAGACCGGTCGTTGGGAAATGTTTTTTGTCATTTTATTTTGACTTTCAGCAGCACATGAGTAAAGAATGCGAGCAATACGGCGGTGGCGGCATAAATAATCAGCGCTTCAAACGCCGGAATTCGCGTCACAAGAAAAGCGCCGAAACACAGAACCATTGAAAATGAAGCGGCAAAGACAATGATCCACGGCCTCGGCCAACCAAGGAGCTCCAATCTCAACGCGAAATGATCCTTTGATCCTAGAAATGGTGAGCTTCCGCGCAAAATTCTCATCGCAAAAACAAAAAGCGTGTCATAAATCGGCAAGCACAGAATCATTAACGGAGCAAACACACCGATCTCAGTGTTTTTTCCATAAGATGTTCCCAATGCCAGCGCGCTGCAGACAAAGCCACGCAACAGGCTTCCGCCATCCCCCATAAAAATGCGCCATCGTTTGGAAATGTTAAACGGTAGAAAACCAAGCGCCGCCCCCCCCAACGCCGCTGCGGCCAAATTTACAAAAAGCTCTTCGGTCGGCAATGCGATGAAAACAAAAGCAAACGTGGCAACACCGGCGATCCCCGAAGCGAGTCCGTCCATAATATCGATCAAATTAAACGCATTCGTTATCCCGACGATCCAAATGATCGTCATGGTATAAGCGAGCCACGCCGGATTGATGAATTTTATGCGGATGCCGAAAAAAGTGACCGTACACGCGGCTAGAATCTGAAAGAAAAATTTCGTGCGGTAATGCAGTCCATGCGGCTTTAAATCGTCGATCAATCCAAGCACAAAGACAATCGCCGCCCCCGATAGGATTCCGCGAAGTGAACGCAATGTTCCGGAAGGGAACGACGTCACAAAACGCAAAATAAACATGGCCGAGACGAATCCAAAAAAAATAGCTGTTCCGCCAAGATAGGGAACAGGATGCGTATGCGTTTTAATCGATGACGACGGGTGGTCGAGAATATCGAATTTGATTGCGATGATACGAGCGAGTGGCGTGCAAATCAGGCTGATAAATAGCGACGTGAAAAAAGTGAAAAAGGTTGTCGCTGTATGATCAGGTGCGAGCGCCAACATGAATTTCCTCTCGTGCAGAATTCTTTTTCCGGAACTGGACGAATAGAAAAGACCCCAACGCGACCAACGCCACCATCGTTAGGTGAAAGAAATGCAACAAAACCACAAAAGCCACCGATGCGCCTTCGGGTTTTCCCAGATAAGTGAGCACGGTTTTTCCGAACAACTCATATGTACCGACGAACCCCGGAGCGGCAGGAATCATAACGCCGACGCTTAGCCCGGTCAGCAGCCCCGCGGATTCGAAAAACGTAAGGTCCAAATGCAGCGCCTGGGAAATAAACAACGGCATGAGCACTTCATTGATCCAAATCGTCCAAGAGAGCAACACGACGGCAACGGCTTTGGACCACGACTGAAGCGCGAGAAAGCCCTCTGTCAGTTGAGTAAAAAGGCGAAGTACTTTTCCCATCAATCCGGTCGCATTGACGGGGTTGTTATGGTGTTTTTTTGCGTACACAACGAAAACTACGGTCACGATAATTCCGGCCACGAGCGATCCGGCGATTGGTCCTATCGGTAATTTATTCCAAGGAAGGAGATGGGAAGAAATAAAAATGACCAACATCAAACCGAGCATATCGCATAAACGTTCGGCGACCACAGTTCCCAACACTGAACTGACCGGTATCTTCGTATCTCGGGACAGAGTAAAGCATCGAACGAATTCTCCACCACGGGCCGGCAGAACGTTATTCATGAAAAAACCAAAGGTTAGATTCGGAAAAACGACTGAAAAAGGCACCGGTTCGACACCGGAAAGAATAATTTTCCATCGTAATCCCCGTAACAGCATCGATACCACATAAATTGCCATGGGCGGGATCAGCCAACGGTAATCGGCTTCACGCATTGCGGTCACAATAAGGTGGAGGTCGAAATTCCGAAATAAAAACCAAAAACAAAACGCACTGACAGCCAAGCCCAGCAGAATGCGCAGCGATTTATTCATCGGCGAGGCGATAAGGTTTTTGTTGTCGGATCTGAAAGTAGAGACGAACCAATAATTCGGCGAGAAGTCCCATGAGGATTAAGAATATTGCCCCAAGACCGAAAAAGACGCCCAACAGCAAAAGCGGAAGCCGAAGCTTCGGATAGAGATCCGGGCCGAACTTGTCGAACAAAGCGAGTGCCGTA